>JACQOI010000231.1 GCA_016202615.1 Betaproteobacteria bacterium
CGCTCACGCCGCGCGAGGCGAAGGTGCTGCGCATGCGCTTCGGCATCGAGATGAACACCGATCACACGCTCGAAGAAGTCGGCAAGCAGTTCGACGTCACACGCGAGCGCATACGCCCGATCGAAGCCTAGGCGTTGAGGAAACTCCGCCATCCGTCGCGCTCCGAGCGGCTGCGCAGTTTCCTTGATACCGAGAGCTAGGAGTTTGTCGGACTTAGCCCCGACAAACAAGAAATTCCCCTCCCAAAACCCATCCCCCCTTTGCAGGGGGCGCGCCGGAGCGCGCAGCAGGATCGGCGAAACGTGGAGCAGGGATCGGCGAAGCGCGGAGCCGATCATGGCGTTGTTTTCACAACCGTGCCGCTGCGTCATCCCCGTATAATTCCCCCAGCGGGTCTGTAGCTCAGTTGGTTAGAGCAGGGGATTCATAATCCCCGTTCAAAGGGTATTCCGACTTACCCCTCCTCTCTCATTTCCCTCTAGAAACTCGGCTTGGCATGTAGTAGCAGGTAGACATTTCTGTCTACTTTGTGTCTACTTTCGCGCAGGAGACTATTCAGGGGATTTTTGGAGGGGACCATGGCTACCGAGTTTCGCCCGATCACCAAACCTGTGGTAACTCGCATACTCGCGGGTAAAGTGCCTGCCGGGACATTCATTCGCTGCACGCAGTTGACCGGCTTCGCCATTCGGCAATACGACAGCAAGGCGTCTTACGTGGTGGAAGCGCGGGTGGGGCGGCGGGGTCGACCGAAGCGGTTAACGCTTGGAACCGTGGGACGTCTTTCGCTTGACGATGCGAAGGCGAAGGCGCTTGAGCATCTCGGGCAATATGCCAAGGGTGTTGATCCGGCGGCGACAGAGAAGCGCGCCAAGGTTGCAACAGTCACGTTGAGCGCGGCGCTTGAGGACATGCTTGCGGCGCGAGACTACAAAGCATCCACGGCTACCGATTACCGGAAAAGCCTGCTGCCGCTTGACGCATGGATGAAGCGCCCTATTGCCAAGCTGACCGGACCGCAACTGGCGGCGCGCTACAAGGCATTGCCGGGGCATTCGGCCAAGGCCCGCACCTTCCGAGTGTTGCGGGCCGTGTGGCACTTTGCAGCGGATCGCGCGGTTGCCGAGGGCGCGGACTTCCCGCCGTTTCCCGGCGGTGCGCTGCGTGATGCCCGCAAGGGCTGGGCATCCGCACCGCGCAGGCGGCGCACCATCGCCGATGCGGTAATGCCCGCGTGGAAGCGCGCGATTCTGGAACTGCGCGAGGATGTGCGAGATTACATGCAGGTGCTGCTTTATACCGGGATGCGGTCAATCGAAGCGCGCACCCTCAATACGGGCGATGTGAATATTGATACGCGCACCTTCATGCTGCGCGACACCAAGACGCGGCTGAATATCGAGCTTCCCATCGTTCAACAATTGATGCCGGTTTTCGAGCGCAGGATCGAGGCGGCGGGCGACGGGCCGTTGTTTTCTTTCGGCAACATTCGCAAGCAATGGGAATCGACGCGTGCCGTGTGTGCATGGTCTCCGCACGATCTGCGGCGGGGGTATGTGACGCTGGCGCATCGCTTGGGCGTTGACGATGAAATATCGAGGGCGCTTACCGGACACGCCGCTAAGGACGCGCACGGCGGTTACGTGGTGCCGACTGCCGACATGCTGCAGGCGGACGCGCAGCGGATCGCTGACGCGCTGGACAGGCTTGCGACCGGGCGATCCGCCGTTATCTCCGTCGTTGAACGGCAGGCGGCATAGCCTTTCTTGCTACGCTGGCCGGTCGCGTTGCCGGCGTTAGCGATCGCGATATCCCGACTTGCCGTTATTACCAGTTCTGATAATATGCCATTCAAGCCTGTGAAATGGCTGGGCGACAGCCGGGATCGCATTCGGGATTTCCCGGATGAGCCAAGGCGCGAAGCGGGGTGTCAGCTTGAGCGCGTCCAAGCCGGGAAAGATCCTGCCGACTGGAAACCCATGCCTTCGGTGGGCCTGGGCGTAAACGAGATTCGGGTGCGCGACGGAGGCGCTTTCCGCGTGATCTACGTCGCCAAGTTTTCCGAGGCGATATACGTGCTGCACGCCTTCCAGAAGAAGGCGCGCAAGACCCCCAAGTCCGATCTTGAGCTTGCCCGGAAGCGATTCAGAGAACTGGTTCAGGAGAGAAAGCAGCAATGAGCGAACGACTGAAAATTACACGTGGGAGCGGCAACATCTTCCGCGACATCGGGTTTAACGCCGAAGAAGCCGAAAATCTGAAGCTGCGCGCCGATCTGATGATGCGCATCGAGGACAGCTACAGGAAAAGCGGCGCGACGCAGGCGGCGACGGCCAAGGCTCTTGGACTCACGACGCCGCGATTTAACGCCCTGCTTAAGGGAAAAATCGGGCTGTTCAGCCTTGACGCACTGGTCAATATCGCCGTGCGCGCCGGGATGAGCGTTGAGTTGCGGGTGAAGAAGGCGGCGTGACCCGTAGGCGCGCACAGTTTGCTGCGATCAAGGGGCGGGGGCGTGAGCGGGGGCCCCATTCAATCCAGTCCGGCCTTGGCGATCAGTCGGTTCGGCGAGGACTCTCCATACTCGCCAGTGGAACGCCACAGCCTGGGTACGCGTGAGAGCAAGCCTGTCGAAAAATCTAAAATTTTTCACTGCAATTTGAAAACGGGTAACCAATGACAGTCAATGTATTTGAAGGCACTCGGCGGATAGCGAAGTTGATAGCGGTGGTTATCGTGGTGGGCTTTGTCATCGTGATCTTCACCGATAGTGAAAAGGCCGTTCCTGTCCATTATTTGATAGCGGGAAAGGATAAGCTCCCCGTCCGGGTAGAAGAATGTCCAGATAGAGTATCGGAAGAGTTCAAAAGGATGACTTCCAAGCGCAGCAGGTCAGTGGACGTCACCTTGTGCTTTAAGTTTCCAGAAACCGTCAATCCTCCCGCAGTAAAGAAACCGAATCCTGTTGATATATTTAATTTGTCGACCGCTCGCCCAGTTGACTGGGACGCTGCACTTGAGGCGCACGGTGGCCTTAGCCTCGATTACATGTCGAGGGTGCGTGACTCGTTCCAGATTCCTGAAGCCGACGAAGATCACATCATCCGCCTTGGGTGGACTCAGACGCTAAAGAATGCTGGCCTGTACATCCTTGGAATGCTCGCAAGTCTCGCGTTTTTTTGAGCCTTTACATGGACAGTCGGCTGGATCGTGCGTGGATTTCTTGGTATTCCGAGAGGGCATGACAGACGGCCCGACGCACAGTAAGTCAGGGGCGCAAAAAAATTGCCTACCCATATCGAAATGGATATAATCCGCAGGAAACCGGTGCGCTGGCTGGGCGACAGCTTGAACCGCGTGCGGGAGTTTCCGCGAGATGTGCGGCAAACGCTCGGCACGGAACTGCGCTACGTCCAGGAGGGCGAAATGCCGTCCGACTGGAAGGTGATGCGCTCTGTAGGCCGCGGGGTGAACGAGATTCGCGTTCACGCCGGCAACGAGTACCGCGCGCTTTACGTGGCGAAGTTTGCCGAGAGTGTCTACGTGCTCCACGTCTTCGAGAAAAAGACGCGCAAGACGCCCAAGAGCGACATTGATCTGGCAGGTAAACGCTATCGCGATCTGATTACAGAGCGGAGAAAGAAA
>JACQOI010000236.1 GCA_016202615.1 Betaproteobacteria bacterium
CCCCTCACCCCTCCCGCCCTTAAACACACCTGTTACCATTACTCATCGCTCAACCGCAAAGGAGTCGCCCATGACCTCGTCCAACCGCTTACGTGTGGGCTTCATCGGCGCGAACGGCCGATGGGGGCCGAGCGCGCATGCCCCGGCCCTTCAGCGCCTGCCGCAGACCGAGATCTACGCCGTCTGCACGGCCGACGAGGACACGGCGCGCGCGGCGGCCGAGAAGTACGGCGTGGAGCGCGCCTACAGCGACGACAAGGCCATGGACGCGTTGTGCATGGTCGCCGGTGAACTCACCGAAGCGGCGGCCGTCGTCAGCACCCAGGTGCCGCAGTGGTACGAGACCGATACGAAGAAGCACGTGGACGTGACCGCGCCCGACAATATCGTGCTCGCCGGCAGGCTCGAAGGCGGCGCGGTGGTCAACGCCAACCTGGGCGTGCATCCGTACCACGGCACCGGCTACCGGCTCGAGATCTACGGCACGGAAGGCACGCTCGCGATGGTGGGCGGCGGAGACGCCGGGGCGGAAGTGAAACGCAAGATCATGGGCGGGCGCAAGAACGACAAGACCCTGCAGGAACCGCCCGTCCCGGACCGCTTGAAGTGGGTGCCGGAAGACGTGCGGGGCCTCGGGCCGGGATACGACGTCGGCCAGATGTGGGTCAAGTTCGCCGAAGCGATCCGCACCGGCACTCGCATCGAGCCCGACTTCGATTCCGCGGTGCGCCGCCACCGGATGCTGGACGCTATCGTGCGCGCTTCACAGACCGGGCAGCGGCAAAAGATCGCGCTGTAGCACGTAGCCGGACGCCTCGACGCTCCCCGCTTGCGCCTGACGGCTCCCCCGCTCACCGCTCACCGCTCACCGCTTACCAGTAACTTTTGCTTTGGCACGCGCTGGAAATCTGACACTGTCCCTGATTATTCCCGATAGATGAATATTCACAATCCCAAACCCAGAGCCGTTACGCCTTCCCCACATTGCGCCAATCATCATCCGGTGTCTTGATTTCCGGCATTTCAACCACGGTCTGCGTTTCTTGCGGCAAGCACAGCATGTTTACCGACACGATATTGCCGAACAGGTTTTCTTTGTCGCCCCGGAAATTATCCGGGTTGAACATGCGCGGCAGGTGCCACCACAGCTTATAGCCCAGCGACTGGATCAGCGCGATCAAACGCCGCGAATGTTCTGTCCGGTCGTTTTCCACGTACAGCACCGGGCGCAGCCGGGCAATCGCGTTCCGTGCGCCTTCCAGCACTTCGCACTCCATGCCTTCCACGTCCACTTTGATGAGGCGGCAGCGGTTCAGGTTGAGGCTGTCTATGGTTTTAACGGGCACTTCTTCTCCGGCGTCGAGGTTGCTGATGTTGAAGCCGCCGAAGTTATTCCCTTTCGCCGGATTGAGCACCGGCACTTTGATGGTGCCCTGATATGCCCCCAGACCCGCCTGCATCGTCACGACATTGGTTAGGGAATTGAGCGCGACATTCGCCACCATCGCCTGAAACACCAGCCGCTGCGGTTCGAACGCGATGATGCAGCCTTGTTTGCCCACAATTTTTGCCATCGCCAGCGTATGCGCGCCGAAGTTGGCTCCGGCTTCGACCACCAGATGGCCGGGCCGCAATACCTGGCGGAACAACGCCACTTCGCCTTCGGAAAATTCGCCGTATTTTTTCAACCCCCGGCCTATGTATTGATCTGCCGTGTGATACAGCATCCAGCCGTGCCGGCACTTCGACAGCGTATTGAAGCCGGTGGTGATGTGCTGCAAGCCTTGCGCGCCGGTCGGCTCGATCTGGCTGGTCGGGGCGGCTGTGCTCGAAGGAGTTTTTTCTTTAGTCATGTGGGCGGTCTGGCGTGGGAAGAGATTGCCGTGTTGGATGGTGCGAAAATCATAACATTTTTCGAATACGCAGCGTTTCGACGCACGATGGGGTCAAGTCTTGCCTTTTGCCTCTTTCCTGGGCCTTGATCCCCAGCAACTTCGCCGCATTGCCGCCTAGGGTCGTGGCCTTACATCTTGCACGATGGGGTCAAGTCTTGCCTTTTGCCTCTTTCCTGGGCCTTGATCCCCAGCAACTTCGCCGCATTGCCGCCTAGGGTCGTGGCCTTATGCGAGCGAAAACATCTTGAACGTGCGGTAATCCGCGGGCGCGCGGCCGCGGCTCCGCACGAAAGCCGCGATTGACTACGCTTTGAATGGTACGGGATACTTTACCAAGCGGCGTTGGAATTCCTATCCTTAACCCGGCCCCCGGGTCGGCGCCCTGCCGAACGGCCACTTGAACGACTGGATCTCGTCGAACATCTAATCCCCTGAGGAGTGAGGCATGACTGGTAAAACGGTACGTATCCCCGCCAAGGATGGCGGGGAATTTGAGGCTTGGTTGGCTGCGCCCCCGTCTGGACGGGGACCCGGCCTGACCGTGCTGGCCGAGATCTACAACGCGAACCCCTGGGCGCGGTCTGTCGCCGATCGCTTTGCGGCGGAAGGCTATATGACGATTGTGCCCGACCTCTACTGGCGCCAAGAGCCTGGTGCTTACCTATCGTACACCCCGGAGGGACAGCGGCGAGGGCGGGCACTGGGGGCCGCCATGGACCTGCCCCTATTCATCGAAGACCTGCGCGCATGCGCGGATTGGCTAAGGCAACGTGCCGATTGCACCGGCCGCATCGGCGTCGTCGGGTTCTGCTTCGGCGGCAAGCTTGCCTGGCTGGGGCTATCGCACCATGCGGCCGATGCCGGTGTCACCTATTACGCGTCGCAACTCAACGGCCACCTCGACGCGGCAAAAACCATCGATGCACCGCTGATGATGCACTTCGGCTCGCTCGACCATCGCGTGCCGCCGGACCTTTACGACACGATTCGCGGCTGTCTTGCTGGCAAACCCAACGCCTGCACCTTTTGGTACGAGGGCGCCGACCACGGGTTCAACCGCGACGGCTACCCGCCGTATCACCCCGAGGCGGCCGCGCTGGCATGGCGGCGGACACTCGATTTCCTCGGCCGGCACCTTGGAGGCAAGACGTCATGAGAATTAATTAGGGTAACTTTTGCTTTGGCGCGCGTTAGAAATCTGACACCGAATGGCACTTGCTTAAGCTGTGGGCATCGGGAACTCCTGCCCTTCAAGGCCCTTGCGGGGAGAGGCGCGCTGGAGCGGGCGAAAGGGGTGCGATCGTGAAAGCGGGCCTGATCCGGCGTAGGGTGCGCTTGCGCACCATGCAGAAAAGATGTCCGGATCCATGCGACGCCATCACATTGGTGCGCAAGCGCACCCTACCCTATGCCATTGAATCGACAATATCGAATCTTGCCGAGCTGCGATGCTTGGCTTAAGTAAGTATCATTCAAGCATAGTACGCTTTTTCCGCTCACCGCTTACCGCTCACCGCTTACCGCTCACCGCTCACCCGCTCACCGCTCACCCGCTCACCGCGAGAGCGTGAATCGCGAGAAAAACCGCCACATCTCGCTGTTGGCGTCGATGATCGCGGTATCGGCGCCAAGTAACCTCTTCATGTAGTCGCGCTGGCCGCCGGGCCATACATGGCCCGCCCCGGTCAGTTTCCACAGCACTACCTCGGTTCCCGCGCGGCACGGCGCGTAGACGAATTTCCTCGCGCTCTGGCCCTGGTCGCGCGTGCCGTCGCCACCGCGCAGCGCCGCTGCAATCGCCGGCTGCGGCGCGCATCCATTATGCCGCACCCAGCGCGCAAGCATCTCTTCGACCGGCGGGTGCAGCACCCGCGTGCCGCTTAGCGGAAACGGCGGGCCCAGACCACCGTTATAGAGCGCGCGCTGATCGTCGACGCTGTGGATATGCATCACCGGCACCGGCCGCGACGGCGCGAAACGCACCACCGTCATGGCCCCGGCCACCGGCGCGACCGCGGCGATGCGCTCGCTCGCCTCCGCCGCAAGCCGGTACGCCATCATCGCGCCGTTGGACAGCCCCGTGGCATAGATGCGATTGCGGTCCACCGGCGTGCGGCGCGCCAGATCGTCGAGCAGCGCGAGCACAAAGCCGACGTCATCGGCTTGCGTCGCCGCTGCAGGACCGCAGCAGGTGCCGGCGTTCCACGTCAGGAAACGCTCGCCGATGCCGCCCGAGCCATTGGGATAAACCGCGATGAAGCCCTCGCGATCGGCCACCGCGTCCATGCGCGAATACGATTTATGGTTCTTCGCGTTGGCGGCGCCGCCATGAAAATTCAGCACCACCGGCAGCGGCGCAGCCGCGGTTGCGTGCGGCGGGACGCGCGCCAGGTAACTGCGCTTGCGGAACTGGTGCTCGAGCGTGAAACCGTGGTCGCCGGGATCGAGTATCGCCGCGGCGGCGATACTCGATCCCGACACGGACGCCGCAATCAGCAGCACGAGAAGCGCGGTGCGGATCGCGCCCGGGCCGGGCCGGGTCTCGACATCCTTCAGCGTGTCCATCGCGCCGCTAGCAGCCTGTCGGACCTAACAGTCCGACAGGCCGCTAACGGTTGAATTTGGGGAAAAGCGCGGGCGAATTCGCATATCTGTTATCCTCTTCTGCAATTCTACTGGCCCCGGTTTTGCATTAGGAGTTTGTCGGGGCTAAGTCCCGACAAACTCCTGGGCACTACGGTTACTTTTTCTCCGCCGGCGCAGGTGCGGCGGCTGGTGCCGGAGCGGCTGCCGGCTTGGGCGCAGGGGGGGCTTGCAGCAGGCCGAGATCAACCATCAGCTTGCGCGTTGCGGCCTCCATGTCCTTTTCCTTGTTCGGCCAGCTCTGCTTCAGCGACTCCAGGATCTGTTTCACTTTCCCGGCATCGGGCGTCGCGTTGCCCAGCTCGGCAGCAAGCGCGTCCAATTCGGAGTTCATCGATGCGCGCGCGCCGTCGAGCGAAGCGCGAAATCCATCGCGCGCCGCCAGGATTGCGCGCGCGCTGTCGATCGCCTTCGCCGGATCATCCGCGGCAGGCGCTGCGGCGGCCGGAGTTGCGGGCGCGCCGTTGGCAGACATCACCAGCTTGCCAAGCTCCTTGCCGTACCTGGTCGCGGCATCGCTGCTCATCTTGCGCAGGCGATCCGCGCTCTGTTGCGCCTGGTCCTTCTCCTGCATCGCGGCCACCAGCTTCTGCATCACCTCGTCAACCTGCATCATGCCGTAACCGCCGCCGCCAGCCGCGCCGATAATCAACGACACCACCCCGACTACGATCATTCTTACGTTGTCGCTCATTTTTTGCCTCCGTTAAGTTAACCAACCGAACAATTTAATCATATCATGCGGCGGTGGCCCCACTTGCGACAAGTGCAGCGCCTGCGGGTCGGACGGGAACGGACTGCGGCTGCGCGCATAACCCCTAGGAGTTTGTTGGACTTGGGTCGGGCAAACTCCTTAGCAGCCTGTTCGAAATGCTACGTCCGACAGGCTGCTAGGCACAGTTTTCCTACGGCGGGTTGTTACCGTATAGTACGGTTTCCACGCGCCCTCAGACCCAGCCCTCCTCATGAAATTCTGCAGCCAATGCGGCGCGCCGGTCGAACTACGCGTCCCGGAAGGCGACACGCTGCCGCGGTTCGTGTGCGGGTCGTGCCACACCATACACTATCAAAACCCGAAGATGGTGGTCGGCTGCATTGTGGAATGGGAAGACAGGATCCTGCTGTGCCAGCGCGCAATCGAGCCGCGTTACGGCTTGTGGACGGTGCCCGCCGGGTTCATGGAAAACGGTGAAACGACTTACCAGGGCGCCGTGCGGGAAACGCTGGAAGAAGCCAACGCGCGTATCGAAATCGGGCCGCTTTACGCGCTCTACAACATCCCGCACATCAACCAGGTCTACATGCTGTTCCGCGCGCGGCTGCTCGACCTCGATTTCAAAGCGGGTGCCGAAACGCTCGACGCCAGGTTGTTCGCCGAGCACGAGATACCGTGGGACCAGATTGCGTTCGCCACCGTGCGCAACACGCTGAAGCATTACTACGGCGATCGAAGCAGCGGCGAATACAAGTTCCATATGGGAACGATCGAGCCCCTCAGGAAGTAAGGGGAAATTCAGCGGTCAGCGGTTGAAACTTTGGCCGTAAGGTTTGTTCCTCTCGCCTGCTTGACTGAAATCGCATTGAATATTATCATGCATATGTGAATACTAATTCCAGCGGGGGCACACCATGAAAACAGAACGCATGACGATACTCGTCACTCCGGCGCAAAAACGGGCCATCGCCACCCAAGCGAAAAGACTCAACGTGAGCGCCGGCGAAATCATCCGTCGCGCGGTGGAAGGCTATCGGCATAACGACGAGGAAATCGTCCTGAATGCATTGGCTGACGAGCTCGATCGGGCCGTCAAGGAAGCCCGTCATGCGCTCAAAGACGCGCTCGGCGAGACCCGGCGAACGCTCGATCATTTCGCGGCAAAAACGAAGTCCGAACAACGCAGGGCGGCATAATGGCCGGGCTCGATCGCATTATCGACGGCGTCAAAGAGGTGCTGCGGATGACCGATGAAGTCAAACGTTTATCGGAAGGACTCAAATCGTTGGCAATCGAGGTCCGTGAAATCGACAAGCGCTTGGTGCGCATCGAAACCATGGCCGAGATCGCAAAATCGCATACCGGCCGGCAATCGAAGCGCCTGACCTGAATCTCAGGGTCCAGGAATTGCAAGGCTCACGATGACGCTTGAGATTGTTCTACCCGCATGCCGAGCGATGCCGCGTCACCCGAACAGCCCGCCGACCCGCGTTCCGGCGATGCGGTTGACCACGTAGAGGCTCAGCGCGCACACCGCGATCAGGATCACGCCGAGCGCCGCGGCCTGGCTATGCGAGCCCGCGATGTAAAAAGTGAAGATCCCGAACGGAATCATCTCCCAGCCGCCCAGCGTGAGAAAGATCGTGGCCGACGCTTCCTGGATCGACATGATGAAGGAAAACAGCGCGCCGACCAGGATCCCCTTCCACACCAAGGGCACCGTGATGTCGCGGAACGTGCGCAGTTTGGTCGCGCCGACGTTGGCGGCGGCTTCCTCCAATGACGGATGCACGAGAAGCAG
>JACQOI010000240.1 GCA_016202615.1 Betaproteobacteria bacterium
CCCTCACCCTAGCCCTCTCCCCCGGTGACGGGGGAGAGGGAATCTTTTTCTCGTTCACTCGTTCACTTGTTCACTCGTTCACCCAATGATCGGCGTTAATCTTCGGCTAAACTCTTGTTCGATTATTAAGACTGGTTCCAGTGAAAATTTCCACGCCCCAGCTCGCCGCGGCGGAAGATGCGCTCGCGCACATCCTGCCGATGACGCAGCCCGCCGACGCGGTGCTCTCGCGCTATTTCCGCGCGCATCCCGGACTCGGCCAGCACGACCGCGCGTTCATCGCCGAAACGGTGTTCGGCGTGCTGCGCCGGCGCTACGGGCTCGAGCATCACACCGGCGCGGCGACGCCGCGGCGGCTGCTGCTCGCCTATCTCAACCGCATCGAGGGCGTGAGCCTGCGCCAGCTCGAGCCGCTCATCGGGCGCGACGACGCGCAATGGGCGGCCGCTATCAAGTCCCGGCCCGACAGCACGCCCCCGTTCAACGTCGCCGCCGAGCTGCCGCAGTGGCTCGCCGCGATGCTCGCCGCCGAGCTGCCGGAAGACGAAATCCTCGCGCTCGGCCGCGCGCTGCAGCAGCCGGCGCCGCTCGACCTGCGCGTGAATTCCCTGCTGACGACGCGCGACGAAGTGCTCGCCCGACTCGCATCCGACGGCATCGCCGCTCACCCCACGCCGTATTCCCCGCTCGGCATCCGGCTCGGGGCCAAGCCCGCCCTTAACCGCCATCCGCTCTTCACCAGCGGCAAGATCGAGGTGCAGGACGAAGGCAGCCAGCTGCTGTGCTATCTGCTCGCGCCGAAACGGCGCGAGATGGTGGCCGATTTTTGCGCCGGCACAGGCGGCAAGACACTCGCGCTCGGCGCGCTGATGCAGTCGCTCGGCCGGCTTTACGCTTTCGATGTGTCGGAATCGCGGCTCAATAAGCTCAAGCCGCGGCTCAAGCGCTCGGGACTCTCGAACGTGCACCCGCAACTGCTCGCCAACGAGAACGACATCAGGGTCAAGCGGCTCGGCGGCAAGATCGACCGCGTGCTCATCGACGCGCCGTGCAGCGGCTTCGGCACGCTGCGGCGCAATCCGGATCTCAAGTGGCGCCAGCGCGAGAGCGATATCGCCGAGCTCAGCGCCAAACAGCGCGCGATCCTCACCGTCGCCGCGGCGCTGCTCAAACCCGGCGGCAGGCTGGTGTACGCGACGTGCAGCTTTCTGCGCGCCGAAAACCAGGACGTTGTCACCGCATTTCTCGCCGCGCACCCGCGATTCGCGCTGCTGCCCGCGAACCAGGTGCTTGCGCAGCAGCATATCGCGCTCGATACCGGCACCTATCTACAGCTCACGCCACAGGTGCACGGCACCGATGGCTTCTTCGCCGCCGTCATGGAGAAGCAATCGTAGGGTGTGCCGAGAGAAGCGCATCACCCCGAGAAACGATGCGCACTGCCTTATCGGTACGCTTCACTATCGTTCAGCACACCCTACGGCTCAGTCCTCGCAAGATTTGCCGGGATACGCCACGTCCGCCAGAGCGCCATAAAAACGCTCGCACAGGCGGCGTCGGAGTTCCTGCTCCGAGAGGCCGCGCGGCAGCGAGGCAAGCACAAGGGTGCGCGCGGATTCGAACATCCGGTTCCCGATCAGCAAGCGCTCCGCTCCGGACATCCGCGCGTAGCGCTCCCGCATATAGCGTTTCACTTCGACGGTGGTGTCATCCATTCAGGCATTCCTCAAGCAGGCCGGCTACGCCGAGACGGCCGGCCCAGTCCCGCAGATATTGCCGATCGGCGTCGGCCGCAAGCAGGTTCTTCACGTCGCGCAGCTGCAACTCCGAGCCGGAATCCCTGGCCCACAGGAGCTTGGACAAAATGAGGTCCTCCCGGCTGGCGATCCATACCTGGAACCCCGGAAGGTCCACCAAGGACCGCCTGGAGAACTCGGTTTCGCGGTACGGCTCGTTCTTGCGGACGATGAAATCCACCTTGACCACACTTTCGAGGTGAACGATGTTGAACATGCCGGTAGTCGCAAGGGCGCGGTCGAGATCGGCGCCGGGCAGATAGTAATCCCGGTCGAACAGCTCGCGGACCCGCGCCGCATCCCCGGATTGCAGCGCGACTACCAGATCGATGTCACGCGTCATCCTCGGCTCGGCATAATAGTTCATCGCCACCGAGCCCGTCAGCATATACGCAATTCCGGCGGTCTCAAGCCGCCCGCTGACCTCTTTCAGGACGTCCAGCTCGCTCAGCATCGGCATCCTGCTATTTTGCCATGACAGGCTTCCCTGCGGAGACGGCGCGGCGGCTGCGGACAATTTGCAGCGGCGCACCCGCAGTTCGGGTTGTTGCCTTGCAGCGAGTTATTGAATCAGCAGCACATTCCGCTCGATACCGGCGAATTTCTGCAGCTCCACCCGCACCGGCACGGCTGCGACGGCTTCTTCGCCGCCGTGCTGACCCGATGCCGCCGGCAAAACTCGTCAGGTAACCGTCAGGCTTTCGTCGCCCTGTTTCCCTCTATTTCCACCTCATAATTGTTCCCATATCGCCCCCCGCTTGCTATCCACTTCTTTACGCACTGGAATGTAAATTAATGCCTTTTTTTGGAGTGGTTCCATGTTATATATTTTGCTGATTTTTCGGTCGGTCTCGGGCCGGCAAGTCGATGAGCGTGGTTTCGCTCGGAAGGAAAAAAGGGCTGCGGCAGGAACAGATCCTAATCCGAGCCCAAGATCTAGGAAGTGTGTTTTTCATGCAGAGTTCGTGTGGCCGTTGTTCCGGATGGACTGGTTCGCTGGAGGATGTTCTGGCGATTCTTAATGGCGAGTGGAGCGCATGTGAGGATTGCGCTCATAAGGAAGTTATGCGGGTGGTCGCCAAGCAGTTCCGGTCGCGTCAGCCGCAGTGGTGGGTGGTGAATGGCAAGGCGGTGATTCCAATTTGGATTGTGGAACGCCTGCGGAACCGCTATCAGAACGGCTAGCAGCCTGTCGGAGTGCCAAGCCCGACAGGCTGCTAGCGGGTGCGTTCATTTTCTTTAGAAAGCCCGTCCTTCCGCCTTCCTCGCCGCGCACCCGCGGTTCACATTAATGCCCGCGGACAACCTGTTGAAGCAGCAGCACATTGCGCTCGACACCGGCGAATTTCTGCAGCTCCGCCCGCACCGCCATGGCTGCGACGGCTTTTTTGCGGCGGTGCTGGTCAGGTCGCAGCAGCCCCCTTCCCGGACAGCCAACAATCCGCAAACCGATTGCAAATTCGTGACAAATTTCACGGATTGCATGCTAAAGTTTGCGCCAGTGAGAATCGCGGCTTCTTGAGAGGGGGTGCACGATGACTCAATGGTACGAACTGCGCGTCGCCGGCAGCCCGGGGACGGCCACCGGCGGAGCCGGAGTCAAGGAAGGCATTGCCATCGGAGACAACGGCCGCCTGTGCTCGATCGCTTCGGGCCACGCCATGAAATTCGAATCGGAACAGCAGGCGCTGGATTACCTCGGCAAGACCACGGTTCCCGGCAACTATCGCTTCGAGGCCGTCCCGTGCGGCGCTCCGGCAGCGAACCAGAAGAGCGCTACGTATCGCCCCAGCAGCGGGCTGTCGTCGGCTTAGCGCGCACGTCAATCGAGCGAAAACGGCACGCTACGCTTCCCCGCTGAGCATCGCTTCCACCGCCTCCACAGGCTGCGGGTAGCTGAAAACGTAGCCCTGCAGCTCGTCGCACTTGAGCAGCTTCAGCAGGTTCGATTGCTCGTCGGTTTCCACGCCCTCGGCAACGACCTTCAGATTAAGCGAGTGCGCGAGCGATATCACGCTGGACACAATCGCCATGCTGTCGGGACCGACCACCATGTTCTCGACGAACATGCGGTCGATTTTCAAAGCGGTGACCGGCAGCCTGGCGAGGTAACTCAAGGAGGAATAACCGGTGCCGAAATCGTCGATCGCGATGCCGGCGCCCAGCGCCCGCACCGCTTCGAGTTTGGGGATCGACTGTTCGATGTCCGTCATGATCACGGATTCCGTGATTTCAAGGTCGAGCGCGGCCATCTCCCCGTCCTCGCCGCGCATGGCGGCTTGCACCCGCTCCGCGAAATCCTTTTGCCGCATCTGCAGCGCCGAGATGTTGACCGCGATGCGCGGCGGCTTGAGCCCCTTCGCCCGCCACTGCCGGTAATCGGACGCCGCCTGCCGCAGCACCCACGTGCCGGCCTCCAGTATCATGCCGGTCTCCTCGAGGATGGGCACGAACTCGGCCGGTGAAACCAGGCCTAGACCGGGACTCATCCAGCGGATCAATGCTTCGAGCCCGACGACGCGGCCGCTGCCGCTATCGATTATCGGCTGGTAGTGCAGCACGAATTGGCGCTCGACGAGCGCCACGCGCAACCGGTTCTCGAGATTCAGTTGCTCCCCCACCCTCGCGTTCATCTCCGGCGCGTAGAACAGGTAGTGCTCGGCGGTATCCTTGGCTTTCTTGAGCGCTGCTTCGGCGTTTTTCAACAGACTGTCGGCGTCGGTCCCGTCGCCGGGAAATAGCGTAACGCCGCAGCGGGCGGCAAGTCTCAGCTCGGTGTTGTCGAGCACAAATGGCTGACGCAAACACTCCAAAATGCGGCCCTCCAGAATGTGGGCGATGTCCGTTTCCTGCTTGATATCCGACAGTGCCACGGCGAAGGTATTGCCGCCGATGCGGGCATTCCAGCCGCGCTCGCCCAGACACTCTTGCATCCGCGTGGCGACCAGCTTGAGCAGCGTGTCGCTCACCTGTCTGCCGAGCGTATCGTTGATGGCGCGAAAGCGTTGCAAATCGAACAGCACCAGCGCGAGCCGGCCGTTATCCTGCTGCGCCGAACGTATGACCTGATTCACGCGCTCGAGAAACAGCGTGCGGTTCGGCAAACCCGTGAGCACGTCGTAATAGGCGAGGTAATTCAGCGTTTCTTCCTTCTCGATATAGCCCAGCGCGA
>JACQOI010000242.1 GCA_016202615.1 Betaproteobacteria bacterium
CTGTGGATGGCCTCCACGTCGTTGCCGTCGAGGACTGCGCCCCCCAGTGCGTGGGCGTCAGCGGCCCGCGCGATATTGTCAGCGCGACGACGCGCAAGGAGCGGCATGTGGCTCGCGTAGAAATTGTTCTCGCACAAGAACAGTACCGGCGCTTTCCAAAGCTCGGCGAGGTTCATGGATTCATGAAACTCGCCCTCGGCGACCGCCCCCTCGCCGAAGAAACACGCGGTAAGCTCGCCCTTCTGCTGCATCTTCTGCGCGAGCGCGCAGCCCACCGCCATCGGCAGCGCGCCGCCGACAATCGCGTTGCCGCCGTAGAATTTGGTCGCCGCATCGAACAGGTGCATCGAGCCGCCGCGTCCGCGCGAGCAGCCCTCGGCCTTGCCGTACATCTCGGCCATCACCGCGCCGGCGGAAATGCCTCGCACCAGAGCGTGGCCGTGCTCGCGGTAAGTCGCGAATACGGCGTCCTCCGGCCGCAACGCCTGCATCGAGCCGGTGGCGACCGCCTCCTCGCCGATGTAGAGATGCAGGAAGCCGCGGATTTTGCCCGCGCTGTAAAGCTCCGCCGACTTCTCCTCGAAGCGGCGGATACGCACCATCTCGTGGAGCAATTTGCGCGCGAGTTTCGGGTCGATCTTCATGTTCCGCTTTCGAGCATCGAGGTGTCGCCTTCGGGCAACCCCAGTTCCCGCGCCTTCAGCAAACGGCGCATGATCTTGCCGCTGCGAGTTTTCGGCAAATTCGCGACAAAGTCGATTTCCTTGGGCGCGACTGCGGCGCCGAGCTGTTTGCGCGCAAAGCCGAGCAGATCGCGGCGCAACGCTTCGTTCGCCTCGAACCCCGGTTTTAATGCCACGAATGCCTTGACGGTCTCGAGCTGCACCGGATCGGGTTTGCCGATCACGCCCGCCTCGGACACCGCCGGATGCTCCATCAACGCGCTTTCGACTTCAAAGGGACCGATCAGATGGCCCGACGATTTGATCACGTCGTCGGCGCGCCCGACGAACCAGAAATAACCGTCCGTGTCGCGTTTCGCGAGATCGCCGGTCAGATACCATTCGCCCGCGAAGCACTTGCGGTAGCGCTCGTCTTCATTGAGATAGCCGCGGAACATCGACGGCCAGCCGCGTTTGAGCGCGAGCTCGCCCTCGATATTGGGAGCCGTGATGACTTCGACCGCGTTGTCCCCGGCGCGCTTCACGACCGCGGCCTCGACGCCGGGGAGCGGCTTACCCATCGAGCCGGGCTTGATGTCCATCGCGGGATAATTCGCGATCATGATGCCGCCGGTCTCGGTCTGCCACCAGTTGTCGTGAATCGGCAGCCCGAATGCGTCCCGCCCCCACAGCACGGCCTGTGGATTGAGCGGCTCGCCGACGCTCGCGATGAAGCGCAGCTGCGGAAAAGCATGGCGGCGCGCCAGTTCCGCGCCGCCTTTCATCATCATGCGCACCGCGGTCGGCGCGGTGTACCAGACGCTGACCTTCTGCTCGGCAAGGATGCGGTACCAGCGCTCGGCATCGAAATCACCTTCGTCGACGATGCTGGTGATGCCGTTGGTCAGCGGCGAGATGATCCCGTATGAGGTGCCGGTGACCCAGCCCGGGTCCGCCGTGCACCAAAACACATCGTCGGGATGGAAATCGAGCGCGAGCCTGCCGGTGATGTGATGCGCGACCACTGCCTGGTGCACGTGAACCGCGCCCTTGGGCTTGCCGGTGGTGCCGCTGGTGAAATGCAGCAGCGCGCGGTCTTCGGGATCGGTCGGGCCGATCGTGAAATCCGGGTTCGCGTCCCGCATCAGCGTGACGAGATCGAGCGTGCCCGGTACGCCGGCCGGGTTGCTACTCTCGCTCACCAGCAGCACGTGCTTCAGTTGCGGCAGCCGCTCGCGCAAGCCCGCAACCTTCCTCTGGTACAGGCTCTCCGACGTTACCAGCACGCTGCCGGAACCGAGAGCGAACCGGGTATGAATCGGCTCGGGACCGAATGCCGAGAACAGCGGACTCACCACGCAGCGCTGCTTGAGCGCGCCAAGCACCGCGATGTAAAGCTCCGGAATGCGCCCCGCGAGCACAAACACGCGTTCGCCCGGCTGCACGCCGAGGCCGGCGAGCACGTTGGCGAAGCGGCTGGTCTCAACGGCGAGGTTGCGATAAGTGAAATCGCGCACCATCCCGTTCTTGCCGAGGCAGCGCAGCGCGAGATGCGCGGCCCGCGGCCCTTGCGCATGGCGATCCACTGCCTCGTGCGCAATGTTGAGACCGGCGCCGCCCGGCAAACCGTCGAGCGAGCGCCGCGCGGCATCCCATGAAAATGCCGCCAGCGCCGCGCTGTAATCGGCGAGATTGGGCGCGACCTTTGCGGCTGGTTTTTTGACGATGATCGTCATTGGCCTCCCGGCGCGGCATTGCGGCGACCGACGCTCGCCGCAACGGCAGTTTTAACTGCAAATAATCAGGTAGCGTGCCGCAGTCCGGCCGTTGTGCACTTCGTTCGACAATCCCGATCTTGCGGTGGCCGCCGAAACGCTCGATGCCGCAGTTCCGAATCTTCCGGGGATTCCCCGCGCCCGCCGTCGGCGGCGCCTGGCGTGCCGCCCGCCTATGAGACAGTGATTTGTTTGCCTGCGGTGCCCGGCTTCTTGGGCAGCGTCAGTTCCAGCACCCCGTCGCTGTACTTGGCCTTGGCCGCGTCCGGGTCCACATCGTGGTCCAGCGTGAAGCTGCGGTACACCTTGCCGTAATAGCGCTCGGTGCGAATCACCTTCTTGCCTTCTTTTTCTTCTTTTTCCTTTTTCACCTCGGCGCTGATGGAAACCTCATTACCCTCCACCGCCACCTTGATGTCTTCCTTCTTTACCCCGGGGATTTCGGCATGCACGGTGTAGGCTTTGTCGTTTTCCGACACATCCATCTTGATCTCCGCCTCGAGGTCACGTAAAACCGGCCTTACCAGAAAGCCCTTGAACAGGTCGTCAAGGCTGCGGAACGGGTCGAATCGGGTGATGTCCTTAAGCGGATCGTAACGGGTAATGTTTGCCATGATGCACTCCTGATCTCGCGCTTTTGCATTTTCATAATAGCCCTTGAGCTCTGGCCACCGCTTGATTTAGGTCATTCTCGATTGCTTTTTTGCGTTCGGTTTTGGCTGCAGCATGCATGGTGGTGCGCCCGCATCAGGTATCTCGACCCGGAGTTTGACCTAAGTCAAGCCGTTCGCAACGGTTCGGGGCTAACGTTAATCAGCAATTCAAAACGTGTCTTGCGGCTTGCCGGTGCGGCGCCGGCAGGTTACGGACACCGCCAAGAAGGTTTACCGCAATGGCGATCATCGGCATCGATCTCGGTACGTCCAACTCCGCCGCCGCGGTGCTGCGCGGCGGGCGGCCCGTCATCATTCCCAGCGCCGAAGGAGTGAGCCTGGGCGGCAAGGCTTTCCCCAGCTACGTTGCGGTGACCGCGGACGGGCAGGTACTGGTGGGCGAACCTGCGCGGCGGCAAGCGAGCGCCAATCCCGAAGGCACCGCCACCGCGTTCAAGCGCCGCATGGGGCAACGCGAAAAAATCCGCTTGCGCGACCGCGAGTTCTCGCCCGAGCAGCTGTCGGCCTTTCTGCTGCAGAAAGTCAAGCGCGACGCCGAATCCTTCCTCGGCGAGCCGGTGGACAAAGCGGTGGTGACGGTCCCCGCCTATTTCGATGACAACCAGCGTTCGGCCACCAAGGACGCGTGCCGCATTGCCGGCCTCGAGGTAGCGCGGCTGGTCAACGAGCCGACTGCCGCGTCACTCGCCTACGGGCTCGACCGGCTGGGCGAGGAACTGCGCATCGCGGTGATCGACCTCGGCGGCGGCACTCTCGATGTCACGGTCATGGAGTTCGGCAAGGGGGTGTTCGAGGTCAAGGCAACGAGCGGCGACACTCATCTCGGCGGCACCGACATGAACCGGCGCATTTTCGATCACTTTGCCGACCGCTTCCGCGACGAAAGCGGGATCGAGCTACGCAACGACCCGAAAGCGATGGCGCGCCTGACGGAAGCCGGCGAGCTGGCCAAGATCGAGCTCACCACCAACGTCACCACGCACGTCAGCCTGCCATACATCGCCGCGGTTGGCGGCACACCGCGCCATTTCGAGATGGATCTCACCCGCACCGAGCTCGAGCGCGTGGTGCGGCCGGTGATCGACCGCTGCCGCGCGCCGGTGGAACAGGCCTTGCGCGACGCCGGCGTGAGGCCCGCCGACATCCAGCGCATCGTGTTCGTCGGCGGGCCGACGCGCATGCCGGTGGTGCGGAGTTTTTTCGAGGACATCTTCGGCAGGAAAGCCGAAATGGGCGTCGACCCGATGGAGTGCGTCGCGAGCGGCGCGGCGATCCAGGCCGGCGTGCTCGCCGGCGAAGTCGGCGGCATCGTGCTGGTGGACGTCACGCCGCTCACGCTCGGCGTCGAAACCCTCGGCGGCATCGCGACACCGCTGATCGCCCGCAACACGCCGATCCCGGTCAGGAAGAGCGAGACCTTCACCACCGCCGCGGACCTGCAGACCAGCGTGACGATCCACGTGTTCCAGGGCGAACGGCCGATGTCCGCCGACAACGTGAGCCTCGGCGAGTTCAACCTGGACGGACTCGCGCCGGCGCCGCGCGGCATGCCGAAGATCGAGGTCACATTCGACATCGACGCCAACGGCATACTCAACGCTGCGGCGCGCGACACGGCAACCGGCAAATCGCAGTCGATCCGCATCACCGGCTCGTCTCGGCTGTCCGAGGAAGAAAAGAAGCGGATGGTGAGCACCGCCGAGCGTTACGCCGAGGAAGACCGCAAGCGGCGCGAACAGGCGGAAAAGCTCAACGCCGCCGATGCGCTGTGCTATGAGGCGGAAAAAACCCTCGCCGGCTTCAGCGACAAGCTCACCGAGGACTTGCGCAAGCGCATCGACTCGGCGCTGCGCGAAACGCGCGAGGCATTGCGCAAGAAAGATGCGGCGCTTGCGACCGAGCGCGCCGAAGCCCTGCGCAGCGTCCTGAAGGAAGCCGGCGCCGTCATCTACTCACAAAGCCCCGAAGCGCCGAAGAGCGGTCCGTATGCGCAGCATCGCTGGCCGGGCGCGGAGGGCGGCGCCGGCGGCGGCGCCGAAACACCACCGCACGGCCGCGTCGTCGATGCCGAATACAAAGAAACCAGATAGGCCTTGACGCGGCCGGGCCAGGTGTCCCATCGCGACCACTGCGCAACGCGATTATTACGAGGTGTTGGGCGTCGCGCGCGACGCCGACGGCAAGGCGATCAAGGACGCCTTCCGCAAGCTTGCGCTGCAATTTCATCCCGACCGCAACAAGGAGCCCGGCGCCGAGGAGCGCTTCAAGGAGATTGCCGCGGCCTATGCGGTGCTCTCCGATCCCAAGAAACGCGCCGAGTACGACACGCACGGATTCGCCGGCGTGGCCGGTTTTTCGCCGCAGGACCTGTTTGCCGGCATCAATTTAGACGACATTTTCGGCGGCCTCAATTTCGACTTCGGCGACGGGCCGTTCGATACGTTCTTCCGCCGCCGCGCCAGCGGCCCGCCGCGCGGCCGGAACATCGAGGTTGGACTGGAAGTGCCGCTGGAGCGCGTGCTCACGGGCGGCGATGAAAAACTGCGTTACGAGCGACCGCTAAGCTGCCCGGCGTGCCACGGCGCGGGCGCAAAACCCGGCACCGAGCGGCGCCAGTGCGACAAATGCGGCGGCAGCGGGCGGCAGGTTAAAAGCCAGCGCCAGAAGGGCGTGATGCTGCAGCAGGTCGCCACCTGTCCGGCTTGCGGCGGGCAAGGCACTCTAATCGACAAGCCCTGTCCCGAATGCTCGGGGCGCGGGCAGGTGACGCGCGAGGAAACGCTGACGGTAAGAATACCGGCCGGGATCGAAGAAGACTCCGCGCTCCGTGTAGCCGGGCACGGAATGCCCAGCGAGCATGCCGGCGGCGCGCCGGGCGATCTGTTCGTGATCGTGCGCAGCGCGCCGGATCCGCGCTTCGAACGCGCGGGCAGCAAACTGTGGCGTACGGAAAGCATCGGCGTTGCCGACGCGGTGCTCGGCATTGCGCTCGAAGTGCCGACTCTCGACGGCGGCCCGGTCACCGTCACGGTGCCGCCAGGCACGCAGCCGGATACCGTGCTGCGCTTACGCGGCAAAGGCTTGCCGGATTTCGGCGGGCGCGGCCGTGGCGATCTTCTGGTGCGCCTGCAGGTGCGCGTACCGGAACGAACCTCGCCCGAAGAGCGCGGGCTCTACGAGCGGCTGCGTTCACTTGCCGCCGACAAACGCTGATGCGGATCGCGGGTTAAACAGCCCAACGCCAATTTAAACCAGGTTATTGTCTTTGACTCGAAACCCGAAACCCAAAACTTTTTTTCAAACTGCTTCCAGTTTTCTCCACACGCATGCGCCGCCGCTCTCCTTGTCGATGTCGGCGAGCTGTTGTTCGTGTTCGACGAGCTCTTCCGCGCTGGCGGGAATCACGATCAGCTCGACCTTGCCGGCGGCGCGCCGCGTGGCGGCGGCTGCCGCAACCTGCGGCGCCGGCTCGATGTCCATGATCAGGCTGTCCTGGCCGCGCGTCATGGCGAGATAGACTTCGGCCAGCAGATTGGCGTCGAGCAGCGCGCCGTGCAGGGTGCGCGTCGAGTTGTCGATCTGATAACGCTCGCACAGCGCGTCGAGACTGTTCTTCTTGCCCGGATGCAGGTCGCGCGCCAGTTGCAGCGTATCAACGATATTCAGGCAGTACTCGGCGATCGGCTTCAAATCGAGCAGATCGAGCTCGCGATTAAGGAACGCGGTGTCAAACGGCGCATTATGGATGACAAGCTCGGCGCCGTTCACGAAGTCGAGAAGCTCGTTGATGATCTCGCGGAACGCCGGTTTGTCGCGCAGGAACTCCTCGGTGAGGCCGTGCACTTGCAGCGCGCCCTCGTCGCTCGCGCGCCCGGGATTGATGTAGCGGTGGAAATGATTGCCGGTCAGGCGCCGGTCGACGAGCTCGACCGCCGCAAGCTCGATCACGCGGTGGCCGAGATTCGGATCGAGGCCGGTGGTTTCGGTGTCGAGAATGATCTGTCGCATTCGCTCCGGAGAGGTGATAGGAGATAGGCGAGAGGAGGAAACCCCCTAACGCTTTACGCCTCTCCCCTCTCGCCTCTCGCCTCTCTGCCAACCGTGGCGACGCCACGGTTGGCAAGTTCGTCGGCCCGCTCGTTGCCGTCGTGGCCGGAGTGACCGCGCACCCAGATCCATTCGATCTCATGCTCGCGCGCGAGCGCGTCGAGCCGGCGCCACAAATCCTCGTTCTTGACCGGCTTTTTGTCCGCGGTCTTCCAGCCGCGCTTTTTCCAGTCGTGGATCCAGGCCGTGATGCCTTGCTGCACGTACTTCGAATCGGTGTGCAGCTTGATCCGGCACTGGCGATTCAACGCTTCGAGCCCGCGGATTACCGCGGTGAGCTCCATGCGGTTGTTGGTGGTGTGCGCCTCGCCGCCGAACAATTCGCGCGTGCGCTCGCCATACCTGAGCAACACGCCCCAGCCGCCCTTCCCCGGGTTGCCTTTGCACGCGCCGTCGGTATATACGTCAACGACCGTGTTCATTGCGTCTTGATCGATTCGCGCGCGGCAACCGGCTCGTCACTGTCCTTGGCTTTTTTCGGCACCGCCACAAGATTGCGCTTCATCTGCTCGCGCCATGCCGGCATGATCAGTCGCATGCCGCGCACGCGCTTTACCACGTGCAGGAAATAGACGCCGCCCGCGATCGGCCACCAGCGGTCGCCGGCCGCTTCCATGAAGCGGAAACGCTGGAGCCATTTGTCCTGGGTGCAAGGCGGCAGATAGCAACCCGTCCGGCCGGCGACGAGCTCGAGCTCGAGCAATGCCAGCCAGTCCTTGAGCCGCGGCAGGTTGATGAAGCGGCCGCTCCACGGGTAAGCGTCACGCGCGCGGCTGAAAACGCGCCGCATTCCCCACAGGCTCCATGGATTGAAGCACGCGATCACGGCATGGCCCTCGGGCATGAGCACGCGATGCACCTCACGCAGGATCTGGTGCGGATGCTCGCCGAATTCGAGCGCGTGCGGCAGCAACAGCAGATCGATGCTGTTGCTCGCGACCGGCAAGTCGCGAAATTCCGCACGCAGCCCCACCGGGCCGACAGGTGCGATCCGGCATTTGAACGGAATGCGGCTCGCGCGCAGGAAATCGTGCTCAGGCAGCCCGAGCTGCAGCGCGTTGAAGCCGAACACGTCGGCGACCGCATCATCGACGTACCGGTGCTCGCACTCGAGCAGATAACGCCCGAGCGGCGTTTCCAACCACCCGGCCGGCGAGTGCGGCGCGATTTGCGCGGTCATCAGCATTGACATGCGTGCAGTTTAAAACAAAGATACGATCTGTGCACGAAGGAGTTTGTCGGACTTGGCCCCGACAAACTCCTAATGCAAAACCGGCGCAAGTGGAATTGCGGAAGAGAATAAGAGCCATGCGACTTTACCCGCGTTTTTCCCGAAATTCGACAGCTTCGAATGAGTTCAAATATGGATGGTCAGCCGGTTTTTCTTTTAGCAGCCTGGGCGGACTGTTAAGACCGACAGGCTGCTAGGCGATCCCGACATGAACGACATCAGCGTGTTTCCGGTCCGCGCGTTTCAGGACAATTACATCTGGGTGCTGCGCCGCGGCGGCGACGCCGCGGTAGTCGACCCTGGCGATGCGCAGCCGGTGCTCGACTACCTGCGCGCCGAAGGACTGCGGCTCGGCGCGATCCTCAACACCCATCATCACGCCGACCACGTCGGCGGCAACGCCGGGCTGCTGCGGCATTATCGGGTTCCGGTATACGGTCCGTACGACGACCGCATCCCGACCGTCAGTCAGCGGCTGCGCGAAGGCGACCGCTTTTCGCTCGCCGAATTCGGGATCGAATTTTCGGTATTCGAGATACCGGGGCACACCCGCAGCCACATTGCGTTCTACGGCGCCGGCATGCTGTTCTGCGGCGACACGCTGTTCGCGTGCGGCTGCGGACGCCTGTTCGAAGGTACGCCGCGGCAAATGCACGTGTCGCTGGCCAAGCTCGCGGCGCTGCCCGACGCGACGCAGGTCTATTGCGGCCACGAATACACCGTGGCCAACCTCCGTTTTGCCAAAGCGGTCGAGCCCGCCAACCCCGAAATTGCAATATGGGAGCGCGAAGCGAACGCACAGCGCGCGAAGAATGAGCCGACGCTGCCCTCAACCATCGCCCGCGAGAAGCGCGCCAATCCCTTCCTGCGCTGCGATCAGCCCGGGGTCATAGAGGCGGCCGGCCGGCATGCCGGCAAGCCGCTCAAGGACCCGGTCAGCGTGCTCGGCGTGATCCGCGATTGGAAGAACAACTTCTAGGAGCTTGTCGGACTTGGGTCCGACAAGCTCCTTAGGCAAAACCGGGGCCATTAGAGTTGCAGA
>JACQOI010000234.1 GCA_016202615.1 Betaproteobacteria bacterium
CCCCAATCCTCAGCCTTGCCTGAGGCCTAGATACACGGCCGTTTCCGGCTACTGCCCGCAAACCCTTGTCCCACGCGCCTTTCCAGCCAGCGTGTCACTAGCAAGTGTCAAACTCGGGCGAGATCCTGAGTACTTTTGTGCCGGGACAGGAGGCAGTGGTCGAACGGGCGGCCTCCGTAGTGCGGGGGGCTAGGCGAGCGGGAATCCCTATTATCTACGTGGTGGTTCGTTTTCGGGAGGGTTATCCAGAGGTGCTTCCTGAACTTCTGCACCGCTTCAGTGGTCGGCTGCTGGAAGGCACGCCAGGGGCGGACATCCACCCCGCCGTGGCGCCACTGCCGGGAGATGTAGTGGTCACTAAACGCAGGACGGGGCCTTTCTCCACCACTGACTTGGAGGCTGTGCTCCGCGCCAAAGGCATCACCACCCTAGTGGTCATGGGCGTGATTACCGGCGGTTGCGTCCTCTCCACGGTTCGGTGGGCTGCGGACGTGGACTACCGGCTCATCGTCGTCTCTGACGGCTGCGCTGATCCGGATCCGGATGTACATCGCGTACTTGTGGAGAAGGTGTTCCCGCGCCAGGCAACAGTGATGACCGCCCAGGATTTTCTGGAATTCATTGCAGAAGCCAGCGGAACACGATGAGCAGACACGAATCTGCGTTCGTATTCCCGAATCCGACCATCAGTACGCGGTGAGGCCTCCGTCCACGAGTAGCGTCTGCCCGGTTACGTACGCCGCCTCGGGGCTCACCAGGTAGCGCACCGCACCCGCCACTTCTTCAGCAGTGGCAAACCGGTGCAGCGGTACTCTGTTCAGCATCACTTCCCGCGTCTTGGGATCGGCCAACGATGCAGCGCGCGACGGCGTTTCCACCGTGCCTGGCGCAACGGCGTTGACGCGAACGCCGTGTTCCGCCCACTCGATCGCCAGCATCTTCGTCATATGGATAATGGCGGCCTTGGATATGCCGTAGACCGAGCGCTCGGCAAGGCCGACGACCCCATGGGTTGAGGCCATGTTGATGATGCATCCGGGTCGCCCGCTGCCGATGAGGTACCGGCCCATCTTCTGGCTCATGAAGAAGGTCCCCGTGACGTTGGTCTGGATCACCGCATCCCATTGTTCCGGGGTCACCTCGAGCGCCGGCTTGCGCAGCGGGATGCCGGCATTGTTGACCAGCACGTCCAGGCAGCCCAGCGCCTTGATGACCGCATTGGTCGCTTGTTCCATGCTGGGGAGCGAACGCAAGTTGAGCGCTACCGGCACCACGCGCGCACCCACCGCTTCGAGCTTCGCCACGACGTCCGAGAGATTTTCGACACGCGTCGCCGAAACCGCCACGTCGAAGCCATCGCGCGCGAGCGCCAGCGCGGTTGCGGCGCCGATTCCGTACGAGGCTCCGGTCACGAACGCCGCGCGCTTGCCCGTCGGGTTTTGCTCCTGCATGCTGCCTCCTTAGGTGAGACTAGCAGCCTGTCGGACTTAACAGTCCGCAAAATCTGCTAAAAGATTATCCTGCCGATGCGCGTGTTTCTATCCCTTGTCTTTGGACAGCGCCTGTACTTGCTTGCAAACTACCCACTGCCATATGCGCAAGAATAACCCAGGGAACAGCTGATCGGGAGTGCGCCCCAGTTCCCGCTCCTTCGCGATGTATTGTTCTCGAATGGCCAACGTCTTATCTATGTCGTCAGTCTCGATTTCGTAGATAGCGACGTATTTTCCCCGTCCGTGCTTGGGCTCTTTCATGACATATCTCTTGGCGCTGAGGTATCCCGGGGTTTTCATGACATCCGGCATATGTATGTTCTGGAACCATTCGTCTACTTCTTTCTCTCGAGAAGGATCGGTGACAAACATCTCGACCATGTTGATCCATTTTTCCATTAAATCTCCCCTTTTCGGTTTATCCAAAAATACCCGCTAGCAGCCTGTCGGACTCAAGAGTCCGCGCAGGCTGCTAAGGAGTTTGTCGGACTTAAGTCCGACAAACTCCTTTGACCACGCCAGAGAAATCTCA
>JACQOI010000235.1 GCA_016202615.1 Betaproteobacteria bacterium
CTGCAGCGTTGCATTGGCACAGGACGCCGGCGACGGGCGCATTGATTTTCCTATCTGTATAGATGGCGGAACAAGGGGCATGTGAATCCACTTTGATTTTCTAGTCTGCCGATCCAGTCATCCAGATAAAGGAGGAGGAAATGAACAGAGCTTTAGCAGCGTCAGTTTGTACCACACTCATTACGTGCAGTGCAGTGTCGGTTAGTGTGGCAGCGCAGAGCTTCCCAACTCGTCCGGTCAGAATTGTTGTTGGTTTTGCACCAGGCGGGGGAGTAGATCAAACTGCTCGAGTTATTGCACATCAGCTGACTGACTCGTGGGGACAAACTGTAATCGTAGACAACAGGTCAGGCGCCGCTGGCAATATAGCTGCGGACTTAGTTGCAAAGTCGCAGTCCGATGGGTACACCCTGCTCCTCTCCAACGCTACGATCGCTACGCCCGGCATATTTACCAAGCTTCCTTTTGACATTAATAAGGACCTCGTCCCGGTGAGTCTTGTGGCACTGGGACCTCAAGTTATTGTTGTGCAGCCACCATTTCCTGCTAGGAACGCAAAAGAGCTAATCGCCTTAGCGAAATCAAAACCAAAACAACTGCTTTACGGCTCTGCTGGCGTGGGCAATATCAATCATTTGGCGATGGAACTGTTTTCATCAATGAGTGACATCTCGCTGGTGCACGTCCCATATAAGGGTAGCGCCCCAGGTCTGGTGGCCTTACTGGGCGGTGAAATACAACTGATCGGCTCTTCAATCCCTTCAGCTCTCGGCCACATCAATGGCGGAAAATTAAAGCCTCTTGGCGTCTCGACATTGAAGCGTAGTAGCGCTCTGCCGAACGTGCCGACAATTGACGAGTCAGGGCTGCCCGGGTATGACGCGGCATCTTGGTACGGACTGTTTGCGCCGGCCGGGGTACCAAGAAACGCCTTAGAAGTGCTGAACAAAGAGATTCTCAAGATAATGGGCAAATCAGACGTGCGTGAGAGATTTGCGCGTGATGGGTTTGACCCTGTCGGAAGTAATGCCGGCGAATTTGCCCAATTCATTCGGGCAGAGATCATCAAATGGGAGAAAGTGATAAAGGCGAGAGGGATCATCGCTGGGTAGAGGTCATAAAGTCGGTGCCGTGGGGCGAGGATTGCTTGCAGCCGAACTTAATTCCGTGTCGGAGCGAGAAAAAAATGGTCAACATGTTCACCGGAACCAGGGCTGCGCAGCATGACGAAGCAACGTCGCGATCAACTGACTGCCTAGCAGAGTTCGGGTTTGCTCTCACTGGGTCCCGAGGCCTGGCCGGTGCACGTCAGCCTGCTGCTCACCTACCATCCGGTTCCCGACATCGCCTGAGCGCAGGGCGGCGCGCCCCGCGTTTGACTTGGCGCGCCCGGGGACTGCATGATTTGCCGCAACGTGCGTTGCGAAGCGCCCCGGCAGCGCGGATCGGACGGTGGAGCACGTGCGGGCAGCCCCGATCGCGCGCCAGCGGGCGCACCGAGCACCGATCCGGCATCACTGCAGCGTTGCATTGGCACAAGACGCCGGCGACGGGCGCATTGATTTTCCTTCTATTCCACATAGCCGAAAAGGAGTGATACCGATGGACACTGCTGTCTCGGTGCCGCCCGCGACGAGGACCTTGGCCGAATTCGCCGCGAGGACGACTTATTCGGACCTGCCCCCCGACATCGTTGCCATGGCCAAGCGGTGCATTCTCGACAGCCTCGGATGCGGGCTATACGCGTCGAGCAAGCCGTGGACCCGGTCCGTGGCCGCCGTCGTGGCCGCCCTTGGACAGGCGCGAAAGGCGGGGGTGTGGGGCACGACACTGCGCGCCGACCCCACCGGCGCCGCGCTCGTCAACGGAACGTCCGCGCAAGGCTTCGAGCTCGATGACGCCCACGATCAATCCATGTCGCACTACGGAGCCGCGGTCGTGCCGGCCGTGCTCGCCGTCGCCGAAGGACTCAGCGAGTGCGATGGCGAGACGGTGATTCTGGCCACGGTGATCGGATATGAGGTGGGGTCGAGGGTCGGCAATGCCGTGAGTCCCCACGTGTTCCAGCGCGGATTTCACCCGTGCGGCCTCACCGGCACCTTTGCGGCGGCGGCGGCGATCGCGAAGATGCTCGATCTCGGAACCGATCAATTCATCAACGCGCTCGGTCTGGCCGGGTCGCAGGCCGCCGGCTTGATGGCCTCCCAGTTCGGCGCGATGGCAAAGCGATTCCACTCGGGCAAGGCAGCCCTCAACGGCATCTTGGCCGCGATGCTGGCCCAAGCGGGGCTGACGGGGGTGCGCGACGTGCTCGAGGCTCCCTACGGCGGGTTTTGCTCGACCTACGCCGATAGCTACGATCTCGAGCTCGTCACGAGAGGGCTTGGCTCGGACTACGAGATGCGGCGAAACGGCTTCAAGAAGTACTCGTCGCTCGCCAGCAGCCACAACTCGGTGGATGCGCTTCGCACGATCCGCGCGAAGCACAAGGTCGTGGCGGCAAACGTGGAGCGGGTACTCATCGAGACGACCAAGGTGGTCCACCTCCACTGCGGTTGGCCGTATAAGCCTGCGGAGACGATCACGGCGCAGATGAACTTACCCTACACGGCGGCGGTCACGCTCCTGGACGGCACCGCGTTCGTCGATCAGTATGAGGACAGTAAGCTCCGTGACCCCCGGATTCTCGACCTCGCGCGGCGGGTCGAGGTCGTGGTCGATCCCGAGTTCGACTCGCTCCTCGGGCCTGACGAGATGCGCGCCGTTCGGGTGACCGTCTTTACCAAGTCCGGCGATCGCTTCGTCGAGAAGGTCCTGTATCGCAGCGGGCATCACAAGAACCCCATACCGGACGATGAATTGAGGGCGAAGTTCCGAGACCTGGCCGGGCGCGTGCTCGAGAAAGATGCCGTGTCTTCGATCGAGGGTTTGATCGCCGGCCTCGAGATCGAGAAGACGCCTGGCGCAGCCCTGGGAACCCACCTGCAGCAGGTTCGGAAGTAACGGCGACAAGACGGCGGAAGGACTCGGCCGCCGATGACGGCGACTCCTAGTTTTTTTGGCCGTACTCAAGCTGCCGCCGAAGGAGACCTTTGAGATCGCGATCTGAGCTAACCGGGTTTCTCACTACGATATATGTGCCTGCCCACGCGGGCATCGCGTATCGACTACTAACTACCAAGGAGCAATGGTGGATCGACTGAAGGGAAAGGTTGTGTTCGTAACGGGCGCAGGCGCCGGGATTGGCAAAGCGAGCGCGCTTGCCTTTGCGAGAGAAGGGGCCAAGGTCGCGCTGGCCGAGCTCAATGCAGAAACCGGGCGGCGCGCCGAACAGGATGTGCGTAATGCCGGAGGGGACGCGATATTCATCGAAACCGACGTAACGCAGGACGACATGGTAAAGCGCGCCATAGACGCAACCGTAGCCAAGTTCGGGAAACTTGACGTGCTGTACAACTGCGCCGGTGGTTCCGTTCTGGAAGACGTACCGGTGCACGAAATGGACCTCGCGATATGGCACCGCACCATCTCGCTGAATCTGCTCCATCCATTTCTTACCTGCCGGCACGGCATTCCGCACATGATGAAAGCGGGAGGCGGCTCGATCATCAACTTTTCCTCCCACGCCGCGCTCATGGGCTCCGTAAGACCATCGTATGCAGCCGCGAAGGGCGGCGTCATGACCTTCACCAAGACCCTGGCCGCCCAATACGCGCATCACGGCATACGTGCCAACGCGATAGCGCCGGGAAGCATACGTTCCGAGCGTTCGATCAAGCGTTACGAGAACAAGGACTGGGTGCTTGCCGACAAGCCTACACCCGCGGCAGCCGAACGGCTGGCTACGCAGAAACTGTATCCCTTCTCGCTGGGAGAGCCGACCGATATCGCCGCAATAGGAGTATTTCTGGCGTCGGACGAATCCCGTATGCTGACGGGAACGACGATCTACGCCGACGGTGGTCGTTCGTCCTATCTCAAGGTGTACGCGCCGCAATAAATGCAATGCCGCGCGCGGTCAGCGGATAGCCGCGTGCGCCTTTTTCTCGGATCCGGCCGGCAATGCGAAGAGCGCTAGCAGCTCCCGCACGCTCTCCATATCTTCCAAGCGCCAGAGTTGGCTCAACGCCTTGCTTGCTTGGGCCTTTCCCATGACTGGCTCCGCCAATCTGCGGAATTTCGCCTCGAGTTCCTGGTCGCTCATGGGATTCTTGGGATGTCCCTTGGCGTACTTGATTTCCCGACAGTGCTTCTCCCCGGATTTTGTCGTAACCGTGATCCGGAAAGGATAGGCTTCCGGCCAGATCCTGTTGCACTCTTCGGTCGCCCGCACCCGGATTTTCTGCATCAGGACCCGTAGCTTCGGGTCCCGGATGCGCTCCTCCTCGAAATCATCGAGCCACACTGTTCCCTTGGTGAGAGCCACTGCCATGACGTAGGGAAGGCTGTGGTCTGCCGTTTCCCTGGTGGTGGGATTCCATTTTGCGAGTGTATCCGCCGCGACCCCCACCGCGAACGCGTAGGTTTCTATGTCTATACTTTCTATCTCATCCAACCTTCCCTTGAGCAACTTGTAAAGCTCCAGCGCCGGGGTGACCGCACACTGAACCTCATAGTCGCAGGGGAAGTATTTATATTTATCGGTCTCGATGGTGAACGCCTGGCCGTTTCCGCCGAAATTTGCCAACTGCAATTGCAACGACGTGCCAAGCTGCTTCTTGTAACCCCGGGGGCCCTCGAATGCCTCTTCCGGCCCGGTCAGGCCCCGACGCGCCATGATCACCGAGAACACGGCATTCCTCGCGGCATTGGGCGCGGTGCAGCCCTTCCACATAGAAAGCTGGCCCACGCGCGTTTGGCCCATGGCGCCGTTGGCGACGGCTGCCAGTGCGATTGCATTGGCCGTCTGCTCCTTGTTCAGGCCCATCGCCTTGCTTGCCCCGGTGGTGGCGCCGAGAACCATTAATACGGCGTTGTCCCAGCCATTGGCCCTGAGGTCGTTGCACGCCGCCCCAAAGCGGCCCTGCACTTCGTAAGCGATGACGATGCTGGCAATGGCAGTCTGCATATCGGCGCCGGCATATTCGGCCGCCGCCAGGACCCCCATGATGTTGTCGCTGGGATGACCGCCGCTCCCGGTCATGCTGGTATCGTTGAAGTCCAGATAACGTGCCATGACCCCATTGGCAAAGGCGGCAAGTTCAGGGGAACTCTGATGCCGGGTACCCAGTATCGTGGAGCCTGGGCTGGATACCACTTCCAGAGCGTGCGCGCGTGCAATCTCGGGTGGCTCCATATGGTATGCGCCCATTGCGCAACCGAGCGTATCCACGATGCGGCGCTTTACGTGATGCACCACATCCTTAGAGAGTTTTTGATACGTCAGCGAAACGCCGTAGTCGCTTAGAAAATTCAGAATACGATCCATTATGTGGATGCCCTTGCTTGTTTTCTTATTAAGAAAACCAGGAGATGAACTATTTTTTATGCTAGCTTCCGGGTGAGGCGTTGTCAATAGGTGTGTAAGAAAAACTCGCAACAAACTTATTGACAACGCCTCAAAACAAAGGTAAACGATATTGTGGTTTAGCCAATGATTACGCCGGCTACGATAAGGAATCTCGGGAAATCTTTGGACTTAAAAAAGCGCGTCGGTCACATCAGGGGGTAAAGCTATGTGGGGCTATGAAGCGGATGTTGTCATCGTAGGTTACGGTGGTGCGGGAGCTGCTGCGGCACTTGCGGCCATCGATGCGGGTGCGAAAGTTCTTATCCTGGAAAAAAATCCCGAGGGAGGGGGCAATACGAAATACTCCGGCGGCAGCATCCGAACCTATTTGGATGTGGATAAGGCTGTCGACTATGTCGAAACCCTTTGCGAGGGAACGACAGAACGCGCTGTAGTGGAGGCCTTCGTCAGGGAGAGTAGCCGGAACCCCGAGTGGTTGAGAGAGATGGGAGCGGAGATCGTTCCCCATCCTTCAGGAACTGTTCGGAGGTTTCCCTTTAGTTTTCCCGTGGCTTACTCTTTCATCCGAGGAGCTGAAGGCATGGGCCTCAGGGCGCGCGTCAAAGGCCCGGGAGAGGATGCAGGAATTGACTTGTGGGGGCTTCTCTCACGCAAGGTGGCGGATGTGAGCGTTAAGATATTGTACTCCACGAGAGCAAAGAAGCTATTGGTTGAGGAAGCTCAAGGAGTGATCGGTGTTATTGCGTCGAGCGGCGAAAAGGATGTCAGAGTACGGGCCAAGCGAGGTGTCATCCTTACTTGTGGGGGCTTCGAGTATGATCAAGCTATGCACCTCAACTACTTGGGACAGAATTTCTTTGCCTTTGGTAATCCTGGAAACACGGGAGACGGCATTCGCCTCGCTGCAGAGATCGGGGCGGACCTCTGGCATATGAACGCCTCAGCATCAGCTTTTTGTTATAAGTTCCCGGAATTCGCCTTCGGTATCCGGCACTCCATGCCGTATGCCGGATTCATATATGTGGATCAGACGGGAAAAAGGTTCATGGACGAATCCGGCACTGACTCGCACTTCGTGTGGGCACCGACTTCCTACGTTGATACGAAGACGCTCCAAAGGACGCGGATTCCGTCCTATGTGATCTTCGATGAGGATACGCGCATGAGAGGTGCCGTAGTCCTGACAGGCCAGGGAAAAGTGGGCGACGTTTATCAATGGAGCTCAGATAACAATCCCGAGATCCGTAAAGGTTGGATCAAAGCCGCAGAGAGCATCGCCGACCTTGCGTATCAAATTAATATTCGGCCCGATCACTTGCAGATGACGATCGCACAATACAACCTACAGTGTGTCGGCGGATATGACCCGGAACACGGCCGCGCGCCGGATACGCTCGTTCCCATTGGAAGATCTCCCTACTATGCCGTCGCGATATGGCCCTGCCTTTTGAATACCCAAGGAGGGCCAAAGAGAAACGCCAGGGCTCAGGTACTGGACGTTTGGGGAAAGCCCATCAAGCGTCTTTACAGTGCAGGGGAGCTCGGCTCTCTGTGGCACCGAAATTATCCCGGCGCCGGGAACGTGAGTGAGGCCTTGGCCTTTGGCCGGATCGCGGGTAAGAACGCCGCTGCCGAGCAGTCCGTCACCGCGTGACGCCCGCCATTCTGCGGGTTTGGCCCAATTTGGAAGAGATAATGGAAGTGGAGGGTCTCGCGCTGTGAATATCGTCGTCTGTCTCAAGGACGTCCCAACCAATGTCAAGAATCCGGTTCCGAAGAGCGACGGGGCCGGCATTTTAACCGAGGGCGGCTCCTTCATGAATGAGACTGATGATTACGCGTTGGAGCAGGCTCTGTTACTGAAGAAGAGTTTCGGAACTAAGGTGACCGCTGTTACGGTAGGATCGATCAGATCTCAGGATATACTCCATGTGAGATTTGATTTTAACCGAGGTGGAATCTTCAGATGGCATGACCTCTCAGGTCGGGATTTCTGTTGGCGCGCAGCTCGGGCTGCCATACGTTTATGCAGTGACGAAAATGGCTTTGGGAAACAGTGAAAATCCTTTGCTCGTAACCCGAGAGCCTGGAGCAGGTTGGTATTAAATGCTTGAGGTAAACAAACCGGCTCTATTGTGTGTTCAGTCGGGGATCGCCCCGCTGACCTATACCCCAATTGTCAAAGTTACTGTCCGTCGTTCATATCGATCACCATGCCTCGCATCATGATCGATCACAGCTATCTGTTCAGACTCAAACCCCGTTGGAATCACGCTCCCCGTCCAGACGCAAACCCCATCGGACAAGGCTCGCGCTCTTGACTTGGCGCGCCAGGGAACTGCATAATTTGCCGCAACGTCCGTTGCGAAGCGCCCCGGCAGCGCGGATCGGGCGGTGGAGCACGCGCGGGCAGCCCCGATCCCGCGCCATCGGGCGCACCGAGCACCGATCCGGCATCACTGCAGCGTTGCATAGTCACAGGACGCCGGCGACGGGCGCATTGATTTTCCTTCGGTGCTGATGGGGCGCTCGATTGATGCTCAACGACTCGCTGACGTGGGATGATTTTCGCGTGCTGCGCAAGCTGTGGCCGCACAAGCTGATGGCGAAATGAATAATAACGACAGAAGATGCGAAGCTTGCCGCAGATTGCGGCGCCGACGCGGTGGTTATCTCCAGCCATGGCGCGCGCGTAGTCGACGGCACGCAGGCGGCGATCGAGGTGCTGCTCGCGGTTGTCGATGCCGTCGGCAAACGCGTCGCGGTCATCGTCGATAACGGCTTTCGCCGCGACAGCGATGTGGTCAAGGCGATGGCACCGGGCACGAGTGCGGTGTTCATCGGCCGCGCCACGCTGTACGACACCGCGGTCGGAGGCGGGGTCGGCGTTGCGCGCGCAATCACGCTCTTCACGGAAGAAGTCGATCGCGTGCTGGCGCTGCGCGGCCGCCCCGGCATCGCCGGACTGAACCGCGATTTTGTAGTATTGCCGCCGGCCATGCAACGGGATGGTGCCGACAGCAGGAAATCGTAAGTACGGCGGCAGGACGACCCGTTGGCACAGGATCGGGCAGTTGGCATCAAATCAGATTTGGCCTTTTTTCGACGTCAGTCAGCTTCATGGAGGCAAAACGCGGTGGATCATGGAATCAAACCCGTTCGGCCGCGTGGTGACCGGCAACGACGCACAGCGCGGAACCCCCGAACCTAGAATCGACCTCTCCTCTCCATCTAACGCAAGGACTATTCCCATGCCGCAATATGATGTGATCGTAGTTGGCAAAGGCAACGCCGCGCTATGCGCCGCGCTTGCCGCCAGAGACAAGGGCACCCGCGTGGCGATGCTCGAAGCCGCCCCCATCGACGAATCCGGCGGCAACAGCCGCTTCGCTGGCGGCAATATGCGCTTTGCCTACGACGGCGTTGAGGACCTCAAGCGATTAACTGAAATTCCCAACGAGGAAGCGAAGAACACCGACTGGGACAACAACACCGTAGACCAGTTTTACGACGACCTGTATCGCGTCACCAGTTTCCGCACCGACCCGCAGCTCAGCGAAATTCTAATCATGAAAAGCCTGGAGGCCATGGTGTGGCTGCGCAGCCAGGGCGTGCGCTTCGTGCCGAACTATCGTGAAACGTCGGCGGTCGTGGCAGGCAAGCGCAAATTTTTCGGGCGCATGCCGTTGCAGGTTTCCGGCGGCGGCCCGGGCCTGGTGCAGTACCTCGACGCGGCAGCGGTCAAGAAAGGCATCGAGATTCTCTACGAAACGCGCGCGGTGTCACTGATATACGACGGCGAACGCGTGCTCGGCGTCAAAGCCAAGAGTGGCGGCAAACCCGTAGAATTCCGCGCGCCCGCGGTGATACTTGCCTGCGGCGGCTTCGAGGCCAATCCCGAATGGCGCACGCGTTACCTCGGCCCGGGCTGGGAACTGGCAAAAGTGCGCGGCTCGCGGTTCAACATGGGTGAGGGTTTGAAGATGGCGCTCGACATCGGCGCCTGCCCCTACGGCAACTGGTCGGGCTGCCATGCCGCCTCTTGGGAGCGCTACGCGCCGGAGTTCGGCGATCTCGCTATGGATCACGCCTGCCACCGGCACTGCTATCCGCTGTCCCTCATGATCAACACCGAAGGCAAGCGCTTCGTCGACGAAGGCATCGAATTCTACACTCACACGTACGCCAAGTACGGCGCCGAAGTGCTGAAGCAGCCCGAGCAGGTCGCGTGGCAGGTGTTCGACGCGAAAATAACGCATCTCTTGCGGCCGGAATACCACGGCAAGGTCGTGACCCGGGTCACTGCCAATACGTTGGAAGAACTCGCGAGCAAGCTCGAAGGCGTCAATCCCGAAGGGTTTCTGAAGACCGTGCGCGAATTCAATGCCGCGGCGCGCGCCGATATCCCGTTTAACCCCGCGATTATGGACGGGCGCTCCACGGTGGGCATCGAACCGCCGAAGTCGAACTGGGCCAATCCGCTCGACACCCCGCCGTACGAAGCCTACCACACCACCTGCGGGATCACCTTCACCTTCGGCGGGCTGCGCATCGACCCTGACAACGGACAGGTGCTCGACGTCAACATGCACCCGATCCCGGGACTCTATACCGCGGGCGAAATGGTCGGCGGGATATTCTACTTCAACTACCCGGCGGGCGCCGGACTCGTATCCGGCACGGTTTTCGGCAGGATCGCCGGCGCCGCGGCCAGCGCCGCAGCGCGAGCCGCATAAACGGGCGGCATGTCTGACGCCCGGCACAACCGGGCCGACAATGGCCAATGGAGGAAACGCCGTGTTCATTCGAAGCGCAACTACAACCTTGGCGTTGGTTGTACTGTCATTCGCAGCCGTGACGGTCCATGCGCAGGCGTACCCTTCCAAGCCGATCTGCTGCATCGTGCCGTTTCCGCCGGGCGGCGGCACGGTGGTGGGGGCGGAGCTGGCAGCGCGTGCCGCACCCGACAGCTATACGATATTCATGGGCACGAACACCTCGCACACGATCAATCCGAACCTGTACCCGAAGCTGCCCTACGACGCGATCAGGGGCTTTCAGCCTTTAACGCAGATCGCCACCGTCTCGTACATGCTGACGCACCCGTCGCTGCCCGTGCGCACGGTCAAGGGACTCGTTGCGCTCGCCAAAGCGCGGTCCGGTCACTAATGGGTCCCGAGGCCTGGCCGGTGCACGCCAGCCTGCGACTCACCTACCATCCGTATATGGACTCCTCCCGAGGCACAGGAGGTAAAAGCGCGATGCAGGCCGCGGCCGGAATAGGTTGCAGCCGTATATTCGTCCTGTGGTTGGAGCGCTGCTGCGGCTCCTGGACGGTTCCCGACACCCGGTTCCCGACATCGCCTGAGCGCAGGGCGGCGCGCATGGAAAAGACTAGCGCTGTCGCGAGCAAATAGACTTGTCCGGTTTTGTAGCAAATGAATTGTCCGCTTTTATGTCTGTGCGGGCAAAGGCGCGAAGGGCGTAGCCCGAAGCGCCTTTGCTTGCGGTGCGCACCGCGAAGCGGACGTTACGCCGCGCGCTTCAGTTTGGGTTTGGTCTCCTTGCCTGCTGCACTGTAACGGGCCAGAGAGCGCAGTCCATGAAAGATGGCGAGCGTGCCATCACCATAGCGATGGACGTTGACCCTGGCCTTGACGTGAGTAGCGCCCGGTGCGGGTCAGCGGGAATCTGCAAATTCAATGCATTGAAGCGCACGCAGTTGTCGTTACCCACTGTGCGCTCGAAACGCTCGCACAAGATATCGCCGAGGTTCGCGCCGATGAACTCGACAAATGCACTGGCCGGTTCGGCTGCACGCACACAGCGAACTCGCTGTTGTGGGCACGCCGGTAGTGCTTCTCCAAGCAGCGGTTGGCCCCAGCCATGTCGGTAACCCCTGCCTTGGCGAGCTCCTTGGGTAGGCGCTCTTGATGGGTACCGAAGGCGCGCTCCGAGCGCCCACGCGCCTCAGGGGAGTACGCCGCAATCATCTTGATGCCCAAAACTGCCCCATGGCACGCCCGAACTGCGTAGGCTGCGTCTTGTTCAATTTGTCCTCGGCCTCGGGGGTGAGCCAGTAGTAGCTGCCGCGATCGGTATACAGCGAGACAAACAGGCCGTGGCCTTCGATGGTCTCGCGCACCCCACGAAAGCTGCTCGCCGTACCTTCTTGCTCGATGAAGAACATGCTGTAGTGCTCACTGGTGGCATCGTCCATCGTCACGATCAGGTCCCAGAAATTGCCCGGTACCCATCCATGAGTGCTGCCGTCCTGGTGAATGAACATCCCTGCCATTGGCGCATGTTCCCGACGCTTGCGGTGTGCGCCACGCTGGGGCAACTTCGCAAACGCCCCAGCAACCTGCAACCCGTTCTTCACCCAGTGTAGCTGCGGCTGCCTTGGTGTTCGCGCCGGTACCAGCTACGGAAGTGCTTGACGTTCCAGCCCTCGTACTGCGTGCTGTAGAGCGCCACCAGCTTCATCACCTCATCGACCGGTACGCGCCGGTGTGATACCTGCTCGATGCGCTTGTCTATCAAGCCCTGCATGTCGAACTTCTCGTGCCGAGCCAGGTAGCGTCGAAAGCTCCGATCGCACATCCCCAGCAACCGCGCCGCCTCAATTTGGGTCAACTCCCCCACATGCCAACCTTCATACGCCTCTTTGAACCTCATCTTCCGAATCTCCTGTAGCAGTTCTGTCCGTCTCATGCTTCGCCCCCCTTTGGGAGCCCAGCTTACGACCGGACAGATCACGCGCTACAAACCCGGACACATCATTTGCTCGCAACATGAGGCAATTCGGCGCATTGACTTGGCGCGCCCGGGACTGCATAATTTGCCGCAACGTCCGTTGCGAAGCGCCCCGGCAGCGCGGATCGGACGATGGAGCACGCGCGGGCAGCCCCGATCCCGCGCCATCGGGCGCACCGAGCACCGATCCGGCATCACTGCAGCGTTGCAAAAAGCTCATAAGGTAGAACTCACAAAGTGGAATTCGTCGAGCTGGAATCCGAAGCTACAGGCCGTCTTGTCGATGCGCATGCGCACTTTTTCACGACTGCGCTGCCGCTTGCCGAAGCGGCAGCGCCACAGTCCCCAATATGATGCGATGCTCGAGTTATACCTGAAATTGCTCGACGCGAATGGAATTTCTTGCGGCGTTCTGACGGCGCCCAGTTTTTTCGGCGTCGATAACTCGTACCCGCTGAGTGGCCTGGCGCGCGCAAATGGCCGTCTGCGCGGCACCAACTGGCGATGGACTCAGAATGAGGCGGGCCGGTCCTGCCGGCAATGTCTGAACTCGCTGGTAGATTAGGTGCCCGACCCGCAGCAGCAGCGGAAAATTCTCGGCGCTGCAGGACTAGTACCGTGACATATTGATTACGAAACATTATAATGGCGCATTTCCATCACCCAAGGAGTGCGTGCGATGCGCCAAACCGAACTTCGACTGAGAAAACAGGAGCGTGAAGCGGTGCAGGGA
>JACQOI010000239.1 GCA_016202615.1 Betaproteobacteria bacterium
AAGCCGCTTGCACCGGGAAGACGCAGGCGGTGAGTGAACACAGTGGGCGCGGCAAGGGGAGCCGATACCGGGGCGGTCTTGAGCTTCGCATCCATGGCCGCGAAGACTGATGGTCGCCACAAAGGTTCACCCAGGCTCGCGGCGCTGACGCTTGCGAGCGTGATCAAAAACTTCCTGCGTGTCAGATGTTTCACCGGTTACTTATCGAAGCGAAAAAACAGAATCATGCCTTGGCATTGATGTCCTGTAAGGCTGGAAAACGGCAGCGCAACAGTGCCGAATGACGGGCGCTCCACACGAAAAACCGCCAGAATGCTGTTGAGCCAAAGAGAACCGGGTCAGACTCGAGGAGGGCCTTGCGGCTGCTCCGGGATGAACCCGGAACGATAGGCAGCCGCGAACCCTCTGGGCTCCGCTGTTGCAGCGGGTGCCAGGCCGGCGGACATCATCGGAATCGCGAATGCGCAGCCCGCACCGCAATGATCGGATCCGAGGTCACCCGCCGTGAACGGGTGCTCGTGCCCGGGCGCTGGTGCATCGTGATCGTGATGTTCGCCGTCGTAATGCGTGTGATCCGCTACGGCGACTACTGACGTCGGAACGCCCTGCTGGCAGAGCGGCACCACGATTGCAGCGAGCGCTTGCACCGGCAGGACCGCGATCAACAGCACGAGCGCGAGTTTTTTCATTGCAGCAGACATGGCGGCGCATTCTAAAAGAGATTCAGCCCGGCGCGCAAGTTTTATCCCGGCGACACGTGTTCGCGGAAAAAGTTCGGCGATGACCGCTCGCCGCCTGTTCCGCGTCTTGACTCAGATGGTAACAGCCAACGCCTGACCGGTGGCCGCGAGTCTGCTAAAATACGCGCCGCCGGAGAGGTGCCAGAGTGGTTGAACGGGCCGGTCTCGAAAACCGGAATACGCGCAAGCGTATCGTGGGTTCGAATCCCACCCTCTCCGCCAGTCGACACTTTGGTCAACAGTTACGGCCGAAACGCAGCCGATGGCGGGATCGAACGCGAATGGAAATGGGTGTCGCAACCTGCTTCGGGAACACCGAGAACGTAAGCCGACCATTCAATGATCTGATATGAAATAGACGGAATTCGCAGGAGGTTGCCATGAGTATCATCCGCATTTCAGGGATCGCCTGGCTGTTATTGCCGGCTTTTTTTGTGGGAACCAATGCCGGCGCTCAGAATTATCCAACCAAGGCGATTCGGTTTCTGGTGGGTAATGCTCCCGGCGGCGGCACCGATCTTATCGCACGCACCATGTCGCAAAAGCTGTATGAAGCTTGGGGACAACCCGTAGTGGTAGAGCACCGCCCTGGCGGAACCGGGGCTGTTGCCGCCGTCATCGTCGCCAAGGCGGCCCCGGATGGCTACACCTTGCTTATAGTCACGAGCAGCAGCCATGCCATCGCACCCGTCCTCAAAGACGATCTGCCCTATAACCCGGTGAAGGATTACGCGCCTGTTGCGCTCGTCGCCACCGCGCCGCAGATATTGGTTGCTCACCCTTCGGTCCCAGCCAACTCGGTCAAGGAGCTGATTGCGCTGGCGAAGGCCAAGCCCGGTGCCCTCAACTATGCATCTGGTGGCGCCGGCACGCTGGGTTTCATGACGGCGGAGCTGCTCAAGTCGGTAACCCAGACCAACATCGTGCACATACCCTACAAAGGTAGCGGCGCCGCCGCCATTGACCTGCTGGGCGGCCAGGTGCAACTGATGTTCGCTGCGCCCGGTGCAGTTATCCAGCAGGTGCGCGCCGGCAAACTGAAGTCGATTGCCGTGGCGAGTGCCAAGCGCCCTGCCGGACTTGAGGACGTTACGACGTTTGCCGAAGCGGGTTATCCGGCAATCGAGGCCTCGAATTGGTACGCCATACTCACCACGGCGGGCGCGCCCAAACCCATAGTGGACAAACTCAACCAGGAAATCGTGCGCACCATAAAACTGTCCGAGGTGAAAGAGCGGTTTTTCGCGCAGGGTTACGAGGCAACATCGAGCACGCCGCAGGAGCTAGCGCAACTCATCAAGAACGATCTCGCCAAATGGCAAAAGGTAGTAATGGACTCGGGCGTACCCAAGAACTAAGAGCGCGCATCAGAACAAAAACGCGCAATCCGGCTCAATATTGTTGATGCGTCGCCGCACGGAGATTATTGTTGGACAAGACGACTGAGCAGTTCGTCACGTACGCTACAGAGCTCCGTTATTCCGACCTGTAGGGGGTGAATTCGCAAATCTTGGCCCGAATGGGCCTTCCCGCGCGGTCTTGCGGAGATGGGCGAGCGTGATAACGTTCGACTCATGCGCGATCTGCTCCTCCTCGGGACGTCCACGCAAACCCGGGCCGAAAGGCCCCTCCGCGCAACTCATCGCAGCCATTGTTGAAATGAAGCGCCGCGCGGCGTCGGTGCGCAGGCATACCGCACTGAAGAACGACTAAGTGCATAAGGTGCTACACTTTACACGCAAGAATAGCGCAGCGAATGCGGGAAATGAAAGAAAAAAAACACGCTAAATTCAAGGGACGGCTGCTTTTCGTCGGCTTCGGTTCGGTCGCTCAAGGCGCCCTGCCGTTGTTGTTGCGCCATATCGATATGCCCAGCGATCGCATTCGCATCGTCACCGGCGACCCGCGCGGCGTCGAGGAAGCCAGGCATTTCGGCATTAATTTTACCGTCAGCCCGCTCACGCGCGAGAACTATCGCGCCGCGCTCGATCCGCTGCTGAGCAAGGGCGACTTCCTGCTTAATCTTTCCGTCGATGTTTCGAGCGTGGCGCTGATCGAGTATTGCTACGAAAAAGGCGTGATGTACCTCGATACCTGCATCGAGCCGTGGCTCGGCGGTTACACCGATACCGGCGTGTCAGCTTCGCGCCGCTCCAATTATGGTTTGCGCGAAGAAGTGCTGGAGCTGCGCAAAAAGTATCCGCACGGCGGGCCGACCGTGATCCCGACGCATGGCGCTAATCCCGGCCTGATTTCGCACTGGGTCAAACAGGCGCTCGTGAATCTCGCGCGCGACATCAAGAAAAGTCACGCCTTCCCGAAGACGAAAGCAGCGTGGGCGCGGCTCGCGATGCAACTGGGCGTTAAAGTCATCCATTGCGCCGAGCGCGACACGCAGATCGCCGACCCCGGCAAGCGGCGCTTCGAGTTCGTCAATACCTGGTCGGTCGATGGCTTCGTCGGCGAAGGCACGCAGCCGTGCGAACTCGGGTGGGGTTCGCATGAAAAGCATTTTCCGCGCGACGGCAGGCAGCACAGATACGGCTGCAAGGCCGCAATTTATCTGACGCGACCTGGCGCATCCGTCAAAGTGCGCTCATGGACGCCGATGGAAGGTCATTTTCACGGTTTCCTGATCACTCACGGCGAGGCGATTTCGATTTCCGATTATTACACCGTGCGCGACGGCGACAAGGTCGTGTACCGGCCGACCTGTCATTATGCGTATCATCCGTGCGACGGCACGGTGCTGTCGGTACACGAGTACGCAGGCAAGAACTGGGATCTGCCGCAAAACAAGCGCATATTGATGGATGAAATCACCGACGGTATCGATGAGCTCGGCGCCCTGTTAATGGGGCATGCCAGAGGCGCTTACTGGTACGGCTCTCGGCTTTCGGTGCACGAAGCGCGCAAGCTCGCGCCGTTCAATAATGCGACCAGCCTGCAGGTGGCCGCCGGGGTGATGGGCGCGGTGATCTGGGCGATGGAAAATCCCAGTCGCGGCGTGTGCGATCCCGACGATCTCGATTTCCAGCGCGTGCTCGAGATCGCGAATCCGTATCTCGGCAACGTCGTCGGCGCCTACAGCGACTGGACGCCGCTCAAGGACCGCGGGCGGCTGTTTCCGGAGGACGTCGATGCGTCCGATCCCTGGCAGTTCAAGAACTTCCGGGTGGTCTAGCAGCCTGGCGGGGAACGCCGATAAAGGCGAAGCTGAACCGCGGAGGACGCGAAGGACGCCGAGAAAAGTCAAGCAGGACGCGTCTTTTTATTCCGTGAAAATGACTGCCGGGAGCAAGTTTTTTCTGTGTCCTCGTCCGATCATGCGGCAGCCGTGTGCGAGGTTTTTGATGCAGGAAGTTGATTTCCATCGCGTCCTTTGCGGTTAAGAATTTCGTGTGACTAACCACCCACACCATGAGCCGGAGACCCCGTCGGCCTGGGTATGCCGTTACGCGCCGCTGATCCGTGCCGGTGGCCGGGTACTCGACGTCGCGTGCGGCGGCGGCCGCCATGCGCACTACCTGGCCGGGCTTGGACATCGCGTCGAGGCGGTCGACCGCGACCCCGAGGCGGTGCGCGAGCTTGCCGGCGTCACCAAGGTGACTGCGCACGCGGCCGACCTCGAGGGCGCGCCGTGGCCGTATGCCGGCCAGCAATTTGACGCGATAGTCGTCACCAATTACCTGCATCGACCGCTGTTCCCGCACCTGCTCGCGGCGCTCGCGGCCGGCGGCGTGCTGATCTACGAGACATTCGCGGCCGGCAACGAGCGCTACGGCCGTCCCGGCAACCCCGACTTCCTGCTGCGGCCGGGCGAGCTGCTCGAGTTCGCGCGCGGCCGGCTGCGCGTCGTGGCCTACGAGGACGTCTACACTGACGACCCCAAACCCGCCATGGTGCAGCGCCTCTGCGCAGTCAACGAAAAAGTTGCCGCCTGACGCAACCTTTTCAGGGCTCGTGCGTTCTTACCAGGAAGGGCCTGGATACGACCGTGCAAGGGTGCACGCCAGGTTCGCGACCGAGGCTATGAACGTGAGCTCTGAAGGCAACAAAAATCCGGCGCCGCAACCGTCGCAGTATGCGGAAGAGGTGCTGTGCGCAAACTGGAACCCGCTGGCGCTGGTGCTGGCGGAGCCGCCCGCGCACGCCCCCAAGCCCGAGCTTGACGACCGCGACGTCGAGAGCCTGATCGCGCGCCTTTATCAGTGCCAGCAGGCGTAAGAGCCCCTAACATAATGAAACGCGCGATGCGCTGGCACGATTTTGGCTCAGGACGCGAAGCAAGACACGCCGCTTAGTCGTTCTAAGCCAGTGGCTTGCGACAATGTCATGGGCCAAAACTCGCGCCAGCCCTTAAGGGTTGCAGCCAGAATCGGCGCTGGCAGCGTTGCTCGACTTGCGAAGGTTCTGGACATTCGCCGCATCGAGCGCCTCGCCATCACCAATTCTGGCAGCAACGCACACGTGTTTCATTATGTTAGGGGCTCTAAGCCGTCACCGGCGCGCCACCGCGCCAATCCCGTAGTTCTCGCCGCCGTCAGCCGGGGGTTGAACCCTGACGTTGCCGCAAGGGTCTCAAAGTTGCTCTGAGCGCCACCCGAATGCGGTAAAATAATCGGTTACACTACGCTGGTTTTGGCAAAATCCACAGGAAAAACCGATAGATGGCAATGCTGAACGGCAGTCTGGTCGCGATCGTCACCCCGATGCACGAGGACGGCAGCCTCGATCTCGATGCGTTTCGCAAGCTGATCGACTGGCACGTCAAGGAGGGTACCGACGGCATCGTCGTGGTCGGTACCACCGGCGAGTCTCCGACGGTCGATTTCGACGAGCACCATCTGTTGATCAAGACCGCGGTCGAGCACGCCAACCGCCGCATTCCGATCATTGCCGGCACCGGCGCCAATTCGACGCGCGAAGCGATCGAACTCTCGGCCTATGCCAAGCAGGCGGGCGCCGACATGAGCCTGTCGGTGGTGCCGTATTACAACAAGCCGACGCAGGAGGGGCTGTACCGTCATTTTCGCGCCATCGCCGAGGCGGTCGACATCCCGCACATCGTCTATAACGTTCCGGGCCGCACGGCGGCCGATCTGCAGAACGACACCATGCTGCGGCTCGCACAGGTGCCCAATATCGTGGGTTTGAAGGACGCGACCGCCAATATCGAGCGCGGCAGCGACCTCGTGCGGCAGCTGCCGGCCGGCTTCGCCGTCTACAGCGGCGATGACGCGACCGGGCTCGCGCTGATGCTGCTCGGCGGCCGCGGCGTGATTTCGGTGACCGCCAACGTCGCGCCGCGTTTGATGCATGAAATGTGCGGGGCGGCGCTCAAGCCCGATCCGGCGCGCGCGCGCGAACTCAACAATCGGTTGCTCGGTTTGCATCGTAACCTGTTTCTCGAGGCCAATCCGATTCCGGTCAAATGGGCGGTATCTCAGATGAAATTGATCGAGCCGGGCATCCGCCTGCCGTTGACGCCGCTCGCCGATGGCTGCCACGAGCGCGTACGCGCCGCCATGCGCCAGGCCGGAATCAACGTGTAACAGAGAGGAATCAATGCTGCAACTGCGCTTGAAAATGATTTTTGCGGCATTAGCGGCGACGCTGCTGCTCGCCGCATGCAGCGCGATGCCCAAGCTCGAGGGCGACAAGATCGAGTACAAATCGGCGGGCAGATTGCCGCCGCTCGAGATTCCGCCTGACCTGACGCGGCCGACCGCCGATGATCGCTATATCGTGCCCGACATCAATCCCAAGGGCCAGGCCACCTTTTCGGCTTATAGCAAGGAACGCACCGCCGCTCCCGATCCCTCGAAGTCGACGGTATTGCCGTCGCAGGAAAATGCGCGCATCGAGCGCTCCGGCTCGCAGCGCTGGCTGGTGGTCAGGGGCGAGCCTGATGCGGTGTGGAATGTGGTCAAGGAGTTCTGGCAGGAAACCGGCTTTATCATCAGGACCGAGCACGCCGACGCCGGCGTGATGGAAACCGACTGGGCCGAGAATCGTGCCAAGTTGGACGCGGGTGTCATACGCAATTTCCTCAGCAAGGTTCTCGACAGCGTGTATTCAACCGCCGAACGCGATAAATTTCGCACGCGGCTGGAGCGCGGCAGCGAGCCCGCCACGACCGAAATCTACATCAGCCACCGCGGCATGGAGGAAGTGTATACCTCGGCGAGCCAAGACCAGACGAAGTGGCAGCCGCGGCCGCCTGATCCCGATCTTGAGGCCGAGATGCTGCGCCGGCTGATGACGCGTTTCGGGGTGCAGCAGGATCGCGCGAGGGTCGAGGTCGCCGCGGCGCAGGCGCCGGCGCGCGCGACGCTGCTCAAAGGACAGGACGGCGCCGGCACGCTGTCGGTCAAGGATCAGTTCGACCGCGCCTGGCGCCGCGTCGGGCTGGCGCTCGATCGCGTCGGCTTCACCGTCGAGGACCGTGATCGCTCGAAAGGCCTTTATTTCGTGCGTTACGTCGATCCCGACGCCGATAACAGGACCGCGCAGTCCAAAGGTTTTTTTTCAAAGCTCAACCCGTTCCGCAGCAGCGACAAAAAACCCGGCAGCGAGCAGTTCCGCATCCAGGTCAAGGATGCCGACAGCGTGAGCCAAGTCAGCGTGCTTAACAAGGACGGCAATCAGGAAAAATCCGAAACCGCGAACCGGATTCTGTCGCTGCTCTATGAGCAGTTGAAGTGAACAGCGATCAGCGGTCAGCGGTCAGCTTATCCATGGTGCCAACCACCGATGTTGCTGATAGCTGAATGCTGAAAGCTGACCGCTCATGATTCGCTTCGCATCATTGGGCAGCGGCAGCGAAGGCAACGGCCTGCTGGTTGAAGTCGACGCCACGCGCGTCCTCGCCGATTGCGGTTTTTCCGTGAGCGACACGCTCGCGCGCTTGGCCCGGCGCGGTATCGATCCCGCGTCGATCAGCGCCATTCTCATCACGCACGAGCACGACGATCATATCGGCGGCGCGGCGGGCTACGCGCGCAAATTCGGCGTGCCGGTCTGGCTCACGCACGGCACGCTGCAGGCGGCTGCCGGCCAATTCGAGGGTGTGGAGCGCATCGAAATCTTCGATTGTCACCAGCGCCTTGCGATCGGCGCCATCGAGGTCGAGCCGTACACTGTGCCGCACGATGCGCGCGAGCCGGCGCAATTCGTGTTCGGCGACGGCGCTGCGCGCCTTGGGCTGCTGACCGACGCCGGCTCGTTGACCGCGCACATGCAGGCGGTGTTGAGCGGACTCGACGCACTGGTGCTCGAATGCAATCACGATCTCGATATGCTGTGGAACGGCGGCTACCCGCAGCACCTCAAGCAGCGCATCGCGGGCAAGTTCGGCCATCTTGATAACGCGACCGCGGCGCAACTGCTGGCATCGATTGACTGCAGCCGTCTCAAGCACGTGATTGCCGCGCACCTGAGCCAGCAGAACAACACGCCCGAACTCGCCGGCGCGTCGCTGGCGCAGGCGCTCAAGTGCGAGCCTGAGTGGGTGGGTGTCGCAACCCAGCACGACGGTTTTGACTGGCGGAATGTGTAATTTCAAATCCGCTTCAAGAATTCCATTATTTTTGCTGTAGGATGCGCTTGCGCACCATTCGGCAATCGGTGCGCAAGCGCACCCTACCCGTTAATGCTTTTTTAATCTGGGAATGAAATAACAACGCCCGGCGCGGGCGAAAAAAAGCCGGCCCGCAGGCCGGCTTTTCAGGATTGTTAAACGCTTATTTCTTCATTTCATCTTTCTTCATGGCGTCCGGAGCGGCAGGCGCAGCGGCGGGAGCAGCAGCGTCTTTCGCAGCTTCGCCGGCCGGGGCGGGAGCGGGTGCCGGGGCGGGAGCGGGCGCGGGAGCGGCCGCCGGGGCCGGAGCGGACTTGGGAGCAGGCGCGGGCGCGGGTTTTTCGCCGCAAGCGGTCAGGCCGACCGCCACGAGAGCCGCAATCAGAAGCGAACGATTCATTGTTTTTCCTTTATCAGAGAGTTGATACGGGACACACCAGGTCAGCCATGGTGCCGGCCGACCAAGCCATAATTATATTCCGAATCAGGCGTGATTTCCAGCAGCAAGGCCGCTACGGGTGTGATCCAAACTGATGTGGAAGCGTGTTTATGCTGCATGCACGAAGCCATGAGCCCAGTATTCACCCCAGCGGTTGTTTGCTCGATTGAGCCTCAACGCCAGCAT
>JACQOI010000241.1 GCA_016202615.1 Betaproteobacteria bacterium
GCTGAAGCCGGGCGTGCGAGAGAACGAAATCGTCGCGATGGCGACGAAACGGCTCTACGACATGGGCTCGGAGTGCGTCGAGGCGATCAACGCCATCGCCGGGGAGCGCTGCAGCCCGCATCCGCACAATTTCACCGACCGCCTGATCCGCCCCGGCGACCAGGCGTACTTCGACATCATCCAGAGCTACATGGGCTACAAGACCTGCTACTACCGGACGTTCACGGTGGGCTCGGCGACGCCGGCCCAGATCGACGCGTACCGCAAGGCGCGCGAATGGATGGACAGCGCGATCGACTTGCTCAAGCCGGGCGTCACCACCGAGCGCGTGGTACAGGCTTTCCCCAAGGCCCAGGAGATCGGATTCGAGAGCGAGATGGCGGCGTTCGGACTGAATTTCTGCCACGGCCTCGGGCTGGGACTGCACGAGCGGCCGTTGATCTCGCGGCTCAATTCTTTCAAGGACCCGTACGAACTGAAGGCGGGTATGGTGTTCGCGGTCGAGACCTTCTGCCCCGCAACCGATGGGGTATCCGCCGCCCGCATCGAGGAAGAAGTGGTGCTGACGCCTGACGGGGCCAAGGTCATCACGCTGTTCCCGGCGCAGGAACTGCCAATTGCAAATAAGTATTGAATAGCGTGAACGGGTGAACGAGTGAATGAGTGAACGAGTAATACCCTCTCCTCGTTCCCGGGGAGAGGGCAGGGTGAGGGGCTTCACCCGTTCACTTGTTCACGTGTTCACGTTCTTAGGAGTAACCCATGGACACGAGTGCTAAACGCAACAAATCGTCGCCACCGGCGCCCGACATCGGCCGCGAGACGCGGCTTGAGCTCTACCGCTTGCAGCTCGAGCTGCGCTACTGCGAGAAGCGCGCCTACGATCTGTTTCTGCAGAACCTGATCAAGGGCACCAGCCACCTGTCGCTCGGGCAGGAGGCGATTGCCGCCGCGTTCGGTGTCGCGATGCGTCCCGATGACTGGACGTTCTGCACTTACCGCGGCCACGCGCATACGCTCGCGCGCGGCGCGTCGATGGAGGGCGTGCTCGGCGAGCTGATGGGGCGCCAGTGCGGCCTCTTGGGCGGCAAGGGCGGCTCGATGCACCTCACCGACGTCAAGAAAGGCGCGATGGGTTCGTACGCGATCATCGGCGCGCACCTGCCGGTCGCGGCCGGCGCCGCCTGGTCGGCGCAGTACCGCGGCACCGAGCAGGTCGCGGTGTGTTTCTTCGGCGACGGCACCGCCAACATCGGCGCGTTCCACGAGGCGCTTAACTTCGCTGCGGTCTGGAAATTGCCGGTGGTGTATGTATGCGAGAACAACCTCTACATGGAATACACGCCGATCAGCGCGGTGACCGCGGTCGAGCATCCGGCCGCAGATCGCGCCGCGGCCTACGGCCTGCCGTCGATCATCGTCGACGGCAACGATGCCGACGAGGTTTACAAGGTGGCGCGGGAGGCCCTGAACAAGGCGCGCGCCGGCGGCGGGCCGTCGCTGATCGAAGCCAAGACCTACCGCCACAGCGGGCATTCGCGCGCCGACCCTGCGAAATACCGCCCGGAAGGCGAGCTCGAGAAGTGGCTGCAGCGCGATCCGATCGTGCTCTACCGCGAGCGTCTGCTGAAGCTCGGCTTCAACGAGCCGACGCTGATAGACATGGAAGCCGAAGCGATGCGCCAGGTGGATGCGGCGACTGCGACTGCCAAGGCATCGCCGCTGCCGTCGGTGGACGACATCGAAAAGAACGTCTGGGCGGACGGAGGATCGGCATGGCGGAACTGACCTATCGCGATGCGGTTGCAGCCGGAATCGCGCAGGAGATGACGCGCGATGAGAACGTCGTGTTCCTCGGCGAGGACGTGGCGGCGGCCGGCGGCGTATTCAAGGCGACGGTCGGCCTGCTCGACAAGTTCGGCCCGAGGCGCGTGCGCGACTGCCCGATTTCGGAGCAGGCGATTCTCGGCGCGGCAATGGGCGCGGCGATGACCGGCCTGAAGCCGATCGCCGAGATCATGTTCTCGGATTTTCTGGCGGTGTGCTGGGACATCGTCGCCAACGAGATCGCCAAGATACGCTACATGACCAATGGCCAGATCACGCTGCCGCTGGTGATCCGCACCGCCAACGGCGCCGGCTCGCGCTTCGGCGCGCAGCATTCGCAGTCGGTCGAGAACTGGGCGATGGCGATCCCCGGCATCAAGATCGTGGCGCCGGCTTTCCCGGCCGACGTCAAAGGCTTGCTGGCGGCGGCGGTGCGCGATCCCGATCCGGTGTTGTTCTTCGAGCAGAAGTCGCTGTATTCGATGAAAGGCGAAGTGCCCGACGGCGAATACGTCGACGAGCTCGGCAAGGCAAAAGTGCTGCGCGCTGGCCGCGACTGCACGATCGTCGCGCTCGCCGCGATGGTGCACCGTGCGCTCGGCGCTGCGGACATACTCGAAAAGGAACATGGCATCTCGTGCACGGTGGTCGATGTGCGCTCGTTGGTGCCGCTCGACACCCAAACCATATTGCGCGAAGTGGTGAAGACCGGCCGGCTGGTAACCGTTGAGGAAAATCCGCGCTTGTGCGGCTGGGGCGCGGAAATCGCTTCCATCGTCGCCGACGAATGTTTCTGGGACCTCGACGGGCCGATCGTGCGCATCACGACGCCGCACGTACCGCTGCCGTCGGCGGATCTGCTGGAGGACAATGCCATACCGTCGGTCGAGCGCGTCGTGCGCGAGATCCGAGAAAAGATCGATTGAAAAGCGGGAACGCAAAGGACGCGAAGGAAAAACGAAGGACGCAGGGGAATCAATATTCTGCATTGTTTTCCTTTGCGAACCTTCACGTCCTTGGCGGTGAGATGTTTCGATTTTTGAGGGTTGGGTAGATGGATGTAGTCATGCCGCAGCTCGGCGAGACAGTGGCCGAGGGTATCGTCACCAAGTGGTACAAGAAGGTCGGCGACAGCGTCAAGGCCGACGAAACGCTGTTCGATGTCGAGACCGACAAGGTCTCGACCGAGATTCCGGCGCCGGCAAGCGGCGTCGTCGCCGAGATCCTGGTGCAGGAGGGCGTGACGGCGAAAGTCGGCGCACGGCTTGCGGTGATTGAGGAAACCGCTGCTGCTTCTGCCCAGCCGACCAGCTCGATCCAAGCCGCCGGTGCAACGGCCGCGCCTCAAGCCTCAACGGCAGTCCGTATATCACGTCCGGTGTCTGTCGCCTCCGGCGAACGGCTGTCGCCGGTGGTGCGCAGATTGATTGCCGAGCATCGGTTGAACCCCGGCGATATTCGCGGCACCGGCCACGATGGCCGCATTACCCGGGAGGATGTGACGGGATTCCTGGAGTCGCGGGCAAGCGCGGCGGGCAGAGCAGGCGTTGTGCGCACACGGCCGCCGTCGAGATACGACGTTCCCGGACAAACACGCAAGCCGCTCAACTCCGTGCGCAAACGCACCGGCGAGCACATGCTCAGGTCGTGGACCACCGCACCGCACGTGCTGCAGGCGGTGGAAGTGGATTTCCATCGTGTCGAGCAGGCGCGGCAGGCCGCGGGCGGGGCATGGAAAGCGCGCGAAGGGTTTACGCTGACTTACCTGCCGTTCATCGCGCGAGCAGTGTCGATTGCGCTCGTCAAATTTCCGCTGCTCAACGCCAGCCTCGACGGTGACGATCTTGTGCTGCACTCGCGCATCAACATCGGCATCGCGGTCGACCTCAATTTCGAGGGGCTGGTGGTGCCGGTGGTGAAGGACGTGCCGGGCAAATCGCTGCCGCAGATCGCGCGTGAAATCAACGACCTCGCGCAGCGCGCCAGGAACAACCGCTTGAAGCCGGACGACATGACCGAGGGCACGTACACGCTGTCGAATTCCGGCGTGTTCGGTACGCTGATCACGGCGCCGATCATCAATCAGCCGCAAGTCGCGATTTTGTCGACCGACGGCGTGCGCAAGAAACCGGTGGTGATCGAAGGGCCGCAGGGCGACAGCATCACGATCCGCCCGGTCGGCGTGCTGGCGCAAACGTTCGATCACCGCGCGATCGATGGCGCATATTCGGCGGCGTTCCTGCACGAAGTCAAGACCCTACTTGAAACCCGCGACTGGACGCAGGCGCTGAGCGCCTGAGAGACACCTTTTAATCTTGAACCGCGAAAAGGAAATGAAATGGCAGCGGCAAATATGAAGCAGCATAAACTCGGCTGGATCGGCATCGGCCGCATGGGTTACGCGATGGCGGAGCGTCTCGCCAAGGCCGGGTGCGACATCGCGGTGTGGAACCGCACCAGATCCAAAGCCGAGCCGCTCAGGCAGTACGGCGCCAAGGTAATGGACTCGCTTGCCGATCTCGCTGCGCGCGACATCGTATTTACCATGGTATCGACAGGCAAGGACGTTAAGGAGGTGCTGTTCGGGCCGAATGGCGTGACTTCAAAGGGCAAGGCGCCGAAGATCGTCGTCGACAGCACCTCGATTTCCCTCGAGGAGTCCGCCGAGATCCGCGAGAAGCTCGCCGTGCAGGGCGTGAAACTTCTCGCCGCGCCGGTGTCGGGCAACGCCAAGGTGATCGAGGCGGGCAAGCTCACCGTTGTCGCGTCGGGACCGAGGGACGCTTTCGATGCGGTAACGCCGTACATGCAGGCGATCGGTCAGGGCGTAACCTACGTCGGCGAGGGCGAACTGTCGCGCATCGCCAAGATCTGCCACAACGTGATGCTCGGCGTCGTGATCCAGAACCTGTGCGAGATTACCGTGCTGGCCGAGAAGGCCGGCATGCAGCGCCACGCGTTTCTCGACTTCCTCAACAAGAGCGTGATGGGATCGATGTTCACTCGCTACAAGACGCCGGCGCTGACCAATCTCGACTTTCACGTCACTTTTACGCCCGAGCTGCTGCGCAAGGACCTCGACCTGGGCTTGAGCGCGGGCCGGGAGTTCGGCGTGCCGATGCCGCTCGCTTCACTTACGCGCGATATGGTGCAGACGCTGATCGGCAACGGCTACAAGGACCAGGATTTCTCGGCGCTGCTGCTGCTCGAGGCGAAGGCGGCGGGCATCGAGTTGAAGCCGGAGAACGTGCGGGTAAGCGATGGGCTTTCGTGATGGTAAAGACCAAACCGCGGCTGATTCGCAAGCCAGCGCGGAATACGCGCCGACCGGCCGTTTCGGATAGACCGCCCGGCAAGAAAGGCAGAACCGAGGATTTTCAGTCTCTGCAGGAAATCGTGATGGCGGCGCGGCGCAACCTGTCGCGGGAACTGTGGGATCACCTCAGCGGTGGTTCGGATTCGGAAACGACGTTGGCGCGTAACCGGCTTGCGCTCGACAATCTGGCGTTGCGTCAACGGGTGCTGGTGAATGTCGCTGATATCGACACCACCACGACGTTGCTGGGCCAGAAGCTATCCATCCCGGTTTTCCTCGCTCCCGTCGGCGGATTCGTGGGGATGGTCAACCCGCGGGGGGCGATCCCGGTGGCGCGTGCGGCGGTGGCGCGCGGTACCACTGCCTTCATCAGCACCGCCGCCAAGCCCGGCATCGAGCAGACAGCGGCGGCGGTAAGGGAGCCGCTCATATTCCAGCTTTACGTGCGCAGCGACCGCAAGTGGGTGGAAGACATTCTGGATCGCGCGAAGTCCGCAGGTTACCGCGCGCTCTGCGTCACGGTGGACCGGGCCTACTACGGCCGTCGCGAGCGCGACCTGATCAGCCGCGCTGCCGTGAGGGAGGGTTTCGGCGACCCGAAGTACCAGGCGAGCCTCGACTGGAAGGACCTGATGTGGATGAAGGAGCGCATGCAACTGCCGCTTATCGTGAAAGGAATCGCGACTGCCGAGGACGCGCGCCTCGCGGTGGAACACGGCGTCGAAGTCATTTATGTGTCGAACCACGGCGGGCGGCAACTCGATCATGCGCAAGCCAGCATCGAGGTGCTGCAGGAAGTGGTTGCGGCGGTCGACGGAAGGGCCGAAGTGCTGGTGGACGGCGGCATTTTGCGCGGCACTGACGTGATCAAGGCGATTGCGCTTGGCGCGCGTGCCGTGGGCGTCGGAAAACTTCTGGGCTGGGCGCTCGCTGCCGCGGGCGAAGCGGGAGTCGTGCGCATGCTCGAATTGGTTGAGACCGAAATTCGCATCGCCATGGGACTGATGGGCGTGAGCTCGCTCGCGCAACTGAATCCCTCCTGGGTGCGCCCGGCGCAGCCGGTCGTTGCGGCGAGCGCGACGAGCGCATATCCGTGGTTCGAGGAACGCGAGCGCGATCGCTGAAGCGTACCTGAGAAGCAAAATTGCAACTGGACTATTTGCCTTTGATCAAACACTATTTCGCCGTTACCATACGGGCATAGAACAAGAAATACCTCATCCGTGACATTCATGAAAAAAAACAGACTTCATTATGCCTGGGTCATCCTGTTGGCGTCGTGTGTCCTCAATGTGGTTAGCCGTGCCGATTCAGCCTCATTCGGAGTTTTCATAGACCCCCTCGTTCAGCTATTTGGATGGAAACGGGGCGACATATCTTTTGCCTATTCCCTGGCCTATCTGGCCGGACTGCCTGCCATGGCTATTATGGGCTGGCTTGGCGATCGCTACGGGGCCCGGAAGCTAATGATAGGGTCGTCCATATTGATAGCCACGGGCACGGTTCTCTTGGGGACCATAAAGGAGCTCTGGCACTTCTACGTGTATTACGGGCTATTTGTTGGTTCTCTGGGCAACGCTGCCTTTATGGTGCTGCTGCCGGTTATCGTGACCCGATGGTTCAATCGCCATATGGGCGTGGCGTTAGGCATTTATTGGGCTGCCATGGGGTTGGGGCCCATGATTTTTGCTCCTCTGTTCCGCTGGCTGATAGAAACCCATGGTTGGGAATGGTCTTTCACCGTCATAGGAATTGTTGTGGGCGGTATTCTTATAACCTTTTCCTCATTGATACGAGGCAGTCCCGGTGATAAGGGGCTGTCTGCCTATGGAGCGGAAGACTCTCCCAAAGAGCTACCCGCTCCTGCCGCATCCGGTATAGCGCCGGCAGGTCTGCGCGAGGTTCTGACCAGCCGGCCGGTATGGTTCTTGATGGGTATCCATCATGTCGGGTGCGTTGGCCACGCCATCATCCTGGCCCATGTAGTGTCCATGGCGACCTTCCAGGGAGTGTCCGGAGTAGAGGCAGCGGGGGTGCTCAGCATGATCGCCGGCGTTTCGATCTTCAGCCGTTTCGCTTTCTCCGTCTTCGCGGAGCGGCTCGGTGGCCGGACTATCCTCACGATGGCGCTGATCGGCCAGAGCACTTCGGTTTTTATCTTGTTATTTGCCAGCGAAGCCTGGGAGTTCTATCTGTTTGCTGTCATTTTTGGCCTGTGCTACGGAGGCGAGATGGTAGGCTTCCCCATTATTAACCGGCAGCTATTCGGCGCAAAAGCGCCCCTCAGCTCAATTTACTCCTTCGAAGTGCTGGGCGCCGGCACCGGCATGGCCTTAGGGGGCTGGCTGGGCGGCGGGCTTTTCGACCTGACTGGAGCCTATACCTGGTCAATTCTTGCCTCCATAATAATAGGGTACCTGGGACTGCCGTTGGCTCTTCGCCTGCCGCGCCACAGAAACCTGGTCGTGTCCGGTTCGAAAGCTGTGGATAAGGCCTGATGGCGCTAGCCCGCATGTTTCACGAGTAGTGGGCTTGGGTGGTATTTTGGGACAGCGGCGCTTCGTTTAGCGTAGGGGCATGCGGGCTGAGTATTTTTTGAGCAAAAGCCTTGGCTCGGGCGACACTACCCCCTAGTACCGTGACATATTGATTACGAAACATTATAATGGCGCATTTCCATCACCCAAGGAGTGCGTGCGATGCGCCAAACCGAACTTCGACTGAGAAAACAGGAGCGTGAAGCGGTGCAGGGA
>JACQOI010000238.1 GCA_016202615.1 Betaproteobacteria bacterium
CGCCCGTCGCCGGCGTCCTGTGACTATGCAACGCTGCAGTGATGCCGGATCGGTGCTCGGTGCGCCCGATCGGGGCTGCCCGCGCGTGCTCCACCGTCCGATCCGCGCTGCCGGGACGCTTCGCAACGGACGTTGCGGTAAATTATGCAGCCGCCGGGCGCGCCAAGTCAAACGCGCCCTGCGCCCAGGCGATCAGTGGCAAATTTCATGTCAGTAAACGCTAAGACGCGCGTGATTCGGTGCTGGCGGCGCAGATGCTGCGGCGGCAACGACCTTCAAAACGGCGAAGGCGGCGGCGCGGGTTCCACCCGCCGCCATGCCGCTTACTTCGGCCGCAGGTCGGTGTCCAGCAACCGGGCTTTGCGCATCAGGAAACCACCGACGGCTAACATGACCGAATTCGATATGAATACGGCTGCGGACCCGAATACCGCGCCGACACTGCCGAAGATGAGCGGAATGACCAGATGCAGGGCGTGATTCACGGTCTTGCGCAGTCCCATTGACTCCGCTATACGGCCCCGCGGAGTCAGCACGTAGATAAGCGACATCTCAATCGGCGTGGCGCAGCCGACTCCAAGCCCGAGCAGGAACGCAATCGCCGCCAGCGCGTAGGGACTCACAAAGAACGGCAGCAACACGAACGCAAAAGCCGCGATGAAAACGGAATAAGTCAGAATTTTAACTTCGGTCAGCTTTTTCACGAGGAACGGAACAGTGCCCCGGATCACAAAACTGGCAATCGAAAACACCGCGAGTATGGTTCCGATGGCGGACGCCGAAAGCCCGACCGAGTGGCCGTAGATCGGGAGATAAAACTGAAACAAATCCCACGCCGAGAGAGCGACGCTTCCGGCAATCAAGGTAGTGCGCAAGTTAGGTATGCGCCACAGATCAAGCACACTGCCGCGCCTGTCTTCTCTAGCATGCCTGGCGACCTTGCGCAGTAAGGCCGGCTTGAACCACAGTATCAGCATGGGCACCACGGTAAACGCAGCAAGCACCAGGAAAACCCGCAGGTGGCCGACGGAGTCGATCGAGAACCCTGCCACGAGCGGACCGAGAAAACTGGCCGCGGAAAAACCCATGCTGATCACGGCATAGTTGCGGGCACGTTTTTCCACGCCGTCGATGCCGCCTACGATGGCCTCCAACGGGATGTTAATTAATTGATTGGATAATCCCAGTACGAAGGATGAAACGTAAAGCGCGATGAGACCCGGAAACAATGGCGGCAGGAGCAGGGCCAGCCCCACGCCTGCGGTGCCGATGATCGCCGGCAGCCGTGGCGCGACTCGATCTGCAAATCTGCCGATGACAATCGACAGCAGCACCGGGCACAGCGCATAGAGCGCTATCAACACACCGATCGTGAACTGATTGGCGCCTAACTCCAGGGCATAGAGCGACACCGCAACCCGGCTGCCAGAGAATCCGATGTGGTTCAAAACGCTTATTAACACAATCGGATACATGGCCATCTGCGGGAAAAAGATGAAGCGCTCGAAGGCGATCACGCTGCCGCTCAGCGCAACTCTCCTCCGGCACCGGAAAAACCTGCTTTCTGGGGCCTATACTACCACCAGCGCGCACCGGCGCGGCTGGGCCATGGGGGACGCACACCTTCCTGCGGGCCGCTACCGGCCATTTTGATTGTGTTCTGTACCGACAGGGGTTAGCCAAGAACGCAAAAACGGGTCAAACTACCATGGCACTACCTTAAGGCCTCGGCCCGCGAGCGCCGAACAACTCCTGTAGGGTGCGCCCTGCGCACCAGGACACAAACCGGTGCGCGGGGCGCACCCTACCAGTCGGAATAAGCTTAAGGTAGCGACATTGGGGGCAAACTACGTGCAACTCAACAGCTCGTCGACCGGAGGCTACATTGAGTCACTCTCAGATGCTGAAGACCAGGCGAAGAAAGCAAAGAGCCAAGAAGCACCTCGCGGGGGCAGCCAAGCGAGCGAAGAAGCTGAGGAAGCAAAGCGTGAAGATGGTCGATGCGGACACCCCGAAAACGGGCTGAGCTTTTCGCTCGACGAATCGCGGCTCTTTGTAATCCTTTGGCCTCCGGTAAAGTAGCCAGGGCCTGACATCGTTGCTATGCGCGCGCTTTGATCCCGCCGGCACATCAGGCACGTGGAATGCCATTACAAGAGAAACCGAGACGGACTTGCGGCAACGCGTCAACGCAGCCGGCGGCATTGCGGCGCCCGAGGCAGCGGCTGTGGGAAGCGGACTGGAAGACGGTCCGCGAGCTTAGCTTATAGAGCCGCGTCGTCGCCCAGGCACCCGGCTAGTACCGTGACATATTGATTACGAAACATTATAATGGCGCATTTCCATCACCCAAGGAGTGCGTGCGATGCGCCAAACCGAACTTCGACTGAGAAAACAGGAGCGTGAAGCGGTGCAGGGA
>JACQOI010000237.1 GCA_016202615.1 Betaproteobacteria bacterium
GGTGGAGGCGGTCGGTCCCAAAGTCAGGGATTTCAAGGTTGGCGAGCGTGTTGCCTACGCCAGCCCGATCGGCGCTTATGCCGAAACGCTGCTGCGCCCGGTCGAGCGGCTGGTGAAAATCCCCGCCAGCGTCGATGACAAAGTCGCCGCCGCCATCATGCTCAAGGGCATGACCGCGTGGTATCTGATCAAACGCACCTATAAGGTCAAGCCGGGGCAAACCATACTCGTGCACGCGGCGGCGGGTGGCGTAGGCCAGATACTTTGCCAGTGGGCGAAACATCTGGGTGCGACTGTGATCGGCACGGTGGGCAGCGACGAAAAGGCCGTGCTCGCCAAAAAGGCGGGCTGCAAGTACGTGGTCGTCACATCGCGAGAGAAATTCGCCGAGCGCGTCAAGGAAATCACCAACGGCAAACGGGTTCCGGTGGTGTATGACGGCGTCGGCAAGGACACCTTCATGGACTCGCTTGACTGCCTCGCGCCGCTCGGGATGATGGCGAGCTTCGGCAATGCTTCCGGTGCAGTGACGCAGTTCAATCCCGGCGTGCTCGCCCAGAAGGGCTCGCTGTTCCTGACGCGTCCGTCCCTGTTCGGCTACACCGCCAAGCGTGCCGACCTGCTGAAGGCGGCGCAGGAATTGTTCTCGGTGGTGAAGAAAAAAGCGGTCAGGATCTCGATCAACCAGACCTATCCGCTGCGCGAGGCGGCGCAGGCGCACCGCGATCTTGAAGCCCGCAAAACGACCGGTTCGACGATACTGCTGCCCTGAGATTATTCGCCGATAACCGGGCGCAAGGATTACAGCTGGCTCGGCGGCAAGCGCTTGGCGTTTTTCATCACCACCGACATCGCGTGCAGGATACTCGAAGCTATCCCAAAAAAAGAGCAGGCCGATGAAACCACAGATAAACACGGATGAACGCGGATAAGGTCGACGCTAAGAGTCCCAACCATGGAAAACGTGCATTTCCCTGTGGTTAGCGCCGTGATTTCCGTGTGTGCTGCGGCCTGGGAACGCCTGATTTTTATCAGTGTTTATCTGCGTTCATCTGTGGTTAACCATTGCTTTTCAGATTTTTGAGATGGGTTCTAATATAAGAGCTTGATCATCCCGGGAGGTACCTTCAGTGGAGGCAGTCGTGTTCAACATTCATCCGATCGGCAGCGTCAAGTGCCCGGTGACCGAGATGTCGCAGGGCGGCTGGGCGAAGGTCGACTCGGAGATCCATCTCGATGCGCGGTACGCGCGCGGCTTGCAGGGGCTCGAGGACTTTTCACACGTGATCGTGGTGTTCTACCTCGACCGCGCGCAGGGCTTCGATCCTGACAAGCAATTGCTGCGCCGGCCGCGCGGTATGGAGGACATGCACGAAGTCGGCGTATTCGCGCAGCGCACCAAGTTCCGCCCCAATCCGATCGGCGTGACCGCGGTGAAACTGCTCGGTATCGCAGGCAACGTCGTCAAGGTGCGCGGCCTCGATGCGCTCGACGGCACACCGGTGCTCGACATCAAGCCGTACCTGCCGCCGTTCGATCGCGTCGACGACGTGAAGATGCCGCCGTGGGTCGCGCATTTCATGGACGGCTATTTCTGAATCCGCCGGCGCTCCGGGGCGCGCCGGTTGTTTCCCGCGCCGGGTGCCGCGCGCGGAACTACACCAGCGGCTCGGCGTGTTCTGGGGCAGCCACTTTTCCCGGTCATCGCAGCACGACCGTCAGGCTCACCGGCTTAACGGCTCGAATCCCGCGATATGGTCGAAGCCCAGCGCCCCGCGCGCAACACCCAGGCGCACGACCTGCTCGTTTTTCAATGCTGTCGCGACATCCTGCGAGACCAGGTAGCGCTGGTATTGGCCATCGGGCATCTTCACCGTGATATGCCAGCGATCGCCCTTGCCCTCCTTGATGGAATCAATCTCGGCCGTGAATGAGCGGTGGGCGGGGTAGGCAAAGCTCCGATTGACGTAAGAGGCGGCGGCAGCGGCCGCGAGACCGAGGGCCAGCGCGGCGAGCCATGGGTGGCGGTTGGCACCCGAGAACTTGAACATCGGTGTGAAACCGAATGCTCGCGTCCATCCCAGATAGCCGGCGAGGGCTCCCGCAAGGAATGTAACGCTAAAAAAACGCCAGCCATCGAACACGTTGTCAAAGTACGGCCCTTCACGCATCAACGCCACGCCGGAGATCAGCAGCGCCACGACGAGAAGACCGAAGAGGGTCTTTTCCGCTTGCGTCTGGTCCGGCGCGGTCATGACGCTTGCCGCAGGTGAGACAGGCCGCGCTCGAGATCGGCGATCAGATCGTCCGGGTCCTCGAGTCCGATATGCAGGCGGATCAGCGGCCCGCCCGGATTCCATTTCGTTGCCGTGCGCACGCGAGCCGGGTCGGCGCGGATCGCAAGGCTTTCAAACCCGCCCCAACTCGAGCCGATGCCGAAGAGCTCGAGCGCATTGATCATGGCGCCGACGGCTTCCCACGGCACAGGCCGAAGTATCACGCCGAACAACGATGCCGCACCGGTGAAATCGCGTTTCCACAGCGCGTGGCCGGGATTGTCTTCGAGCGCGGGGTAAATCACACGCAGGACTTCAGGACGCGACTGCATCCAGCGCGCAATTTTCACAGCGCTTTGCTGCTGGTGCTGCATGCGCGCGCCGATCGTGCGCAGGCCCCTTAACGCAAGAAAGCAGTCGTCGGGGCTCACGCAGTAGCCGTAGTCGGCAACCGCCTTGCGCACTTTGAGCCAGTATTGCTCGTTGGTGACGATCAGGCCCATCAGGGTGTCGGAGTGCCCGGCGATATACTTGGTGCCGGCGTGGATCGACACGTCGACGCCGCGCTCGAACGAGCGGAAGAAATACGGCGTGCCCCAGGTGTTGTCGGCGAGCACCGGAATGGCTTTCGCGTGCGCGGCCGCGGCAATGGCCGGGATGTCCTGTATTTCGAAGGTCAACGAACCCGGCGTCTCGCAAAAAACCAGTGTCGTATTGGGCCGGATCAGCTTGGCGATGCCGCCGGCGATCAGCGGATCGTAGTACTCGACCTCGACGCCGAACGGCTTCAGCCGCCTGTCGCAGAAGTTGCGCGTGGGCCCATAGACCGAGTCGGCAACCAGAATGTGATCGCCGGTTTTCACGAAGGCAGCGAGCGCGGCGGCGATTGCGGCGAGCCCCGAGGGCAGCGCGACCGCGGCGTGGCCGCCCTCGAGCTGCGCCACGGCTTCCTCGAGCGCGAAGGCGGTCGGCGTGCCGTAGATGCCGTAGCGCATCACCTTGTAGTTGCCGGGGTCGCGCGCTTCGTACGACTCGACGTCCGGAAACAGCACCGTCGAGCCGCGGAATACCGGCGTGTTGATGAGGCCGGCGTAGCGCTGCGGGTCGCGCCCCGCATGGGTGATGATGGTGTCGCGCTTGAGTTTTTTCTTGTCAGCCATGTTTTGGATGGGGTGGGCGTGAGAACGGGAGCATCGAATAGACATTTGCCGATACCATGATAGTAGGATTCGCCTTATCCCGCCGCTGCTTGGCGCCGCAGCGCGGGCAGAACAAGTCTTTCTTGCCAAGCGGGAAGCTGCATTCGTGGCAGCGCCGCAACCAGTTTGCCATGATAATTTTTCGGCGTAAGCAATTATGCCGGCGAAGCCTAGGACAACAGTTTCCCACGGCAGCACTTCTTGTACTTCTTGCCACTGCCACACGGGCAAGGGTCATTCCGACCCGTCTGACGAGAGGCTACGGCATCCTCCGACCGCACGAGCTGCATCAGCTGCTCAATGGGTTCGCCGGACTGTCTGAGCGATGCCATCCTCCGCAGGTATGGCTGGCTGTAGGTAAAAAAACGTTTCAAGCCCGCGCAAAGATAGTTCAGGCCCGCTTCACCGTCCGGCGTCCGGGCGAAGCGATCCTTCAGACATCCGCCATTGCACAAAGCGAGAACTTCGCACTCCCGGCAATATCGAGGCAGTCCGTCCCGCTTCCTGCGTCCGAATTCCCGCAGCGCCGGGCTCTCCAGCATTTCCACCAGCGGTGTTTCGCGAATATTCCCCAGGCAATGCTCGCGGTCGACAAAATGGTCGCACGAGTAGAAATCTCCGTTATGTTCGACGACCACGACATCGCCGCAGGTTTCCCTCGACACGCAGAGCGCATGTTCCATCCCGAGAAAGGGTCTTGCCGCCTCATCGAAGTTCTGGATGCCGATCCGGCCGATATCGTGCCTGACCCACTCCTTGAAAATCGTGCACAGGAACGTCCCGTAGGCTTCTGCCGGAACTGTTTCCGCGCTGACTCCATTGTCTCCGTTCCGCACCACCAGCGGGATGAATTGCAGGTATTCAACGCCGATCTCCCTGAAGAAACGATAAACCGCCGTCGGCTGCCGGACGTTTTGATGATGAACGACACAGAGCATGTCGCAAGGGACTCGATAACGCTGCAACAGCCGAAACGACTGCAGCACCTGCTTATGAGTCGTTTTTTAACCCTTGGTTATACGATAGCGGTCGTGGAGTTCCTTCGGGCCATCCATGCTGATTCCGACGTAGAACCCTTCCGCCGCCAGGAACCGGCACCATGCTTCGTCCAGCAGCGTGCCGTTCGTCTGAATGCCGTTGAGAATCTCGCGCTCCGCGGGCCGGTGCTTGCGCTGGAGCTCGACGATCCGCCGAAAATAATCAAGTCCCAGCAGGGTCGGCTCGCCGCCGTGCCATGAAAACAAGATCGCTTTTTTAGGGCAGGCCTCGATGTGCTGGACGATGTAGCTCTCGAGCAGATCGTCGGCCATGCGAAACAACTTGGCCTTCGGATAGAGATCCTTTTTCCCGAGGTAATAGCAATAGCCACAGTCGAGGTTGCAGACCGCGCCTATCGGCTTCACCATGACCTGGAATTCGCGCGACGCTGTGACCATTGCTCACTGCCTTGTCGTAAAACGGTTTTGTATTCAGCGGCCCATTCTACGAGCGTGGGTCGCGGCCACGCAAGATTACCGCAGACGGCCGCTCCCGGGCCGGGATGCGGTGCAATTCTGGTAAACTCGCCCTAGGAGTTTGTCGGACTTAGCCTCGACAAACTCCTTTAGCAGCCTGTACGGGACTGTTAAGTCCGACAGGCTGCTAGAAAGTCGCGTAGTTCCTGTGCAAATCATCACTGGGGGAGTCATGCCAGCCAAGCGTAAGAAAGCCGCCAAGGCAAGCAAGTACAACGACATCCGGTTCGCGGTGAAAAACCAGGTGGCGTGGGTCACGATCAACCGGCCGCGCGTGCTGAACGCGTTCCGCGAGCAAACGCTCGACGAAATGATAGCCGCGCTGCAGTCGACGCGCGAGGACCCGTCGATCGTGTGCGCGGTGGTCACCGGCGCCGGCGGCAAGGCGTTTTCCGCCGGCGGCGATTTCTACGCGATGAAGCGCCTCAGCTGGACCAACGCCCACATGTGGAACGACCGCATGCAGGGCCTCGCGATGACGATCCGCGGCCTGCCGATCCCGGTGATCGCGATGGTCAACGGCTGGTGCATGGGCGGCGGCCATGAGCTGGCGCTGTGGTGCGACCTCGTGATTGCCTCGGAAAACGCGGTGCTGGGGCAGACCGGCGCCAGGGTCGGCGCGTGCCCGACGGTCGGCGCGACGCAGTATCTGCCGCGCATCATCGGCGAGCGGCTCGCGCGCGAGATGATTTTCTGCGCGCGGCGCTTCAACGCGAAAGAGGCGGCGGCAATCGGGCTCATCAACAAGTGCGTGCCGCAGCGAGACCTGCTCGCGGAAACGCTCAAATGGTGCGAAACCATGAAGGGCAACAGCCCCCAGACGCTGCGCATGACCAAGAAGAACCTCAATTTCGAGTCCGATCTGCTGTATGCATCGTGGCAGCACGGCATGGAGCTGCTCGCGCACGTGTGGGGCTCGGAGGAAAGCCTCGAAGGCATGAACGCGTTCCTCGAGGGCAGGAAGCCCGATTTCCAGAAATTCCGCCTGCGCGGCAAGCGCGAGCTCGCGGAGTACGTCGAGGGCTGCAAGAAGGACCTGAACGCGCCGCCGTACATGCGCAGGAAGCGCAAGTAACTGCGAGCGTCATTCCAAAAACACCAAGAAAGCAATTAGCCGCAGATGAACGCAGATTAACGCCGATAAGAACCCGCAATCAGCGAGCAACCATCGTGAACGCTCTTGATCTTATCTGCGTCCATCGGCGTTCGATCCTCACCCCCGACCCCTCTCCACGAGTGGAGAGGGGAGGCTCGAGATGCCCTTCTCCCTCCGGGAGAAGGGCATGGGATGAGGGCTGGGCGGTTTCACGTTGTTTTTGAGCTTTAAATCATGACCGAAAAATCCACCGCAGCGCTCGAAGGGCTGCGCGTACTCGATCTCACGCGCATTCTCGCCGGCCCGCTGTGCACGATGATGCTCGGCGATATGGGCGCCGACGTGATCAAGGTTGAGCCGCCCGGGAGCGGCGACGACACGCGCAGCTGGGGCCCTCCGTTCGTCGCGGGCGAGGCCGCCTACTTTCTCGGCCTGAACCGCAACAAGCGCTCGCTCACGCTCAACCTGGCCTCCAGGCCCGGCCAGGAGATTCTCGCTGCGCTCGTCAAGAAGAGCGACGTGCTGGTCGAGAACTTCAAGCTGGGCACGCTCGAAAAGTGGGGCTTCCCCGACGCGTGGCTGGGAGCCAACGCGCCGCAGGTGATCCGCTGCTCGATCACCGGCTACGGCGCGAACGGGCCGAAGGGCGGGCTGCCGGGCTACGACTTCATCTCGCAGGCCGAGTCGGGCCTGATGAGCATCACCGGGCCGCAGGACGGGCCGCCGACCAAGCACGGCGTGGCTCTCGTCGATGTGTGCACCGGCATGCTCGCCTCCAACGCGATCCTCGGGGCGCTCGCGGCGCGCGGCCGCACCGGCCGCGGCCAGCACCTCGAGCTCTCGCTCTACGAGACTAGCCTCTTCATGCTCGCGAATGTCGCGGCCAACTATCTCGCCGCAGGCAAGGACGGCGGGCGCTACGGCAACGGCCATCCGAGCATCGTGCCGTATACGACTTACCCGACCGCGGATGGCATGATGGCGGTCGCGGTCGGCAACGACGCGCAGTTCGCCAAATTCGCGCGGGCCATCGGGCGCGCCGGGTGGGGAGCCGATGCGCGCTTCGCGAAAAACATGGACCGCGTCGCGCACCGCGAGCTGCTCGACGGCCTGATTGCCGACACGCTCAAGACCGCCGCGGCCGCTGCCTGGATCGGGAAGCTCAAGGCGGCCGGCGTCCCGTGCGGGCGCATCAACTCGGTCAAGCAGGCGTTCGACGATCCGCAGACCGAGGCGCGCAGGATGGTGGAGACGGTCGAGCATCCGGCGCTCGGCGCCCTCAGGTTGATCGGCACGCCGTTCAAGTTCAGCGGCACGCCGACCTCGGTGCGGCGCGCGCCGCCGACGCTGGGACAGCATACTGACGAGATTCTGCGGCGCGAACTCGGCTACGACGACGCGCGCATTGCAGCGTTACGTCGCGACAAAGTGATATAAATACCCGAGAGGCGAGAGGGGAGAGGCGAGAGGCGAAAAGACATGATCACAGGACTCAGTCACGTTTCAATCGTGGTGCCGAGCCTTGATGCCGCAGCGCGCGAGCTCGAGCAGAAATATGGATTGAAAATCGGCCCGGTCAGCGTCAACGACGGCCAGGGCGTGCGCATGGCGTACGTCAACCTGGGGAACGCGAAGATCGAGCTGATGGAGCCGGCGCGGCCCGATTCGCCGATCGGGAAATTCCTGCAGCGCAACCCGCGCGGCGGAATCCATCATTTCAGCCTGCAGGTCGACAGCCTGCAGGCGACCACCGCCGAGATCGAGCACAAGGGCGCGCGCGTCCTCGGTGACGGCAAGCGGCAGGTGAACGTGCACGGCGCGCGCATTGCGTTCTTGCATCCGCATGATTTTTTCGGTGCGCTGGTCGAGCTTGAAGAACGCCGGCACTGAGTGAAGAGCGAGAGACGTGAGGAGTGAGGCGAAACACGAAACACGTTGTTCGTTGTACGTTGATCGTTGTTCGAATCACGAATCACGGATCACGAACCACGAGCGACGAACATGACTGATACGGCTGCCGCTGCGACGTGCGTTTCACCCCAACGGCTCGAGGCCTTCATCGCGCGCGCATTGGTCGCGGTCGGCATTTCAGCGCGGGAAGCAGGGCATATCGCCGAGTTGATGACACGCGCCGATCTGAATGGCGCCGACGGTCACGGCGTATTCCGGCTGCCGCAGTATATCCGCCGCATCAAGGGCGGCGCGGTCAACGTGAAACCCGCTATCCGCGTCGAGCGCGAGGCGGCGGGCATGGCTCTCGTTAACGGCGACAACGGCATGGGGCATCTGGTGATGCGCTTCGCCGCCGAGAAAGCGATCGAGAAGGCGAAGACCGCGGGTGTGGCATGGGTCGGCGTCAAATGGAGCAACCACGCCGGGCCGGCGTCGCTCTACGCAAGCATGCCGATTGCGCACGACATGATCGGGCTCTATCTGGCGGTGGGCAACGCGAACCACCTGCCGCCGTGGGGCGGCATCGACATGCTGTTGTCGACCAACCCGATTGCGGTCGGCGTGCCCGCGGGTGAAGAACCGCCCATCGTGCTCGACATGGCGACCACCGTCGCGGCCTACGGCAAGGTGAAAACCAGGGCGCAGCGCGGCGAGATGATGCCCGCAGGCTGGATGATCGACCGTGAGGGCCGCCCGCTCACCGATCCGAGCCGCGCGGACGAGGGTTTTCTGCTGCCGATCGGCGGCTACAAGGGCTACGGGCTCGCGCTGGTGTTCGGCCTGCTGGCCGGCACGCTGAACGGCGCGGCGATGGGACGCGATGTCGTCGATTTCAACCACGACGACACCACGCCCACCAACACCGGCCACGCGATCGTCGCGATCTCGCTTGCCGCATTCGGCGATGTCGCCGATTTCAAGCGTCGCGTGGACGCACTGATACGCGACATCCGTGGCTCGCGACACCTGCCCGGAGTCGACGCGATCCGGCTGCCCGGCGAGCAGAGCTACGCCAAGCGCGCGGAAAGAACAAAGCTCGGCATCCCGCTGCCTGAACCGCTGCGGCAAAGCCTCAATCAGCTCGCCGCTGAACTCGACATCGCGGGGCTGTGACCGCGGCGCGGCCGCAGCGCAACCGATGGGGATCGCGCATGGCACGCTCTGGAAGGCGCGCATGATTTTCTGGGGCACGCTGCTTATCCTGACCGCAGGGTTACTGTGGTACATGATCGCGGTGCCCGGCAAGTCGTACTCCGGGCCGCTGCCGCCGCTGAGCGACGAGCAAACCGTGCTGCGCGACAACCTGCGGCGTCACGTATTCGCCGTCGGCAGCCGCGAACGCAACCTGTGGCAGCCTGCCCCGCTGGAAGCGGCGGCGCGCCACATCGAAGATGCGCTTGCCGGCTTCGGTTATACGCCCTCGGCGCAGCGCTTCACGACCGGCGGTGTTGCAATCCGCAATATTGAAGCCGAGATCACCGGCGGTGCGCGCGCCCGCGAGATCGTGATCATCGGCGCGCACTACGATTCGGTACGGGGCGCGACCGGCGGCAACGACAACGGCTCGGGCGTGGCGGCGGTACTCGAGCTGGCGCGCCTTGCACGCAACCTGAAGCCCGCGCGCACGCTGCGCTTCGTGCTGTTCGTGGACGAGGAGCCGCCTTTTTTCAAGAGCGACGAGATGGGCAGCCGCAAATATGCGCGGCGCGCCAAAGAGCGCGGCGAGAACATCGTCGCCATGTTGTCGCTCGAAACCATCGGCTACTACTCGGATCAGCCCGGCAGCCAGCATTATCCGCCGCCGATCGGGCTGTTTTATCCCGCTACCGGCAATTTCATCGCCTTCGTTTCCAACCTCCGCTCGCGCGGCCTGCTGCACGAAGTCATCGCATCGTTCCGCCGTCACGCGCAGTTTCCGTCCGAAGGACTCGCCGCGCCGGCCTTCATTCCCGGCGTGGACTGGTCGGACCAATGGTCGTTCTGGGACGAGGGCTATCCGGCGCTAATGGTCACCGACACGGCGCCGTTCCGCTATCCTTACTACCACACGGCCGCCGACACGCCCGACAAGGTCGATTTCGACCGCCTTGCGCGGGTGGTTTCCGGATTGCGCGCGGCGCTGCTCGATCTCGCCGGCGGGCCGAACTGATCGGCCTCGCGGCTGATTCAATTGGTCCGGCGGCTCCGGGAAGTTGATGATGGTGCGCGCAGCGATTCCTGCGGCTTGTGGGCGCTAATACAGTTTTCGTGGCGCTTACCCCCGTGCCGCCGCGCGTCCCATCCACTCCTCGCTTTGCCGCCGCGCGACGTCGTTGAGCGAGCCGAGTTCACGGTACATCTCGCGCAACCAATTCGCGTCGCTGTTGCGCGTGTCGGCGTCGGCGCGCAACTCGCCGAGCGCTTCGCTGGTGCCGAGCTTGGCGGCATGCGGGTGCAGCAATTCCAGCGTATCGAGTATGTCGCGCTGGAGCGGAAGCTGCCGCTGCGTGTAGGCATCAATGTAGGTCGCGGCCAATCCGTAGCGGCAGGCCTGGAAATGGTTGTACTTATAGACGAGGTAGACGTCAGCCGATGCCGGCAGCGGTCGCCGCGTCAAGACGTAGTGCGCCAGCGTCTGCGCATAAGCGGCAAGCCGCGCCGCGTGCTCGACGGTGAGCGGCGTGTCGAGCACGCGTATCTCGACCGTGCCATATTCGGGCTTGGGCCGGATATCCCAGTAGAAGTCCTTCATGCTCTCGACGATGCCGAAGCCGCGCATTTTCTCGAAATAGGCCACGAATTCGCCCCACGTTGTAACGAACGGCATGTTGCCCGACAGCGGAAACGCGCTCACCGTATTAAGCCTTGATGATTGAAAACCGGTGTCCGCTCCCTGCTGAAAGGGTGAAGACGCGGAGAGCGCGATGAAATGCGGGATGTAGCGCGACAACATATGCGTCAGATACACCGCCTCATCGCCGTTCGGGCAGCCGATGTGTATGTGCTGGCCGAACACCGTGTACTGCTTGGCGAGATAGCCGTAAACTTCGAGCAGATGCCCGAAACGCTCGGTAGGATAAATCCGGCGCTCGCTCCATTTATGAAACGGATGCGAGCCGCCGCCGGCGATGTTCAGATTGAGCCGCGCTGCTGCTTCCACCACCGCATCCCGGATCTGCTTTAGTTCCGCGAGCAGCGCTTCGTGGCGCGTATGGATCGACGAGTTCAGCTCGATCATGCTTTCGGTGATCTCGGGCTTGATTTCGCCGGGATGCTCCAGTTTTTCCAGCACCTTGAGCAGATCGGCGGCATCCCGCGCCAGGTTGTAATCGCGCGAATTCAGTATCTGCAACTCAAGTTCGACTCCGATCGACAAGTCCTGCGATGGCTTGAAATCCATTTCGTGGGCGGCCATTACGCTTCCTCCCGGGCCTCGCCGGCATGTCTTAACGCAAACTGCACCGCCAGCGGGCCGATAAGTTCGAGTATTAATGCCGCCGCCAACACGATGGTTGCGAGCTTCGCACCGAACGCCGGATAGAGGCTGCTCGCGCTGTGCGTCATCGCGAGCGCGATGCCGGACATCGGCAACAACGCGATGCTGAGCAACCCGCCAATGCCGGCGCGAATTCCGCTCAGGTGCGCGAAAGACAATACGCCGATGGATTTGCCGACGAAACGCGCCGCGATGTAAATGACGGCGACCGCTCCGCCGGCCACCACATCGGTGATCTGCAGCATCGCGCCGGTCGTGACGAACAATACAATGAAAAACATCTGCCCGAGGCGGCCGATATCGACCGGCATCAGCACGTGGTCGTCATCGAGGTTTTTGACCAGCACGCCGAACGTCAGCAATGCGATCAGTACCGAAAGCTTGAGCGCTTCAGCGGCCCCCACCAGCAGCAGAACCACCGCCAGCAACAGTGCAATGTGCAGCTCAGCCTTCTTGCCCAACCAGCGCGCCAGCCCGAGCGCGAGCACGCTCGCCAGGAAGCCGGCGAACAGCGAGCCGACCAGGATATAAACGGGATGCAGCACCATGACAAACCATCCGGCGTGATACTCGCGGTGTATCCACGACAGCAGCATCGTCATCAGCACGAACGCGACCACGCTGTTGATCGCGACCAGGTTGAGCGCTCGCTCGGTCACCTGACCTTCGGCGCGCAGTTCTCGCGCCACCAGCATCACGATCGCAGGCGACGAGGAGATACCGATGGCCGCCGCTACGGCGGCGTACAGCGGTGCGATATGGAACCACAGCAAAGCCCCGAACATGCAGCCGAATGACAGTAGGCTTTCCGCGGTTGCCATCACCAGCAACCAGCGGTCTCGCTTGAGCCAGGTGAAATCCAGGCGCCGCCCGAGCTCGAACAGTACGAGCCCAAGCCCGACATCGAAAAATATTCTCGCATAGCCCAGCATTCTGGAATCGAGCACGTCAAGCCCGCTCGCTCCCAAGGTGAGACCAATCAGCACATAACCCGTGATGCGCGGCAGATTCAGCACGCGCCGCGTCAGTTCGCCACCGAGCGCACCGGCGAGCAACAATACGCCGAACAAAGCGAGCGGATTGGCGGGAAGCGGGAACTGCGGCAGAAATTCGAAGCTCATCATGGCAGCACTCCACGCGACGACACTCCGCTGCATTTTGCCACGCTGCGCGTGTCTTTGAGTGGTGTCGGGATCAGGCGACGGCACAAGTCTTTGAGATCCAAGATGTTTCCTTCGTTGCAAAGCACCGGTGTCGCTTGACGGCGACGGTTTCGAGCGTGGAAATATTTCACGCTTGTTCCGCAGTCGCTTGATTTCACTTGCTTAATCCGTTGTGGCACGCGGATTGCGCGAGTACCGGCGTAGTTCGTTTGAACAACGCGAGGATTACATCATGAGTACGCATGGGACCGGGTTCGTAACCATCGGAAACGATGTGGCGTCACACCTCGTGCGGTGTTGCGCGTAACCCCAAACACCACTTTCTTATGGAGATTGAACATGAAACCAAAACTGACGACGTTAGCTGCATCCATCATCCTTGCCGGTCTCGTTACGATAGGTCCGGTGCTGAGAGCGGATGCTTCTCCCTTGCCAGCGGAGCGGGTACAAGGCCAAGTAAGCTTCATCAC
>JACQOI010000243.1 GCA_016202615.1 Betaproteobacteria bacterium
TAGCGTCGACCTTATCCGCGTTCATCCGTGTTTATCTGTGGTTTCATCGGCCGTTGCTGTTTTTGGGATAGCTTCTAATCCGTCGGCCTTGGGCTACTTCATTCCGTCGGACCGCCCGCCGCTTACGGCAGTTTGGTGATCAGCCGGTAGGACGTCAGCTGGCGCTGGCCCTTTACCGTGAGCGGCTCAGGCCCCTCGAACTGATACAAGCCGCGCAGCCGGCGATAGGTGGCGGTATCGACCAGAATGCCGCCCGTCGTCGCCTCGGTCGACAATCGGCTCGCGACATTCACGGTATTGCCCCACAGATCGTAGATGAACTTCCTGGCGCCGATGACGCCAGCGACCACGGGCCCGGTCCCGATGCCAATATGCATGCCCAGCGATTCCCCGGCGCGCGTCTTGCGTGCCGAGATCTTGCTGCGTATTTCGATCGCCATGTCAGCTATCGATGCGGTATAGTTGTCATTCTCGTCAAGCAACCCGCCAGCCACCATGTAGGCGTCGCCGATGGTCTTGATCTTCTCCAGCCCGTAGTTCTCGGCCAGCTGGTCGAACCACGAGAACACGTCGTTCAGCATTGCCACCATCTCGCGCGGCGGCATACCCTCGACCAGGCCCGTGAAATCGGTCAGATCGGCGAACATTACGGTGCAGTCGGCGAGACCATCGGCAAGAACCGCTGTCGGATTTTCCTTCAGCCGCTGCGCGACATGTTTCGGGAGCACGTTGAGCAGCAGGCGCTCGGAGCGCTCCTGCTCGACGACCAGCAGGCGGTGCTCCTCGTCAAGAACGCGCTTGAGTCGGTCCTTCTCGCGCACGAAATAAACAACCAGCAGATAGACGATGGTCGACATCGCGGCAAAATTGAGCACGAAAAACACCGCGATCGTCTGCAGCGGCAGGCCGGTCTGGCGCTCGGCGCCGTAAGCGAGATAATAATCGAAGAAGCCCGATACCGCGGTCATCACGATGTAGGCGAAGAACCATGGCACCGATTCTTTCGGGCCCTGGAAGATCATCACGCCGATCGGCGCCAGCAGCGCCCACAGCATCACGCCCGAGGACGTGACGTAGCTGCCGATCGACCACTGCATGATGAACGGCACGAACAGGTAAAGGCTGGTCTGCGCAAAGCGGAAAAGCTCGAAATTGAGTTTCCACAGGTAGATGCCGAGCGTGGTCGTGGACACCACGAGGTAGATCAACGGCACGGTCGCCGAATACTTGATCCCCATTGCGTGGTAGATCGCGAGCCACAGCATGGCCGCGAACCCCATCAGGCCGCATGCGAAGATCAACAGCGTCTTGTGCAGTTTCTGCTCGTCGGTGTCGGTCGGATTGATCACGCGACTGCTCAGCTTGCCGAGCAGTCTGCTGATGAGGTCTGCCATTGCGGATGGACTCCCGTTTCTTCTTGATAACCAGTGGGTTATTGTGAAGCGTGACTTTTTGTCACCCTGCACCGCGGAAAATACTTGAATGTTTACATCAATCAATTCGGCGGTCAAGGAAAGCTCGTCGGCGAACGTCGTTCCCGGCCGCCATACGGCCACGGCTGCGGCTCGCGACGGGCGCGCGGGAGGACGCAGGGCAGCAATTGGCGAAATACGCTAAAATCCAAATTTTTTGAGCGGAGCATTTAGATGTCGATGGCCGATCGTGACGGGCACATCTGGTATGACGGCAAGCTCGTGCCGTGGCGTAATGCGACCACCCATGTACTGACGCATTCCCTGCACTACGGGCTCGCCGTATTCGAGGGTTTGCGCGCCTACCACACGGTCCGCGGCACCGCGATCTTCCGGTTGAAGGAGCACACCGAGCGCCTGTTCAACTCGGCGCACATCTACCTGATGAAGATCCCTTACGACCGCGAAACCATCATGGCGGCGCACAAGGAAGTGGTGCGCGCCAACCAGCTCGAGTCGTGCTACATCCGGCCGATTGCCTTCTACGGCTCGGAAAAAATGGGCGTGTCGCCCAAGGGCGTGAGGGTGCACGTCGCGATCGCGGCCTGGCCGTGGGGCGCCTATCTCGGTCCGGAAGCGCTCGAAAAAGGCATCCGCGTCAAGACCTCGTCTTTCGCGCGCCACCACGTCAACGTGTCGATGTGCCGCGCCAAGTATTCCGGCACCTATGCGAACTCCATCCTCGCCAATCTCGAAGCGACCGAGCATGGCTACGACGAGGGGCTCTTGCTCGACGTCGACGGTTTCGTCGCCGAAGGCTCCGGCGAAAACCTGTTCATGGTGAAGAACGGCAAGATCTACGAGCCCGAGTTGACCAGCGCCCTGATGGGCATCACCCGCGAATCGGTGATCACGCTCGCCCAGGAAATGCACTACAGCGTTTCCGCCAAGCGCATTACGCGCGACGACCTCTACATTGCCGATGAGGCGTTCTTCACCGGCACCGCGGCGGAAGTGACGCCGATCCGCGAGGTCGACGGACGCACCATCGGTGCCGGCAAGATTGGCCCGATCACCGCCAAGTTGCAGAAAATGTTCTTCGATTGCGTGAACGGCACGAGCGACAAGCACAGCGACTGGCTGACCCCTGTTGCTGCCTGATACCATGACCCGGCAACAGACCGAGAATAAGCAACGCCACATCGAAATCACGGCGGCCGACCTGCCGCTGCACTGCCCGACACCGGCGATGCTGCTGTGGAACGCACACCCGCGCGTGTTCCTGCCGATCGAGCAGACCGGCGCAGCGCTGTGCCCGTACTGCGGCACGCAATATACGCTCACTGGCGGCGCCAAGGCCGGCAAGCACTAGCGCGCCTGCCGCGCCAAATGATGAGTGCAGAATGATGAATGCGGAATGAAACGACGCATTCTGCGCCGCAGGCGGTTTTTTCACTCATCACTCATCACTCATCATTCATCATTCATCGTTCCGCATTGTGTTCAGAATCCTGATCGTCGCGCCCGCCTGGGTGGGCGACGCGGTGCTCGCGCAGCCGCTGTTCAGGCGTCTGCATGAACGCCATCGCGAACTCACCCTTGATGTTCTGGCGCCGCCGTGGACGCGCGCGCTGTTCGAGCGCATGCCTGATGTGCACGCCACCATCGGCAACCCGTTCGGTCACGGCGAGCTCGCGTTGAAACGCCGCTACGTGCTCGCGCGCAGCCTCGCCGCGCAGCATTACGATCAGGCGATCGTGCTGCCCAACTCCTTCAAGTCCGCGCTGGCGCCATTCGTCGCCCGCATCCCGCTGCGCACCGGTTTCGTCGGCGAAGCGCGCTGGGGACTGCTCAACGATGCGCGCCGGCTGGACACGCAGGTGCTGCCGCTGATGGCCGAGCGTTTCGCGCTGCTCGCGGAGGCGCCGGGTGAGCCTGTCAAACGCCCGCTCGCCGCAGCGCAATTGAAAGACGATGCCGCCCAGCGCGCGGCGACGTTGCAGAAGCTCGGGCTCGCCCCGGGGCGGCCGGTAGCAGTGTTGTGCCCGGGCGCCGAGTACGGCCCGACCAAGCGCTGGCCGCCGGAGTATTTTGCCGAACTCGCGCAGAAACTCGCTGCCGCCGGCTGCGACATATGGTTGGCGGGTTCGCCCAGGGATGCCGCCATCGGCGATGAAATCGCGCGTCTTGCCGGCAATGCCTGTGTGAATCTGTGCGGCAAAAGCACGCTGGCCGAGGCGATCGACCTCATGTCATGCGCGTCGCTCGTGGTCAGCAATGACTCGGGGCTGATGCACATCGCCGCCGCGCTCGGCAAGCCGCTGACTGCGATCTACGGCTCGAGCAGCCCGGCGTTCACGCCACCGCTCAGCCCGCGCGCCGGCATCGTCAAGCTCGACCTGCCGTGCAGCCCATGCTTCGAGCGTGAGTGCCCGCTCGGCCATTTCAATTGCATGAGGCAGCTCACGCCCGACCAGGTCTGGCAACGGATCGGATTTGATAAAATGAAGACTTAAGAGCCCGTAATAATGAAGCGCGCGATGTTCACCACGCCGCAGGACGCCGAAGCGGCGTTCTACGAAGCGTTCGAGAAAGCCGATCTCGACGCGATGATGGCGGTATGGGCCGACGATGACGACATTGCGTGCGTGCATCCCGGCGGCGCGCGGGTTTCGGGCGTCGCGCAGGTGCGTGAGTCATGGCGGCGGGTTTTCGCGGGCGGCCAGGCGCTGCGTTTCCGGCTGCGGCAACAGCAGTCCCTGAACGGCATGACGTTTGCGGTGCACAGCGTCTACGAGCAGATTTCGATCGCCTGCGAAGCGGGTGCGCGCAACCCGGTGATCACGACCAACATCTATATGCGCACCGAAAACGGCTGGCGCATGGTCGTGCACCATGCTTCCCCCGCCCCCTCCAGCCCGGATTCCGAAGGCAAACGCGCACCAAAGATGCTGCATTGAAACTTTAAACTTGAAACCCTAAGGAAGGCGATGAACACCACTGACTTTGGCAACCCTGATGTTATCGTGATCGGCGCCGGCAACGCGGCAGCATGCGCGGCACTCGCGGCGCGCGAAGGCGGCGCCGACGTGATCATGCTCGAAGCGGCGCCGCTCGAGGAGTGCGGCGGCAACAGCCGCTATACCGGCGGATTGATGCGTTTTGTCTTCAACAACGTCGAAGAGCTTGCGCAGGTGATTCCGGACCTTACCGAGGAAGAGAAGAAGCTCCATGACTTCGGCACCTACACCAGCGACCAGTATTACGACGATATGGGCCGCATCACGCAGTATCGGACCGATCCTGATCTGTGCGAGCTGCTGATTTCGCGCAGCTACGAGACGATCGTATGGCTGCGCAAGAAGGGCGTCCGCTTCCAGGCCAGCTTTGGCCGTCAGTCGCACAAAATCGGCAACAAATACAAATTCTGGGGCGGGCTCGCCGCCGAAACCTGGGGTGGCGGCCACGGGCTGGTCGAGAACGAGCACAAGGCTTGCGAGCGTGAAGGCATCAAGATCTTTTATGAAACCGAGGCGGTTGCGCTGTTGACCGACGACAACGGCGCGGTGTGCGGAGTCAGGGCCAAGCGTAAAGGAAAAAACGTCGAAATCCGCGCCAAGGCGGTGGTGCTTGCCTGCGGCGGTTTCGAATCGAGCTCCGAGATGCGTGCGCGTTATCTCGGCCCAAACTGGGATCTCGCCAAAGTGCGCGGCACGCGCTTCAATACCGGGATCGGCATCAGGATGGCGCTCGCTATCGGCGCCATGCCGTACGGTCACTGGTCGGGCTGCCATGCGGTGGGATGGGACTTGAATGCCCCGCCGTTCGGCGATCTTGCAGTCGGCGACGCCTTCCAGAAGCATAGTTACCCGTGGGGCATCATGGTGAATGCCCGCGGCGAGCGTTTCGTCGATGAAGGCGCGGACTTCCGCAACTACACCTACGCCAAGTACGGTTCGGTAATCCTGTCGCAGCCCGGCATGTTTGCTTGGCAGATCTTCGACAACAAGATCATCCCTGCGCTGCGCGACGAGTATCGCATCAAGCGGGTGACCAAAGCGAGAGCGGACACCCTCGAGGAACTGGTCAAGAAGCTCGAGGGCGTCGACGCCGAAGCCTGCCTGCGCGAAATCAAGGCCTATAACAAGGCGGTGCGCACCGATATCCCTTACAACTCGGCAATCAAGGACGGCCGCCGCACCGAGGGCCTCAAGATCAACAAGACCAACTGGGCGAACACCATCGAGGAGCCGCCGTTTGAAGCTTATGGCGTCACCTGCGGCGTCACCTTCAGTTTCGGCGGCGTCAAGGTCAACACTTCGGGCCAGGTCGAGAATACCGCGGGCAATCTCATTGCGGGGCTGTACGCGGCAGGCGAATTGGTGGGAGGCCTTTTCTACCACAACTACCCGGGCGGCACGGGATTGACCTCCGGTGCGGTGTTCGGCAAGCTTGCCGGAACCAGCGCCGCAGCCAATCTGAAGCGCTAGGACGCCCGGCCAGTCGGCAGGCCGTGAATCTTTGATGATTGCGGAGGGAAGAGAAAAGTCATGCCGGTATTCTGGTCGCCAATCCCGCGCGGCTGTACGGCTTCGCGTGAAGCCGTGAGTCGTTATATCATTTCGCAATCAAAAGTGAAATATCGTAGGGTGCGCCATGCGCACCAATAAGAATGGTGCGTGAAACGCACCCAAGATTATTGTTGCTTTGAACGCAACTTGGAAATAACAATCCCCCGGCAAAGCCGGGGGTATTCAGGATTGCGGCCCCCTCAAAGGGGGCTGATCGCAATCCAACGTCAAAAGCCCACTCGGAACAAGCATGGGCGGTTGTGAAAAGGCACTGTCGAGGGCAGGTCCAAA
>JACQOI010000244.1 GCA_016202615.1 Betaproteobacteria bacterium
CCGACAAACTCCTAATGCAAAACCGCCCGCATGAATACGGGAGAAAAATGGTAAGGAAAACCTCATTTCTGGCCTGCTCACGTGCTTCCGGGAGCGCACGAGCGGTTGTTAGCCTGGGTTACATTCAAAATCGGCGGGCGGTTTTGCTGTTAGCAGCCTGTCGAATGCTAAGTCCGACAGGCTGCTAGCGCGATATAGGCCGAAATCGACCCCCGCAAGAAGCTCGTTCGGATGCGAAATCATGACTTGAGGCGTGACGCGTGTTGCGTTAGCATTTGACATATGCGAACGCTCTCGATACGCAAAACGGCCGTACCATGCTAGACGCGAGCGGAAGGTTTGCACTGACCACTCGCTTGAAAAAGAGTTTTCGGGTTCCGCTCCTGAGCGTAGCTCTGCCGGTAAGTGTGCCGATCGGCAACGCCCAGCGGGCGCCCGACACCAGGGTGGAGAACCTGGTGCGCGCCGGCAGAGTTCGGGTCGCGTTGTTCCCCTCTTTCATGTACACCAAGGATCCGGTAAGCGGTGAGCTGCGAGGGGTGGTAATAGAGATTGCTCGCGCGCTTGGAGCACGCCTCGGCGTTGAGGTCCTGCTGGTCGAATATCCGACTCCTCCTAAGGCCTTGGAAAGCCTCAAGGCCGGCGCGTCGGACGTGACGTTTATGGGACTCGACCCAACTCGGTCCGCTGCCGTGGACTTCTCGCTCGCATTTATGCAAGCGGACTTCACCTATCTGGTGCCGGCTGGCTCCTCAATCCGCAGGGTCCTGGACGCGGACCAGCTTGGAGTTTGCATCGCTATCGTGCGCAATCATGCCATGGACTTCGCGCTGAGAGGCATACTGAAGCACGCCGAATCGGTGTACGCTGAGAACCCGGACGCCGGTTTCGACCTGCTGCGCACCCGACGTGCGGACGTATTGGCGGGAATCCGCCCTGGGCTCCTGGAGTATGCCACCCAGTTGCCCGGCTCACGGGTGCTGGAGGACTGCTACGGGGCCAACTCCATAGCAATGGCGGTCCCAAAGGGCCAGGGCGGATGGTTCGCCTATGTGAGCGAATTCATTGAAGAAGCTAAGGCGTCGGGGTTAGTTGAGCGAGCAATCGTGCGTGCCGGCTTGCGCGGAGTCCAGGCGGTACCCCCGGGAAATTCCAACGCCCGGAAGTGAGTACGTCAGGGAATGGGATAAGTCGTTTTAGCAGCCTGTGCGGACTGTCAAGTCCGACAGGCTGCTAGCCGTACCGGATTTGTTGCCTGCAATTTGAGCTATTTCAGCATCTCCATAGCCTATCTCTTTCAAGATCGAACGCGTATCCTGCCCAAGAGGCGGGGGCGGGAGGCGAAAGCTGCCCGGCGAGCGAGAGAAGCGCACTGGAATCGCCGTCGTTACCATCCGGCCTTCAGTTGGGTGATTGTAATGTTGGAAGAACTCAGTCGACCTAAGGTAGGGATCATCGCCTAGGTCCTCGAGGTTTTTTACCGCACCATTTGGAATGTCGGCTGCGTCCAGAAGTTGCTTCCATTCAGCGGTCTTCTTGTGCTTGATCTGCTCAGCGACGATGGCGTATAAATCATCGATATTGCGTGTCCGTTGCGCAAGCGCCGCGAATCGCTCGTCGGAGTTCAATTCAGGGCGTCCGATTGCCGTGAGTAAGCGCTGCCACTGCTCATCATTGACGGCAAGAAGGCAGATATGGCCGTCGCTCGTTGCGTAAGGACGACGATTGGTCGAGAGCATTCGGGAGTATCCGAGTTTACTTCCATCCCGTTCGAAAAAATTTGTCCAGAGATGCTCGGTAAGATTAAAAGACAACATCGTCTCCAGCATCGGAACGCAGACTTCCTGTCCCAGTCCCGTTTTTTCACGCTCGAACAGCGCCATCCCGATAGCGGAAGCGAGCACGTTGCCGCAGATCTTATCTGCGAGAATCATGGGAACATATCTCGGCTCTCCCGAAATTTGCCCCAGCATTCCGGCGATTCCGCTTTCACCCTGAATCACGTCGTCAAATGCGGGCCGATCGCGAAACGGCCCGTCGGGACTGTAGCCCGGACCGTACGCGTAGATGATCCTTGGATTGCGCTCTTTGATCGCGGAATATGCGATGCCCAGTCTCGCGGCGGCTCTTGGCCTGAGGCCATGCACGAACACGTCTGCCGTCTCGATAAGGCGCATCAGCGCTTGCAGCGCCGGCGGGCGTTTGAGATCAAGAACGACGCTGCGCTTGTTCCGGTTGGTATTCATGAATAGCGACGCCATGTTGGGGTTTCGCGACATGCCGGATTGGCGCATCGGATCACCTTGTGTCGTTTCGATTTTGATAACGTCAGCGCCCATGTCCCCGAGGATCTGAGTGGCAACCGGGCCGAGAATGTTGCTGGTTAGATCAACGACGCGAACTCCGGTCAAGGGACCGCTCATGACTGATTTCCCGCAAACCAGGAGCCGTAGCTCATTACGCTGCTTTTCGACATTTGACCATCCGTAAAGGCGTGTATATCAGTACGACTTTGCCATTCTGCGTGACGACTTTGTTGCGGGTCCGAACGAGTCCCCGACCCGGTCTGCTTTGACTGAGCCGTGCTTCGATCACTTCGCATTCGACGTGTATGGTGTCGCCGGCGAACACCGGTCCCTTGACCTCAAGTTCCATATTCAAGAAGGCGTATCCAGTGTGCTGCATCGTCGCTTGTATGAGCAGCCCCTCGGCGAAAGTGTAAACAAGCGCACCGGGCGCAAGCCGTCCCTTGATATCCGATTCGGTCTGGAGGAAATGTATATTCGTGAACAAGACTTCGACCATTCCCGTGCAATTTATAAAGTTGACGATATCCGCTTCGGTAACCGTGCGTCCGATGGTCTGAAACGTTCTTCCTAGCCAAAGATCTTCGAAATGCAAGCCGAGTCCGATCGTTTCCATTGCCTCTCCTTGGTTTTCGGATTTACACTTATCGCGCCGCGGTCTTCTCTTGTGCCCGGCCCATCAGGCTGTTGGCGACGATGTTCCGCTGCATCTGATTGGTCCCTTCGATGATCCGGAGCACCTTGGCACCCCTGAGTATTGTGAACAACTATCAACGGCATGTCAATCTTATGTATCGGGCCAATACATATTGCACTGGTGCTCTCAAGACAGAAATGCGGTGCCTTTCCGCGAATATTTACGAATACCAGTATTTTCGAAGAAAAGATTTGACCTAACCCATGACGAAGATGTATCGTTATTGAAATTCTCGAAAGGTTAACAATGAACCAGCTGAAGTTTGGAATCACTCTTTCCAATCGAGGGGTAGTACTTGGAATACGCAGTCCTAGAGATTTGTTAAGACTGGCGGATAGGGTTGAAGAGAACGGGATTCTTGATTCAGTTTGGGTTGGGGATGCCTTGTACGTCAATCGTCGCCTTGATGCAATTCCATTGCTCGCCGCTATCGCCGGTCGTACTGAAAGAATTTTGCTTGGCCCCGCTGTGATGGGATCGTTTGCGTTACGAAACCCGATCGTTTTTGCTTACGAATGGGCAAGTATCGATCAGATCGCAAACGGCCGTACCCGCCTAATTGTCGGCGCGGGCGGAGGCGGTAAGGCTTTGTGGGATGCCGAGTCAACTGCGCTTGGAGTGCCACCCGAAGAACGGCGTAAGCGAATGTATGAGCATATCAAAGTCCTGAAGCATTTATGGAACAGCGACAACACTGCATTTGAAGGTTCTTTCTACAGGTTTGCAGGTTTGGTGCTCGAACCGAAACCCCGGAATCCTAACTGCCCCATCTGGACGGCAACCAACGCCACGCGGCTTGCAAGTGGCATAGCCGAAGCAGGTTCAACCGGTTCCGACTATGCGTTAAAACAATGCGGTCGGCTCGCAGACGGGTGGATGACACACAGTGCGGCGCCGCATGCAATTTACCGCTCGTGGAACAAGATAATTTCAGTTGCCAAGGAAAGCGGCCATGCGTCGAGCCAATTTGATAATTGCATATATCATCATATATGTATTGACGATGACAAGGACCGCGCGTTGCATGAAGCTAAGTCTTTTCTTGATCGGTATTACTCCGCCAACTACACTAAGGAAAGACTGGAAACCTTGCTAACCTATGGCTCGCCGCGCGACTGCATAGAGAGTCTCAAAGCGTTTCGTGGCTGTGGCGCCAATCGGTTTACGTTGCGCCTCTCGACCGAAACAAGGGAATCGCAACAATTTGATAGGTTGGTCAATGAAGTTCTACCCTACGTAAACGAGGGAAATCCAGGTTTTGACCCCGACGAAGCGAGGTGATGTGGAAGCCGCACATTTTTTGCGAGGAGGATGAGATGAAAACTGTTGTGTCATTGGTTAGCGCCGTCCTTGCTTTCGCGCCAGCGCCAAGCGCATGGGCACAGGAGTATCCCTCAAAGCCGATCCGGTTGATCGTCCCCTTTGCTCCCGGCGGAGGCGCGGACATTGTGGCACGCGCCGTCGCGCAGCGGGTTTCCGATTCCTTCAGGCGATCGGTGGTGGTAGACAACCGAGCTGGCGGCGGCGGTACCCTCGGGACCGAGATGGTTGTTCGCGCCAATCCGGACGGCTACACGCTGATCATGATTTCCGGTAGCTATGGTACCAACGCCGCTTTCTATAAGCTCCCTTATGATTCGGTAAACGACATCCAGCCGATCATCATGATCGGGGAGGGGGGCTTCGCTGTTGGGGTGAAGCCCACGACGCCAATCAAGAGCGTCAAAGAGCTCATCGGTTACGCCAAGGCTAATCCCGGCAAGCTCAATTACGGTTCAGCTGGCACTGGCAGTACTCCGCACCTTGCAGCCGAGCTTTTTAAGGTGGAAACCAAGGTTAATCTTACCCACATTCCGTACAAGAGCATGGGCTTAGCGTTGAATGAACTCATCGGCGGGGAGATAGATCTCACCTTTGGCACTATTGTCGCGATGATTCCGTATGCGAAGTTGGGTAGAGTACGCATCATTGGCGTGACCACTGCCAAGCGCTCGAGCGTGCTGCCCGATATTCCGACCGTCAGCGAGACGGTAGCGGGTTATGAAGTCGCTTCGTGGTTCGGTTTGTTGGGTCCGAAAGGCTTGTCTAAGGAGATCGTTACGCGTTGGAATAAGGAAGTCACAAAAATACTGCAGACCGATGAAATGAAAGGCCGGATGGCGCGAGAAGGACTGGAGCCTGCCGGCGGTCCGCCGGAGCAGTTTTTGAGCTATATCCGGCGCGAAGTGGAAAAATGGAGGAAATTGGTAAAAGAAGCGAAGGTCACGGCGGAAAGCTGATCCTCGCCACCTTGGCTCCGCACAACGGCATGGCTCAACAGTAAGCGTTTTTGACCAGGACTCGTGTAATCTGAATTTCAGCACAAGCGCAAACCAATTTGAACATAGATCGCCGCTCAAGCGTCCGAGGTTCTCGGAAACCAGGCGTTATCTTCAAAATCTAAGTCCCTAGGACTTGCATAATATTTTCGATTGACCGATAGAGAACGTGGTCTGTAAATGTTCCACTTCTGTCGGTCATTTCATCCAATACAAGTGCTGCGAATGCCCCGATGACAGTTGTTGAATGCGATGTAGTGAAGCATATTGCTCGCCTTACGGATTTATGCTGAGTCACTTGTAAGCGTTGCGTCATTCTTAACCATTGTTGTAGTATTCATGCGAATGCCGAAAAAGGTGTTGGACTTTTCATCTCGCTTATGATGGCTGCCGATCCCTAGCTCGTTTGTTGCTAATTCTGTTCAGACAGAGAGTTTTGCAAGAAGCTCAATCGTTCAAAGAGGAGAACACGTGACAAAAGGCGCATCCGAGGCGAAGCGGTTGAAAGCGATCAAGAAGGCGAAAGGACCTGCACGCCAGCCGACACGCGCTTCGCCATCCAAAAGACTGAAATCTCTTAGTGTTGAATCAGCGAGGGCAGCGGCGGCCACGACCGTAGAGTTATCCGAAACGATGATAACATTGAGCGCTTATATCGCGAGGGCGCTAAAAATATCGCTGCCTAAAGATGTAACGGAACGGGCTAAGCTGCACCTTCTCGACGCGCTAGCGGCGATGATTTCGGGCTCGCGTCTGCTTCCGGGTAGGCGTGTGATCGACTACATCAAGACTTTGGGAGGGACCAAGGAAGCCTGCGTAGTGGGTACGCGCATCATGACCACTGCGATAAATGCTGCACTTGCCAACGGCATATTTGGGCATGCCGACGAAACTGATGACTGGCATGAGGATTCGATTACTCATCCTGGTTGCAGCGTTGGGTCCGCTGTCCTTGCGTTAGCAGAGCGCAATCGGCACGGCGGCACGGCACTGCTACGCGCGATGGTGCTCGGCTATGATGTGGGTGCCCGACTGACGATGTCGATGGACGCGTATCGATCTCTTCAGCGCGGACATCATCCACCGGTTTTCGGCGATCTCTTCGGAGCCGCTGCAGCAGCGGGCGCATTGGCAGGCCTCAGTCCCGAATGCGTGCGCTATATGCTCTCTTATACTGCACAACAGGCTTCCGGGCTGCCATGCTTACTACGCGACCTGGAGCATACCGAAAAAGCGTTCGACATTGGCGGCATGCCTGCGCACAATGGAGTGCAAGCGGCGTTGCTTGCGGCGCACGGGTTCACAGGCGTGGCAGATGTCTTCTCCGGTGACCACAATTTCTTTGCCGTGTATTCGCCCGATGCCAATTTAGAAGTGCTTACCCGCGAGCTCGGCAAGACGTACGAAGTAATGAATACCTCAATCAAAAAGTGGTCGGTCGGTGCGCCAATCTTGTCGTCGTTGGATGCGATCGAGACGCTCAAGCGGAATTACGCGTTCAGCGCCAGCGATGTGGAAAGGTTGGTGATAAGAGTAGGAAAAAGAGAGGCGGGTGTAGTCAACAACCGAGCTATGCCTGATATCAACATTCAACATCTTGTTGCTGTGATGCTGCTCGACAATACCTTAAGTTTCACGGCAGCGCACGACCTCAAGCGCATGCGCGACCCCGAAGTGGTAAAGCTAAAGGAGCGCATCGAACTCGTCGGCAGCCCCGAAATGTCCGACCCGAAGCGGCGTTGGCACGGCGAGGTCGAACTCGTGCTACGCGATGGGCGAACGATTAAGCACTATACTCCCGGGGCGCATGGGACAATACACAAACCGCTGACACGCCAAGAGGGGATTGCAAAGGCGCTTGATTTGTTGGCGCCAGTACTTGGCAAGCGGAAGGCGGAATTACTTATCGACGCTGTTTGGAATATCGAAAAAATTACGGATATGCGCAAAATGCGCAGCTTATACCGCGTTTGAGTGCAAGCAATTGTCGTGCTATTCGACATCGACGCTTCCCCTGAGCTTCCGGTTCGCCATGCCTTCTGCGTTCATGCGGTCCTGCGGCGACGGAGGAATGTAACAGCAATACTATTTACGGATACGCTCTTGTTAATCCTCATTTTCATTAAGAAATGCCACAACGGTCACGCTGGCACAAGCTTACCGGTGGTGCGGGAAGAGAAACTTGAACGGGCAATGTTCGTCAGCTCGAGACGAAGTAAGCTACTTGCTTTGGCGAAGCAGCGGTTGACGAAACTGCTATCAGTGCCCGAGTGCCGTCAGCTCGCGCAAGCGATGGCAACGGATTTGCTGAACGTAGCGACGCGGCACACCGGATTCAAGCATGCCGTTGTTTGTTCGAACGAGGGAGATCCACAGTATGGGACAAGTTACCGTCGCAGCGGTGGCAGATGTAAGTACAGGGCATGCGTCCCCGCAGGACGCGTTTGCTAGTGTTCTCGAGCCGCTTCGAAGCGCAGACTTGCGGTTCGCGCAAGTCGAGCGCTTGTATTCGGAGCGCGGATGTCCTCAACTACAGGCCGGACAGGCAGCGCTGTTCAACCGCCAACGTCCGCGCCTCGCTAGCGCATTCAAGAGCGTGCCTTTCGATGTTCTTTCTATCGCATCGAATATGACCGGGTACTGGGGGTCGGAGGCGGTTGAAGACACGGCGGAAACCTTTCGGCTGCTTGGCATAGCGACGGTAGGCGCCGGGCGCGACATCGCGGCAGCGCGCAAGCCGGCAATTTTCACGCGCAATGGATTGCGCATCGCCTTTCTCGGTTACGTATCGACTACACTGCCCCAGTTCTGGGCGACTGAAACGCGTGCCGGCAGTGCACCGATGCGCGCGCACACTTTTTATGAGTCTTACGAATATCAACCCGGCGCCCCAGCCCGGGTAGTAACGATACCTCATGCGGCAGACCTTGCGCAATTGGTGTCTGACGTAAAGCTGGCAAAACAAAATGCCGACCTTGTCTTTGTTTCTTTGCATTGGGGGGTGCATTTCGTACCACGTCCCTGCGATTATCAGCCAGTCGTGGCACACGCAGCGATCGATGCCGGCGCGAGCGTCATACTCGGCCATCACCCGCATCAGCCGCAGGGCATCGAAATCTACAAGAAGAGCGTTATTTTCTACAGCATAGGCAATTTTTCGTTTGCGCCTCGCGACAAGAAGAGAGGACCTGCCTTGGCAGCGCCTCAAGAGGAATACACGTTCGAGCATATCTATTCGATCGAGCCCGACCCTGGATTTTTCTTCGACTGTCACCGGCATTTCAATGAAGGCGGGATTGTGTTCATCGAAGCAGACCAAACGGGAATCAAACATGTCACCTACCTGCCGACCTTGATGAATGAGGCGGGGCAACCCGAAGTGGTGCATCCCAATCAACTGCAGTTCGAGAAATCCCTGACTTATCTCAACTGGGCGGGTAAGTTTATTGCAGGCGGTATGACTCAGATGAAGGCGATGGGCGATCGCTACGAAATATTTCGGGGTTAGTTATTCAATCGCAAAGGATCTTATGTAAAAAAGAAATTCTGTCGTGATTAATGAGTGCACCGGCGCTGCCCATCGTTCGCTTACGTTTGATGTTTCACATACCCGTTACGCTATTAAAGGATAGCTATATCGCTGGCAGGCTGTCCTACGTCGAAGCGTTGGACAAGCAGCACATGTGGAAGCTGAGTGGCGATTTCGCGGCGGTAAAATAGCTTCGCAGTACGGGGCAGATGACATTTTTTGCGCTAAATTGGAGGAATCAATTATGACAGCTCTGACTCTTCGGGTACCCACAACTTTATTTCTGAAGGCGGTGTGGCCCGGGAAACCGTGTACAGCCATTCGCTGGCATCGGTGGCGTTTCATAGGCATGGTTCTCGCCACGTCCGCTTTCGTTGCTACAGCATCGGCCCAACCACAACAAACGTATCCTAATCGCCCGATTCGCTTCGTCTTGCCGTACGCCGCGGGAGGCGGTACCGATATCGCGGCGCGGCTCTTCGGTCAAAAACTCGCTGATGCGGTCGGCCAGCAGGTCGTGATAGACAACCGGCCCGGGGCGGGCGGGATGATCGGCGCCGAGCTCGCCGCAAAGGCGCCGCCGGACGGCTACACGCTGATGATGGCAGCAAACAGCCTTACCGTGCTCCCTAGCCTGCACAAAAAGCTCCCCTACGACATAGTCAAGGAATTTGCGCCTGTGTCCATGTTGATCGACTATCCGTTCCTGCTTCTCGTCCATCCCTCGGTACCGGCGAAATCGGTAAAGGAGCTTATCGCCCTTGCCAGAGCAAAGCCGGGGCAGATCAACTACGCATCCAGTGGGAATGGCTCTGCGTCACATCTTAGCGCGGAATTGCTCAAAAGCATGACAGGCATTAATCTCGTCCACGTGCCCTACAAGGGCGCGGGGCCTGCTCTTATTGGCTTCCTCGCAGGCGAAGCCCTCCTAGGTTTCTACGCAGTATCCGCGACCTTGCAACATGTAAAAGCTGGGCGGCTCCGCGCGCTGGCTATCGCCGGCGAGAAACGCGCCCGGTTACTTCCCGATTTGCCCACCGTCGCTGAAGCCGGTGTGCCCGGGTTCGAAGCCGGTGCCTGGGCTGGCATACTCACCCCGGCTGGAACCCCCAAGTCCATCATTGCGAAACTTCACGGCGAGCTCACGCGCATTCTGCAGCTTGCGGAAGTAAAGGAACGGCTCGCCGCGATTGATTTCGAGCCCGTGGGAAACACGCCGGAAGAGTTCGGCACGTTCATCAAGAAGGAAGTGGTGAAGTGGGCCAAAGTAGTGAAGGAGTCCGGCGCGAAGGTGGATTAGCGTACCGCTTCATTATGAGGCCGGCGTTCCCTGCGGGCGCCTGCTGGCCTATGCTGCAGGCACGCCATTTTTACCCAGACTGGAGGAGCAACGCATGAGAACCGCCGTCCTTTCCTCGTATCAAATCGACATCGAGGATGTCGAATACCAGCGCCACGCAGACAAGCCGCTGCTCGCCCGCCTGTTCAAGCCGCGCGGCGCAGGACCGTTTCCGCTCGTCGTGCAGTTGCACGGGGGCGCCTGGTGCCGTGGCCACCGCCACGATGACAGCGGCATCAACGAACCGCTGGCGAAGAGCGGCGTAGTGGTGGCTGCGCTGGATTTCCGTCCGGGGGCACACGCGCCCTATCCCGGCTCTATGGCCGACATCAACTACGCGATCCGCTGGCTGAAGCAGCGGGCTGGCGAGCTGGGCAGCCGCCCCGGAATGGTAGGCATCATGGGCAGCTCGAGCGGTGGCCACCAAGCCATGTTGTCGGCGATGAGACCGCGGGACCCCCGTTATATGGCGCTGCCGCTTTCCGAACCAGGGGCGACCGTCGACGCCAGCGTGCGCTGCGTCGTCATGTGCTACCCGGTGATCGACCCGCTGGGGCGCTACGAGTATGCCAAGAAGCTGAAGGCAGGCGGCCCGCCATACCCGGAGGTCATAGACCGGGTACTCCCCAGACACGACCAGTACTGGCAGACAGAGGCAGCCATGGCTGAAGGCAGCCCAGTGCGCGCGCTGGAGCGCGGCGAACGGGTCGAGCTACCCCCGGTGCTGTATCTGCAGGGCACGCGTGACGTCGCTCATCCGCGGCCCGATCTCGACCGCTTCGTCGCAAGCTACCGCAAGGCCGGCGGTCGCGTGGATTTGCGGCTCTACGAGGGAGAGGGCACAGAGTTCCTCAGGTACAATCTGGGCTCGCCCGCCGCCGCGCAGGCACTGGACAAGATCATAGAGTTCGTACACGCCGAGCTCGGGTAACAGCTATTTCGACGACATGACCTGTCGGGCTGTTAAACCAGCGGCTTTGCCTCGGTACTGGTAACTTTTGCCGGCGCGTCGTTCGTCGTGCGGGTCATCATACCGGGCCTGATTGCGCGGCTGGGCGAGGAGACGCTGCTCGCCTAGCCATTCGCTTTAGTTAGCTCTTAATGTCTATCGGCCACGTTCTAACAGCTACTTTCGCCATCTTGTTTTGCCTATCGTTGATTTGGACCAATGTCCATGCTGAATATTCCGCGGACTGTTTCGTAATAAGAATGCTTGATTTCGCGTATTCCCGTTTCTTTTTTGAGAAGCCAGAATTGCCCAACTCTACATTTTCGGAAGCCCGAAGCAGAACCATATTGCCTAATCGTTTGGTGATCAATGGACGTTTGTTGCGCTCGACGCCGATACCAAACTCGTCCCGGTTCATCGCGTAGGCAAGCGCGATTTACTTACTGCACGCGCGTTCATGGCGGATTTGGCTTGCCGCCTGGATAACCGAGTCCAAATTTCCTCTGATGCGCTCGCGGCCTATGTAGACGCAACCGAGCGCGCTTTCGGAGTGGATGTTGATTACGGGCGGATAATAAAATACTACGAGGCAGAACCGATTGGTGCCGGTCGCTACAGTCCTCCGCATGTCGTAGCTGCTGAACGGGAAGTTATTGCCGGCAATCCCGATCAGGCGCATATTTCGACCAGCTACGTTGAACGGCAGAACTTGACCATGCGCATGAGTATGCGTCGGTTCACTCGCCTGACTAACGCTTTTAGCAAGAAGATCGAGAACCTGCGTGCCGCAGTCGCGTTGCACTTCGCGCATTACAACTTTGTGCGCGTCCATAGCAGTCTGCGCGTTACGCCAGCGATGGCGGCAGGCGTGGCAAGCAGTCTGTGGTCTATGGAAGAATTGGTAGAGCGCGCGTCAAATTAGGACACTACCGGAAAAGGCTACCAGTTGATCGGTGCACATGAATGCTGGATAATCAATGCATAGAAAGTCCTCGATACCATCGCAACTTCCTCGGATTCGTCCAACCGGCCTAAATTACCATCCTACTCAGATCCTGATTTTGAGATGCCTTCTCGTATATCTATGCACGCCCTCGTAGTCGGAGGTACCGGCATGCTCCGAGGGGTCGCGCTATACCTCTCTGGGCAGGGGTATATTGTGTCCGTCATAGCTCGCCGCAAGGACGGACTCACACAGCTTGAGCAAGACGCAGTGGGGATGTCCGGCAGAATTGATCCGATCGCATGCGACTACTCCGACAGTACGGCGCTGCGGCATGCCATTGACTCCGCGATCGCCGCGTATGGACCCTTTACCCTTGTCGTGGCTTGGACGAGAGAGTCGGTGCCGCGCGCGCAGGGAATTATCGCCAAACTTGCCAATAAAGCGGCCGTGGAATCGGGAGCGACACCATGCCGTTTTTTTCGCGTGCTCGGAAGCATGGCGGGCGATCCGGTGCGCCTGCGACTCGGCAAAGGGGCGGAGTTCAAGGCGGAAGGCACCAGAACCATTGAAGCGGCGTTCCATCAGGCGCTCGACGGGATTGCCTACCGCGAGATTATTCTGGGCTTCCGGATCGAAAGTGGTGTATCTCGCTGGAACACGCACGAGGAAATCCAATCCGGCGTAATCGAAGCGATTGAGCGCGATCCACCCGAATCGATTATTGGCGCCGTAACCCCTTGGGAGATGAACCCGAGGTTACGCGCGGGCCGGTAGCAATCAAGTCAAGCATGCGGAATATTGCACATTACGCGCTCACCGGCGGCTGGAGGAAGACGGATGCAATGGGCCGAAGCAGGCGTCGATCGGCAGCAGGTTGATGTGCTCGTCATCGGCGGCGGCGGCGGCGGCATGGCCGCGGCGGCGGCGGCGGCCGAGTGTGGACGGAAGGTACAGCTGGTGGAAAAAGCGGACAAGCTCGGCGGCACCACATCCGGATGGTCGATCGGCTCGATCTCGGCGACGAACACGCCGCACCAGCTGCGGCGCTGCATCCTCGACAACCCACAGCATCACTTCGAGGATATGGGCCTGTTCAAGACCCGCCGGGCCAAGTCGGACAACCCGGCGTTGCGTCGCCTGCTGACGGACAACGTGACCGAGACCTTCTGCTGGCTGGTCTCGTTGGGCATCGAGTTTGCCGGGCCGATGCCCGAGCCGCCCCACCGCAAGCCGCGGATGCACACCGTGATGCCGAACTCGCGGGCCTACGCATATCACGTCGGGCGCTACGTCCGCAAGCTCGGCGTGCATATCCGCCTGAGGTCGCGCGCCGTCGAGCTGGTGCGCGATGGCCAACGCGTGATCGGCGCCGTGGTCGAGTGCGACGGACGGCGGGTGACCATCCTTGCGAAGGCAACTGTACTGGCGACCGGCGACTTCAGCGGCTCCGCGGAGCTGAAGGAACGCTTCGTTTCGAAAGAGTTAGCCGCGGTCGACCCGATCAACGTGGATAGCACCGGTGACGGCCTGCGTCTCGGAATAGCGGTCGGCGGGCGCGTGCTCAACGGCGACGTCCTGCTTGGGCCGGAGATGCGGTTCGTGCCGCCGCGCAACAACTTGATCCGGATGATTCCGCCGTGGCGCTTCGTCGGTCAGGCGATGCGATGGAGCTTCGAGAATCTGCCGCCGAGCATCTTGCGCCCGTTCGTGATGAGCTTCATGACCACCGCGTTGGCCCCGACGCCGGCGCTGTTCGCCGAAGGGGCCATTCTCGTGAACAAACGAGGAGAGCGCTTTGTTGACGAAGGGCCGGGCGCCGCGCTCGCCCTGGCCGCGCAGCCGGAAAAGATCGGCTACATCCTGCTGGACTCCGCGCTTGCGCGAAAATTCTCGGCCTGGCCCAACTACATCTCCACAGCGCCGGGAATTGCGTACGCCTACATCGACGACTACCGCCGCAACCGTAAGGACATCTTCCACTCGGCCTCGTCGCTCGAAGCGCTCGCCGACCGTCTCGGGATGTCGCGCTCTGCTCTTTCGGCCTCGCTGGCCACGGCGCGCGCCGCCCGCGGCGGTATCGATACTGGGCCGGATGCGTCCGGCGCTTGGTACGCGCTGGGGCCAGTCAAGAGCTACATCGTGCTAACTGACGGCGGGCTCGCGGTCAACGAGCGTTTGCAGGTGCTCGATGCGGCCGATCGACCAATCGACGGGCTGTACGCGGCAGGCTCGGCCGGGCAGGGTGGCGTGCTGTTGCAGGGCCACGGCCATCACATCGGCTGGGCGTTCACTTCGGGGCGGCTGGCCGGCCGGCACGCGGCTTTCGAGACGGACCGAGAAGCATCCGCCTCGGCCACAGTCGGGGCGTAACACGTCAGGAGACTTCGCTGGGAGACATCCATTGCCAGGAGTTTGTCGGACTTAGCGCCGACAAACTCCTAAGGCAAAACCGGCCGCGGGCAATAGGGACAAAAAATGAAATAGGAGAATTAAATGAAGCTTGTGAATTATTTGTTGCGTGACGGCATTCACTACGGAGCCGTCAAGAACGGAAAGGTCGTGGACCTTAAGACCCGTTTCCCCTATCCTGACTTTGTCTCATTCATTGCGGCGAGGGGAGAGCGGCAGGCGGAGAAGCTGCTCGAGGACGAAGACGGCGACTACGACTACGACCGCCTGTGTTTGCTGCCGGTGGTGCCCAATCCCGGAAAGATCCTTTGCATCGGCCTCAATTACGAAAGCCACAGAATCGAGGGCGGCCACGCGAAAACGGAGCACCCCATCGTCTTCGCGCGCTGGCCCGAGTCGCAAACCGGCCACCGCACGGCGATCAAGCGCGCAGTCAAGGTATCGACGCAGCTCGATTTCGAGGCGGAACTTCTGGTTGTGATGGCCAGGCGCACGCCGCGCTACACAAAACGCGGAGATGCACTGAAGTATGTGTTCGGCTATTCTTGCTACAATGAGGCTTGCCACCGCGACTGGCAAGCCCACACACGAACGCTGACGTCGGGCAAGAACTTTGAATCGACCGGCGCATCCGGACCTTGGCTCGTCACCGCCGATGAAATTCCCGATCCACAGGCATTGAAGTTTCAGATGCGCCTCAACGGCAAGGTCATGCAGAGCGACCACACCAGTCAGATGATCTGGCCGGTCAACGTGGTGATCGAGTACATCACCTGCTGGCTGCCGCTCAACCCGGGCGATCTCATCGTCATGGGAACGCCGGGCGGCGTCGGTTTCAAGCGTACCCCGCCGGTATTCATGCAACCCGGCGATATTGCGGAAGTCGAGTTTGAGAAGATAGGCACGCTCACCAATCGGATCGAGGACGAATGACCGGCCATAACCGGCTCGAACGAATCCTGCATGCTCACCGGGACCACGATCGCAGCCGATATCGAGGAGAATTCGCCATGGAATCTGAGGCACCGAGAGTTGCAATCATTACGCGTGGTGGCAGGGGGAAGAGACCTATGAACAGGGCTGGCGGTTTCGCCCTGCTCGCCATGCTTATCGCGTTCGCGGCGGTACCTTCAGCGGCCCAGCAGCAATACCCTTCGAAACCGGTGAGAATCATCGTCGGCGTGGTACCGGGTGGCTCCGCCGATGCGATGGGTCGCATTGTTGCTCAGATCCTGACGGAACGATTCAAGCAGAACGTCATCGTGGACAATCGCCCGGGGGCAAACTTCTTGATTGCGTTACAGTTGCTCATGAACAGCTCGCCGGATGGCTACACGCTGGCGGTCGGCACGACCGGTGCCCTGACCGTAAGCCCGGCGGTGGAGAAAAACCTGCCCTACAATTCTCTCACCAGCTTTTCGCCGGTTGCGCTCGCGGTCGCCTTTCCCTACATCCTCACGGCGCGGCGTGACTTGCCGGTGAATGACATCAAGGGTCTGATCGAGTACTCGAAAAACCATCCGGGCAAGATGTTCTTTGGAGGCGCCGGACACCTGTCGGTGAATCATCTCGGGATAGAATGGCTCAAAAGTCTCACCGGCCTCGACGCGCAGCACGTCCCTTTCAAGGGCAGTGGCGAGGCGCTCATAGAGCTTATCGCCGGCCGCCTGGACTTCTCGCTCCTCAACGCAGGCGCCGCCATGCCTCAAATCGCAGCCGGCAAGCTCAAGGGCCTGGCGGTGACGAGCCCCGCTCGCGTTCCGCTGGCGGAGGGTATTCCGACCATGATCGAGTCGGGGGTGCCGGGATTCGCGGTCCAAGCGTGGAACGGGATCCTTGGCCCCGCGCACCTGCCGCGGCAGATCGTCGTAAAACTGAACGAAGCAATCAATGAGGGGCTGCAACGGTCCGATACCCGGGGCCAGCTTGCGAAACTCATTCTGTACCCCATTACCGACACGCCCGAGGGCTTCCAGCGCCTTATCGCGCAGGAGCTTGGCAATTGGCGTGAAGTCGTCAAGCGCGCCAAACTTCAGTAGCAATGGCAACGATATGAGATTTTCGCACTACTTCGCGATCAATCCATGAAACGAGCGCATTGATTTTCCAATTTCTTTCTTTACGAATAACGGTACCATCGCCTCGCTTGACTCCTCTCAATCCACTTTCGCTCCCGATTGTTTGATTACTTTTGCCCATTTAACCGTTTCAGCTTGGATGTAAGCCGCGAACTCTTCAGGTGTACTGCCGACCGGATCCTGTCCAGCCGCCACCAGGCGATCCCCGGCATCAGGAAGCTTGAGACTTCTGGATACTTCCTGGTAGAGCTTGGCCACGACTTCCCGCGGCGTGCCAGCCGGTGCCAGCATGCCAAACCATCCGCTGACTTCGTATCCGGGAAATCCGGATTCCGCAATGGTCGGGATGTCGGGCAAAAGAACCGAACGTTTGAGGCTCGTCACCGCTAATGCCTTCACTTTTCCGCTCCTCACTTGAGGCAACGCGGACGGTGGCGACAAAAAAGAGGCATCGACCTGTCCTGCTATGAGGCCGATTATGGTTGGTCCGGATCCTTTATAAGGCACGTGCACAGCGTCAAATCCTGCGAGTGTCTTGAGTAGTTCCATCCCTAGATGGCCAGCCTCTCCGCTGCCGTTAGAAGCGTAGACAATTCCGCCCTTCTTCGACTTTGCCAGCGCGATCAACTCGTTGACCGTTTTCGCCGGCACGGAAGGATGCGCGAGGAGAATATAGGCCTGCGAGGTCATTTGCGTAACAGGCGCAAAGTCCTTTGCCGGATCGTATGAGAGCTTGCGGTAAAGGCTGGGATTGATGGCGTGGCTCGCTGCCACCACCAACAGCGTATAGCCATCAGGTGACGCCTTGGCCGCAAGTTCTGCCGCGATATTTCCGCCCGCGCCCCCCCGGTTATCGATAATCACCGGCTGCCCGAAGGCGGCCGCAAGTTTTAGTCCGATTATCCGCGTAACAAGGTCGCTCCCGCCGCCCGCGGGGGCCGGTACAATGATCCGAATGGGCTTGTTCGGATAGGACTGGGCTAACGCCGCACCCGCAATGGATGCACACAAGACTAACGAGAAAACAGTACACAATAGCCGCAACAAGCGGTTACTGATCTTCATTTCCATTCCTTTCAGTGAATTGTGATTCTCCCTGTAGCTGTGTTTCTCTAATTCGACACCGAGCACAAGCGACAAAGAGTGACAAAAGTTTGCTATTATACTCAACAGGTTTGCTTTGCCACAATCTAGAAGCGCACCACCCGAAGCCCTCGGATCATCCGGTCTGCCGATGCCTGGTGTCCCGATCAACCGAAATACTAGCAACGAGCGAAGGAGGATTTCATGTCAGACCAAGCCAAAGAAGCATTCGAAAAAGCGTCCCTCGGCGCGGAAAACAAGGCCTACAACATCATCGCCAAATTGGACCCCGAGTATTTCGAGAAGCTCAAGGGCCTTTATGTCGACGGCACCTTCGGGCGCGAAGGCGCGTTGCCGCGCAAGATAAAGGAATTGATCATGGTCGGGATCACCTGCGCGCTCAACCGGCCACGCGGGGTTCGACTGCACAGCCAAAGGGCGTTGACCTTGGGGGCGAGCCCGAGAGAAGTGCTCGAAGCAATCGAAGTCGCGGCGATTCCCGGCGGCATGCCGGGCCTTTGGCTGGGTGTGGAGACGCTGGAGGATGTTCTCCAGGCGCGCGGGCAGAAGTTCGAGTGATCTTCGGTTGCAGCCTGTGTGCGATTCGAGCCCGGTCTTTACTTCACCTTAGCTGCGGGCAGGAAGGATGCGGTCATTCCCCTCACCTACCACCCGACATCGCCTGAGGGCAGGGCGCGTTTGACTTGGCGCGCCCGGGGACTGCATAATTTGCTGCAACGTCCATAGCGAAGCGCCCCGGCAGCGCGGATTGGAAGGTGGAGCACGCGCGGGCAGCCGCGATCGAGCGCACCGAGCACCGGTCCGGCATTACTGCAGCGTTGCACATAGTCACAGGACGCCAGCGACGGGCAAATTGGTTTTCCTATTCTTATTTCTCTCGACGGAGGCTTTTGAAAGATGCTTGAGCATGGCTGCCATTACGGATCGATATGATGTGATCGTGGTCGGCGGCGGAAATGCCGCCATGTGCGCGGCGCTTTCCACGCGAGAGCAAGGGGCAAGCGTGCTTGTGGTCGAGCGGGCGCCCGAATCCGAGCGCGGAGGCAACAGCGCGTACACCGACGGCACATTGCGCTTCGTATACAACGGCGCGGACGACATCATCGCTTTGTCGCCTGATCTGACGCCGCAGGAAATCGCCGCCACCGATTTCGGCGCCTACACCGAGGCGCAGTTCTTCGACGACATGGCGCGCATCACGCAAAACCGCACCGATCCCGATTTGTGCGAGATCCTCGTCAAGAACAGCAACGCGGCGTTGCGCTGGCTCAAGACGCAGGGCGTGACGTTCATGCCGAATTACGGCCGCCAGGCTTATCGCATCGAGGGACGCTTCAAGTTCTGGGGCGGGGTTACGCTCATCATCCGCGGCGGCGGCCGCGAACTCATCGATACGCTGTACAAGACGGCGCAAAGCAAAGGGATCGACATCGTCTACAACGCCTGGGTGAAGGAGCTCATCCATTCCGATCTCGGCGTGTCCGGTGTGATCGCCACCATCGAGGGGACGACCCGGCGCATCGGCGCGCGGGCGGTCATCCTCGCGTGCGGCGGATTCGAAGCGAACACCGAGTGGCGCTCGCGCTACCTCGGCCCCGGCTGGGACCTCGCCAAGGTGCGGGGCACGAAATATAACACCGGCGACGGGCTCGCGATGGCGCTCAAGATCGGCGCCCAGTCGTTTGGTCACTGGTCAGGGTGTCACGCGGCCTCGTGGGAGCGGCATGCCACCGACTTCGGCGATCTCTCGCTCACCCCGAATTTCCAGCGCCACAGCTATCCCTTTAGCGTCATGATCAACGCCGAGGGCCGTCGTTTCCTGGACGAGGGCGCCGAGTTCCGCAACTACACGTACGCGAAGTACGGACGCATGGTGCTGCAGCAGCCGGGGCAGTTCGCCTGGCAGGTGTACGACTCGAAAACGACGCAGCTGCTGCTTGCCGAGTACCGCACCAAGCACGTCACCAAGGTGAAGGCCGACACGCTCGAAGAGCTGGCCGAAAAAATGGGGGACGTGAACCGGGAGCAATTCCTGAAGACCATCCGCGAATTCAACGCAGCGGTGAAAAAAGACGCCCCGTTCAATCCGAACAACAAGGACGGCAAATGCACGGTGGGCCTGGAGATACCGAAATCGAACTGGGCGCAGCCGATCGATGAGCCGCCCTTCGAGGCCTATGGCGTGACGTGCGGCGTCACCTTTACCTTCGGCGGCTTGAAGATCACGCATGAAGCGCAGGTCGTCGATACGCAGCACCACCCGATCCCGGGGCTCTTTGCCGCGGGCGAGATGGTTGGAGGCATTTTCTATTTCAATTACCCCGGCGCGAGTGGGCTCACCAGCGGAACGGTGTTCGGGCGGCTCGCGGGTCGCAGCGCGGGGCGCTTTGCGAAAGAGCACGGTCGGGCCTGAGGCCCGCACCATCGAAACGTCAATCGGAACGGACAGGAGGAGCGCAGCGTGGATCTTCATTTGAAGGGCAAGAACGTGTTGCTGGTGGGCGCAAGCCTGGGTGTGGGACTCGAGGCGGCGGTCATGTTCGCGGGCGAAGGCGCTAACCTCATGCTTGCATCACGCTCCGAAGAGCGGTTGCGGCGCGCGGTGGCCTGGGTGACCACGGAATCGGGTAATCGCAACGTGCATTTCGTGGTCGGCGACATCCGTGAGCGCGACAGCCACGCGCGGATGGTGAACGCCGCGGTCGAGAAGCTCGGGACCATAGACGTCCTCGTCAACAACGCGGGGGCGGCCATGTCCAACCCGAACCCGGAAATGACGGACGAACTGTGGACGGAAGCGTTAAACTATAAGCTGCTTGGTTATATTCGCACGACCATGGCGGCTTTTCCCGTCATGCGCAAGAATGGAGGGGGCGTCATAATAAACGTGATTGGGGGGACCGGCCGGGAGCCGTACAGCTGGACCTCGAGCACGGGCGTCGTGAACGCGGCGCTGCTCAACTTCACGAAGACGACCGCGACCCAGTACGCGGCGGCCGGCGTGCGCGTGAACGCGATCAATCCGCGGCAGATCGACACCAAACGCCTGTCCGATTTTCGCACGCTCGAGCCCACGGGCTATGCGGCGACCATTGCCGAGATTCCCATGGGCCGCGTGGGACGTCCGGAGGAAGTCGCCTCGCTGATCGTGTTTCTCGCATCCGATCGTGCGAGTTTCGTGACCGGCACGGCGATCGACGTCGACGGCGGCGCGACGCGCAGCGTTTCGTTCTAGGAGTTTGTCGGACTTGGCCCCGACAAACTCCTGGTGAGTTTATTATGAATGGTCAGCCGGTTTTGCTTTTAGCAGCCTGTACGGACTGTTAAGTCCGACAGGCTGCTAGGGCCCGGAGAAAAACGATAGGAGGAGCCACAATGCGTTTCGTGTCGTGTCTTGGCGTGACCGCGATCAGCATCGCGGCGTCGTTGCTGATGGCGCCGGTTGTGCCGGCACAGTCCTACCCGTCCAAGCCCGTGCGCTTCGTCGTGCCTTTCCCGCCCGGCGGTGGCACCGACACCGTCGCCCGCATTTTGGGCCAGAAGGTTTCCGAAGCGTGGAGCGAGCAGGTAATCATCGACAACCGTTCCGGCGCACAGGGCACTATCGGCACGGCACACGTCGCAAAGGCCGCGCCCGATGGCTATACGCTGGTGCTCGCCTATGTGGGAACGATGACGATTGCGCCCTGGCTTTACAAGGACCTCGGTTATGACCCCCTGCGCGACTTTGCGCATGTCACGCAGGTGAGCTCCCAACCTTTGCTGATCGTCGTGCATCCCAGTGTCCCCGCACGAAACATGAAGGAACTGGTAGCGCTCGCCCGGTCGAATCCCGACCGGCTCACGTATGGCACGACCGGCCAGTTTCCGCAGATGGCGGGCGAGCTGTTCAAGGCGATGACGCGCACGAGGATGATCCACGTCCCGTACAAGGGTTCGGGCCCGGCGACGACCGACCTGCTGGGGGGGCACATCATGCTTACGTTCGCGAGCCCGGCGGGGACTTGGGCACAGGTGAAGGCCGGAAGACTTCGTGCGCTCATCGTGACCGGCTCTACGCGGCTCTCGGCATTGCCTGACGTGCTTACCGCACGCGAAGCGGGCTACCCGGATCTCGAGATGAGCGGGTGGTACGGCGTGTCGGTCCCCGCGCACACACCGCGCGAAATCGTGGCGAAAATCAATACCGAGTTTTCCAGAGCCGTGGCGCTGCCGCAGGTGAAAGAGCGCCTCAACCAGTCGGGCATCGATCCGGTCGGCAATTCATCCGAGGAATTCACCGCCTACGTCAAAGCGGAGTACGAACGATGGGGCAAGATCGTAAAGCAATCGGGCGTCAAGGCGGAGTGAGCCTGCAGCGCGTGGCGTCGTGCGATGGACTAACCCGCATGTTTGCCCGATACTTAGTCTTTGTCCCTGTCAGCAAGAAACGTGAGCAGTCATGGAACTCGATCTCGCAGGCAAAGTAGCGATCGTAACGGGCGCGAGCAGCAACGGCATCGGGCGGGCGATTGCATGGCAGCTCGCCGCCGAAGGCGCGGAGATCGCGCTCGTTTCCCGCCGGCAGAAAATGCTTGCCGAGCTGGCCCGGCAAATCGAAGGGACAACCGGGAAAGCGCCGTTGATCGCCGCGCTCGACCTGGTCAAGAGCGATGCGCCGCGCCGGGTGCGGGATGCGGTCATGCGCCGTTTCGGCGCCATCGATATCCTCGTCAACTGCGCGGGCGGATCGCGCCCGCTGCCGGTGGACGCTCCGGACGCGGCGTGGGACGAGTCGCTCGCGCTCAATTTCAGCGCGGTGCGCCGGCTGACTCACGCCGTGCTGCCTCAAATGCAGGCGCGCAAATGGGGCCGCATCATCAACATCACGGGGACGAGCGAGCCCCCCATGTTGAACGCGGCCCACTCCGCGAAAGCCGCCGTGCACGCCTGGGCCAAGGGCCTTTCGCGCGAAATCGGCCGCGCCGGGATCACGATCAATAGCGTGGCGCCCGGCAAGATACTGAGCGAGCAGATACGCGAGCGGATACATCCGACTGTCGCGAACCAGAAGAAATTCGCGCGCGATCACATCCCGGCGGGGTTCTTCGGCGAACCGGAAGACATGGCTTACCTCGTCACCTTCCTCGCCTCCCAGCGCGCGCGCTACATCACCGGCGAAGTGTTTCACGTGGACGGCGGGCTGCGCCGGTTCGCCTTTTGACCCACTGATATGGCCTTTCTTTTTTCTTCGAGCTGCTGACGCATGAGCGATCCGACCCGAGATCTCGTCGATTACACCCTGTCGCTCGGCGTAGCCGAGCTGGGAGAGGCGGGCCTGCACCAGGCCAAACGCCGTTTGCTCGATACGCTTGGCTGTGCGCTCGGTGCCTACACCGCGCCGGCCACCAAGATCGCGCGGAGTCTCGCGCCCCGCGTGACGGACGGGCCGACCGCCCGGATTATCGGCAGCCTCGCGCCCACGACGCTCGAGATGGCGGCGTTCGTGAACGGCGTGATGATCCGCTACCTCGATTTCAACGACACCTACCGCACGCTCGACGGCGCGCATCCATCCGACAATTTTTCCGCCGTACTCGCCGTCGCCGAATCGCTGGACGCGACGGCACGCGATTTTCTCGTCGCCCTCACGATCGCATACGAGGTCCAGTGCCGGTTCGTCGACTGCATCCCGCTCAACGCCCACGGCTGGGACATGCCGATATCGGGCGCGATCGCCTCGGCGCTCGCTTGCGGCCGGTTGCTCGGCATGGATGCGCAACAACTGGGACACGCGGTTGCGATTGCCGCGGTCTCGAACATCTGCACGTATCAGAGCCGCGCCGGGGAGCTTTCCATGTGGAAAGGCGGCGCGAGCGCCAACGGCGCGCGCCAGGGCGTATTCGCTGCGCTGCTCGCCGAGCGCGGAATGACCGGTCCCTCGGAGGTGTTCGAGGGCGAGTATGGGCTGTGGCCGCAGACGATCGGCAAGAGCTGCGAGTTGCGCGGGTTCGCGCGGCAAGGCGGGAAATTCGCGATCGCGCAATCGAACATCAAGCAGTTTCCGGTGAAAGACTCCCTGCAATTGCCGGCCGCGACCGCAATCGACCTGCACGGCAAGTTCCCGCCCGAGCGGATCACGAGGATCACGATCGAAACCTATCAGTCCGCTTACAAGGGCGCGGCGGCGGACCCGGAATTCTGGGCGCCCAAGACGCGGGAAACCGCGGACCACTCGATGCCTTTTTGCGTTGCGGTCGGCGTGCTGGACGGCGCGATCACCACGGAGACGTTCCGGCTGGGCCGCTACCTGGACCCGGACGTCAACGACCTGATCGGGAAGTGCAAGGTGGAAGTGGTGGAAGCGTACACGCGCGCCGCGCCTGGCATCCGCAACTGCCGGGTCACCGTAACGTCGGATGACGGGCAGTCGGTCGATGCGCACCGCAAGTTGTCGTTGCAGGACATCGAACGCGGCCTGAGCGATGATGAGCTGCTCGCGAAGTTTGACGACCTGACCGCCCAAGTGCTCTCGCCGGATCAGCGCGCCCGGCTGCTGGATGTGGTGTGGCATATCGACGGGCTTCCGCGCATCCGGCGGCTCGTCGACTTGCTGATGGTCTGATGGCGACGCTTGCCTGCGGACGGCTCTGCCGCGGCGCTTCATCGTGACGGTGCTCGTCACCGGCGGTCTGGGGCTGGTCGGCATCCACACTGCCCGCTACTTCGCGCAGCAGGGCCACGATGTCGTGTGTTATGACAGGAAACCGGTTTCGCCGCTCGCGGCCGCGATCCTGGGCGACGCCCAAAGGGTGGAAGTCGTCACCGGTGACATCGAGGACCACGCGCGGTTGGAAGAAATCATGCGCTCGAGAGGTGTGCAAGGGGTCATTCATGCCGCCGCGGTCGTCAATGAAAAGATTTGCCGCGAAGAGCCGCTCGTGGCCGCCCGAATGAACATCGGTGGTAGCGCGGCCGTTCTCGACGTCGCGCGCAGGAACGGCGTCCAGCGCTTCATCTACACGTCATCGGCGACGGTATACGGTCCGCGACGCGACCGGCGTCCGATCGCCGAAGACGAGGCGCGCCCCGGCCACGTGTACGGGTACAGCAAGTACCTCGCGGAACAGTGGACCGAATGCTATCAAAAGATCTACGGCCTCGACTGCGCCATCGTGCGTCTGTCGAGCGTCTATGGGCCCGGCAAGAGCTGGGCGCCCGACCGGTATCCCAAGCAGCGGCTTTGTCTCGAGGCGATCAACGGAAATCGCTACACGATGCCGGACGGCGGCGACTATCGCCGGGACTTCACCTTCGTCACGGATGTCGCCGCGGGCATACATCTTGTGTACGCGGCCCCGAAACTCGATCATCGTGTGTTCAATATCGCGGCGGGCGAGATCTTCAGCCTCAGGGACGTGGCGCAGGTGCTTAATACGCTTTTCTCCAGGGCGAAGCTCGACGTCGCGCCCGGGCAATTCGAGGAGAACGTCGCGCTCCAGGGCAGCGTGCGCGGTCCGCTCAGCATAGACCGGGCCCGGCGCGAGCTCGATTTTGCTCCGCGCACCGATCTGCGCCGCGGCCTCGAGCAATACACCGAATTCATCGCACGGCACTGCATCACCAATCCGTCGCCCTAAAGTCGGAGTCCGAACAAAAGAGGAGGTGTGCCAATGGGCAAAGCGGCTTTACGGAATTTCGTGGCAACGCGTGGCATCGCGAGTGCCGTCGTCATCGGATTGATTGCGCCCGCGATCTCAGCGGCGCAGGAGACGCCCTATCCCGAAAGGCCGATCCGGTTCCTCGTGCCGTTTCCGCCCGGCGGCTCTACCGACATCATCTCGCGGCTGGTGGGGCAGAAACTGACGGAAAAATTTCCGCAGCCGGTCGTGGTCGAGAACCGCTCGGGAGGAGCGGGAATCATCGCAGCCGAAGCCGTGGCGCGTGCGCCGGCGGACGGCTACATGATGCTGCTCGGCAACACGGGAATTCTCGCGATCAACCCGAACCTCTACCGCAAGCTGCCGTACGATCCCATCAAGGACTTTGCCGCCGTGACGCTGATGGCGCGGGTTCCGAACGTGCTGGTCGTGCATCCGTCGCTCCCGGTAAAGTCGGTGCGGGAACTGGTGCAGCTTGCGAAGAAGGACGCGCGTCCGCTCAATTATGGCTCTCCGGGCAGCGGCAGTCTTCAGCATCTCGCGATGGAAATGTTCAAGACGGCGGCGGGCGTGAATTTCACGCACGTGCCGTACAAAGGCGGCGGACCCGCGCTCATCGACCTGATCGGCGGACACCTGGAAGCGCTAGTCGCAACGCTGCCTTCGGCGTTGCCCCATATCCAGGCGGGGAGACTTCGGGTGCTTGCCATCGGCGACGCGCAACGCTCGGCGTTGATGCCAGAGCTACCGACCATCGCCGAGTCCGGCTATCCGGGATACGAGGCCTATTCATGGCACGGCGTGATGGTCCCGCAGCGCACGCCGGCGGATATCGTGTCGCTGCTCAACAGGGAAATCGTCGCGATCCTCTCCAGCGCGGACTCGCGGGCCGTTTTGAAGAAAGGCGGCTTCGACGTCGTCGCATCGAGCTCCGCCGCCTTTGCCGAGATGATCAAATCGGAAATCGCCAAATATGCCGTCGCGGTCAAGTCATCCGGTGCGAGGGTCGACTGAGTCACCGTCTCCGGGCGCACCGAGCGCCGATCCGGCATCACTGCAGCGCTGCATAGTCACAGGATGCCGGCGACGGGCGCATTGATTTTTCTATTTCTTCTCGGAGAGGACCTGCGCAAATGGACCAAGGTCATCAAGGCAGCCAATATTCGTCCGTCCCAAATATGAGACGGCGACTATTCCGGGTGTGCGCGGCACTCGTCGCGTGCTTCAACGTGTCGGCTCTAGACGCCTTCGCGCAAAGCTATCCCGTCAAGCCGATACGCATGCTCGTCGGCTTCGCCCCGGGCGGCTCGACGGATGTCGTGGCGCGCAACATGGCGCAGAAACTCTCCGAAAACCTGGGGCAGAACGTGATCGTCGAAAACCGCCCCGGTGCGAGCGGCGCGCTGGCGACCGAGCGGGTCGCGACCTCGCCCGCAGACGGCTATACGCTGTTGATGATGTCGATCTCGGACACGGTTTTGCCGGCGCTGCGCAAGCTTCCGTACGACGTCGAGCGTGATCTGACGCCGGTGTCGTTGACGACGATACTGCCGATCGTCCTCCTGGTTCATCCGTCAGTACCGGCGCGCAACATCAAGGAGCTGACCGCGCTCGCGCGATCGCGTCCGGGCAAGCTCAATTATGGATCGGCCGGTATTGGCAGCGCCTCGCACCTGCCCGGCGAACTCTTCAACCTGATGGCCAAGGTCAATATCGTGCATGTCCCCTACAAAGGCGGGATGGAGGGCGTCGTCGCGGCTGTGTCCGGCCAGGTCGATATGAGTTACGCGAGCATCACGGCGGGGCTTCCGCTTCTCGCGAACGGCAAGCTGCGGGCGCTGGCGGTCACCAGCACCAAGCGTGCGTCGGCGCTGCCGGCGGTGCCGACATTCGACGAGTCGGGATTACCCGGTTACGAGCGCTCGGGCTGGAATGGCGTGCTGGCGCCGGCGGGCCTGCGCAAAGATATCGTTGCGACGCTCAACGCGGCGATCGGCAAGGTGATGAACGCCCGCGAGATGAAGGAGTGGCTCAACAAGCAAGGGCTGGAGTCGCAGACCGGCACACCGGAACAATTCTCGGCGTTCATTCAGCGCGAGGTCGCGCAGAACGCCCGGCTGATCAAATTGACCGGAACGAAAGCCGAATAGCGCAGCGCTGCGGCCGGTCTTCGCCCGGCGCCGGGCGTGGCTGGGCGAGTTGTGCCGGATCGCGGCTCGGTTTCTCGATCGCTACGAGCACCTCGGTCGCTACGTCGGCTGGTGCTCGAACCGGGCACGCGGCGAGCGGGCAGCGGTCAGTCGCGGGATAACTTCTGACAAAGAAGTCAATTAAGCCCGGTTCCGATTTTTTTAAGAAGCGAAGAAACGAGAAAGGAGAAAAAGATGACTACGCTTAAAGAAATATTGAAAAAGGAAAAGACTATTTTTTTCCCCGTTGTATATGACGGCCTGACCGCCCGAATCGTGGAGATGAATGGATTCGAAATTGTCTGGATAGGCGGCTTAAATGTGGCGGCAAGTAATTTCGCACTGCCGGATATGGGGCTACTTACGTTAACCGAGTTTTTGGAGAGAGCGCGAACTATCGTTCGAGCAGTAAACATACCGGTTATCTGCGATGTTGAAACCGGTTTTGGTGGCGTAAATAATGTGCGCAGAATGGTAATGGAGTTCGAGGCCGCCGGGGTCAGCGGGGTGCAAATGGAAGACCAGACCTTTCCTTGTCGCTGCGGGTCGTTCACGGGAACGGCAGTTATACCCGTGGAGGAATATGTCCCAAAGCTGAGAGCAGCTGTAGAAGCCCGGAAAAGCAAGGACTTTTTGATAGTGGCCAGGACCGACTGCAAACCAACGTTGGGCATGGATGAGGTTATCAGAAGGTTGAATATTTATGCGGATAACGGGGCTGATCTCGCAACGGCAGGGTCACCCTTTACTCTTGAAGAGTATAAGCGGGTGGTGAAAGAGGTGAAGATACCTATAAAGGCGAACTGTTCGATAATAGATCAGATTGGTTTGCCTTTTAAACAGTGGGAAGATACGGGAGTTAAGATGGTTGGCTATATGGTTGTGCCGCTTTACTTCAGCATTAAAGCAATAGAGAAATCCGTTCAAGCGCTAAAAAATGGAACTATAGGTGACATGATAAGCGAGCGTGCTTCACATGAAGATCGCGATCGCATTCTAAAAATGGATGAGTGGCGGAAATGGGCGGAACAATAAACATGGAACTGATGAGACATCTGCCGAAGCGTTACCAGATAAATGAGACCGGTCTTCAGTAGCCAGCAGGGCACATGGACGAACACCGCGGATCCAAAAATAGATAAAGCCCTGCCTCTCCTTTCTGTATGATCAATCCACCCTGCCCCAGTACAGCTCCTTGAGACGCCGCGCGTACTCCCGGTCCCTGACTTCAACGGCCTCTTCGAACCTGTCGGGGTCGACAAACCAGGTCCCACCCTCAGCATAGCGCTTTCTCAGCTTTTCTTTAGCCTCCCCGCTCAGTTCTGGCATTGACGATATCATCTCCTCCGCCCGGGCGGCAGAAACGTCCTTGGGCCACTTCCAACTACCGTTCAGATCAGCGTGCATCATGGCGCCTTCGTGGGGGCTGCGGAAGCCAAAGGACGCCCTGATGCCCAGGTCAATATCCTCGGCGCTGGCCACTCCCTCCGCCCAGAGGCGGATGGCCGCATATCTCATTGCTCTCTGGATAGTGTTCAGCAGGTGGCTGGGTATTTCCTTCAGTACCTTGACCGGGACCTTCCTTACCTTCTTCATCAAGTCATAGGTGATGTCAAATGTCTCGTCGGTGGTACCGGGCCCCTTGACCATCTCAAGACCGGGGACGATGTGTGGCGGGTCAAAGTAGTGGGTGAGGATAATCTTGTCCTTTCTCTTCACTCCCTTGCCGATGTCACTCATCAACAGCGCCGAAGTATTGCTGGCGATAATAGTCTGGGGTGGGCACATTTTGTCGAGCTTGTTGAATAGCTCCTGCTTATCGGATAGTCTCTCGACAATGCACTCGGTGATGAAGTCGCTATCGGCCAGCTTGGCCATATCGGAGGTAAAGCTAAAGCGCTTGAAGGTCTCCTCGGCGCGTTTACGGCTGATAAGCCCCTCGGTAACGAAGATATCCAGCGCCTTCTTGACACGCTGGGCGGATTTTTCCAGGATTTGGTCGTTCAGGTCATAGATGGTAGTAGGATAGCCCCAGAGAGCGAAGTTGAGAGCAATGCCGAAACCCATCGTCCCGCCACCCGCCACCCCTACTTTCTTGATGTCACTAAGTCTCATCGTGTGCCTCATGGAGACCATCTCAGTCAAAGAGCAAACTCAGATTTGCGCGGCTCACGGACCGCATTTTCCAGGACGGACTACTGAGACAGCCCGTAGCGTTTGGGATATTCCTTGAGGTCCTTCTCAAACCGTTCGATAATGGCCTCCGGTGTAGTGTAGATCGGGCTCCAACTCCACTCTTTGCGGGCATTGCTGTCATCAAAGGCAGTCCACGTACCCCGGGGCATGCGTCGCGGGTCAGTGCTCATCTTGTATTCCACCTTGAACCCGGGATATTTCTTCTGGAGGATGGCCGCGGCCCCCTTTGCCGAGATAACGGACGAGATACCGGTGACGTTGTAGTTCATCGTCTGTATTTTCTCTTTGGGGGCGTCAAGGATGTCAACAGCAGCCTTGGCGGCATCGATGACGTATATCCAGGAACCAACGGTTTCAGGGGTGCCGTACTGGCAGACGTTCGGCTTGCCCAGGATAGCGTCCTCAATCATCGGCGGCGCCCAGTGGCCCGGGGTGCGGACATTAGGGCCAATCATCTGGGCGTAGCGGACAGTGCGGAAGTCAAGCCCAGACTTGTCGGAGTACCAGCGTCCCAGTCCCTCACCGTAGAGCTTGCCGGCGCCATAGAGAATGGTGGGCCGTTGCAGTGTGTCATCGGTAATGACACCGTTCATTCCCAGACCGAAGGTGCCTATAGTGCTGGTGAACATTATCTTGGGTACGCCAAAGAGGCGGCAGGCTTCAAGGACGTGGTAAGTACCGAGAACGTTAGCCCTGAATGATGCCCAGGGATTGAGCTCAGCCATCCAGCTGAGCATCGAGCCCATATGATAGATCGCATCAACCTTGTTGTCTTTCACCACGTTGAGCACTTCGCTAAAATTGCCCAGGTCGCCCCGCACAAACTTTACCTGCTTTCCCAGCTCGTCGATGCGGTAAGTATCAGAGGCAATATCGAAAGCAACAACTTCCTCGCCACGGTTAACCAGTTGCCGAACAGTTTCGGCACCCACGTAGCCGGCACCCCCTGTAACCAGCTTTGCCATAACATTCGCCCCGTCTTTTATCAGGTTAATCGACGAATTTGTTTGCCTACCGGGCAAAGTTACAAACGTTTGATTTCCCTCGTCACCGACTCCCCAACTCCCGTGATGTATGAGGACTTTCCTCCACCCTGCCCCCCCACGACAATAATCTGAATACGCTCAGGGCCGGCGGTCACAGGAAGCGGTAGGTCGTCAGGCGCGCTTTCATAGAGCCACTTCCAAGCCGGCCGCGCGCGATCACTGCCGGAGATACCGCCATGTTTCAAGTATCTCCAGGGAATCCGCGCATGAAAGTAAAGGTACTCCCTCACATCCGTCTTAGTCCACCCTTGGGCCCCGATGATCTTGACGTGATCGGGACATAACATGACCAGGGTGTCCCTGTTACGGCGGCCTTCCTTTATCCACTCCGTAGCTGAACCTGATCCGGCATCTGCTGCCGCACTGGCAAAAGTGTTCAGCAGATGCTCCGCTTTGTAACTCTTACTGTTGGCGATATCGCGTTGCGATTCCACCGGAAACGCCGTGACTGTACTGGTATTCTTGCTGAAGCCTCGCTCAACATGCAAGGCTTCCCAGGGGCTTAGCTCTTCGTTCTCCGCCAGTACCATGCTGTACTTATTCGGCGAACCAATGGTATCCATATCCAGTTTCCCGACATAGGCATGCCCTACGTTCATCAAGATGAGACGAAGCGCACGACCTATCACCGTGTTAGCGAAGGACTGAGCTCCCGGCCCCAGGGCAGCTTGACCGCAGTTGATTTTTAATTCCTTGGCTATGGGCCCATTTATTATCAGCATGGGTGTGTGGGGCCCGGTAGACATGGCGACTATCCTCAGAACGAATTTGGGGTCCGATATAGCTTCTACTGCGGCAATCAATACCGGTAAATGCTCCGGCAGGCAGCCTGCCATAACCGCGTTGATAGCGATTTTTTCCACCGTGGCTAACCCGTTCCCCGGCGCCAGCACACTGATAACTTCGTCGGGCTTTCTCTTGCTACGCTCTATCATTTGCCCAACTTTCTCCGCCACCGCGGGGACAATGGGAAATCCATCACCCCAGCCACGTCCCAGAAAGAACTGGTTCATCTCCCCCCAGCATTCAAGGCGGTCCGTTCCCTGAAATACCAGCCTCTCCGTTTCCTTCTTGGCGGCCTCTTGCTTCTGAGGCTCTTCGAGCAGTCCCCGGATTATCGCGTCAATGTGCTCATCTATCATCTGATGCACATCTTCGGGAGAAAAATTCGTAAATCCATGTGGAAATGACAAGGTAGGGAGCAACGCGCTCTTATAGCCGAACGCTCTGCCGCTTATCTGAGCATCATGCAGGAATCGCTCCGCTGAAAGATTCACGGTTGGAATGCCATTCTTCTCAAACCAAACCATATCCTGGGCAAGCCAGGATGTGCACGACCCTCAGTCACCGCTCGTACCGATGACGGCATCGCATTTACTATCCAGAACTTCCTGAAGCGCCGCTGGATTGGTGGGGAACGGATATGAAAACCTTCTAAGCTCTATCCCCGGGTAACGGTTCGCCAATAGTTCGGCTACCCGGTCAACCGCGAAATTGCCGCCCGGCTTCTTATTCCACCATAACGCAATCCTTTTGCCGGCGAGGTCTTTAAGCCGCGCGGCTGGCCGCACGCTGCCTTCCTCTATTTGAGCCACAGGGTTCATGACCTCCAAACTGGCAACACCCGTCCCGCCAACCGTGGAACCTTCAGTCTTCATTGGATACCTCCCGCTTCATAGTGGACCTTGCTTTTTTAAACTAAACACCCGTGACAAGGAATGCGAGTTGCAGCGGTTATCTTCCGTTTCCGCTCACGGGAATTTTGTGCAGCCGCTCCCAAACTTATTTGGCAGTTTTCTTAATCTCTGCGTAAAGTTCGGCTATTTTCGCCGCTTCGACATTCCATAATTTCGCCATCCCTTCCCCGACCAGGGGATTAATCTCAGCGCCCATGGTTTCAATCCTGTCGACAAAGGTCTTGCTTCCCACAACCTCCTTCAGCACAGCTCTGAGCTTATCCACAACAGGCTTCGGGGTTTTCACTGGCGCCACGACACCTATCCATGAGGAGAATTCGGCATCGATCCCCAGTTCCTTGAGGGTAGAAAAATTGGGGGCGGCTCTCAGTCGCTTCGCTTGGATGACGGCAAGGGCCCTCAATTTCTTGCCCTGGATGAGAGGAAGTGCAACGGCAGGATAAGAGAAGGTGAAATCGACGTGTTTGCCCACGGCAGCCGTCACGGCAGGACCTCCGCCGCCAGAGGGGATATGGCGGAATTTCAATCCCGAGGCTCTCTCAAAAATTATTCCCGGCAGGTGAGTCGACCCATAGAGGCCGGCAGAACTGTAGGCCAACTGACCGGGTTTGGCCTTCGCATCGGCGATCAAGTCATCCAGGCTTTTGTAGGGCGAATCCGCGGGAACGACGAGCAGTGGCCCTCCCCCCGAGAGGAGGCCGATAGTGACGAAATCACGCCGGGTGACGGGAGTCTTGCGGTCATTGGCAATTTGCCACCCCATGTACAAAACCAGCTCTTTGGACATTACCAGCAGCGTATATCCGTCGGGCGTGGCCTGGGCGACTGCCGTTGCTCCCACCATCCCGGTGGCGCCGGATCTGTTGACCACGACGACCGGTTGTCCCAGGATCTTACCGGCAGTGTCGGCGAACGTCCGGGCCTGAGTGTCCGTGTTTCCTCCCGGTACCTGGCCGACGGTCAGGTTGATGGGTTTCGTCGGGTAATCGGCCGCAAAAGAAGCACTCACGATGACCAGAGATAAGGCGGCAAGCAAGCTCAAACAAATGGTCCTCGTTTTCATGGCTGTTTCCTCCTGTTATGAATTGTTCATGTTAATTTTCCGCGATGGGTGGGCCGGGCCTCTTCATCATTCTTCTTCGAGGGCCTTCTCCCAGGCCTTCTTGGGTCTTGCGGCTCTGTAAATGTTCCAGATGAGCAACAGACAGGATACTACAATCAGCGTAAAGGCGATAGGGCTCTTAAAAAATATGACAAAAGATCCTGCACTCCGCATCAGTGACCACCGCAAGGCATTTTCGAGGGTGGGCCCGAGGAGCATGGCGAGGATGAAGGGAGCGATATCGAAATCGAGTTTCTTAAAGACGTAACCCATAACTCCGGAAACCAGAAGTATCCTCATCTCGACGGCGCTTTGGTTTACCGCATAGGTCCCGACCAGGCAGATCAGCAACATGAGGGGAAACAGGATACGGAAAGGGATCCTGAGCACATTGACGAAAATGCCGACAAGGGGAAGGTTCAGGATGAGGAGGATTACGTTGCCGATATACATGCTTGCGACCAGGCCCCAGAAGACCAGGGGCTGTTCCGTGATGAAAAGTGGCCCCGGGCGAACACCGTGGATCAGCAAGGCGATCATCATGACGGCCGTGGCTGGTCCTGTGGGGATACCCATCCCAAGAAACGGGATCATGGCACTCTGAGACGCTGCGTTGTTGGCGGTCTCGGGCCCCGCCACCCCTTCGATGCGCCCCGTGCCGAATTCTTCAGGCCTTTTTGCCAGACGCTTCTCAACCGCATAACTGACGAAACTCGACAGCACATGGGCGGAACCCGGCATGAGGCCGATGATGAAGCCAATGCCCGTTCCCCGGATGATGGGACCCAAAGAGGCACGGAGTTCTTCTCGAGTGGGCAAAAGTTCCCGAAGTTTGACCTTGTGGACGATTCGAACCAGATTTTCTTCGGCCGAGTGGAGGACTTCCCCGATCCCAAAGGCCCCTATCGCCACGGGAAGGAGGCCGATGCCGTCGTAGAAGTCGTCGATACCATGGGTGAACCTCATGGTCCCGGTGAGAGGATCCATCCCGACCGTGCCGAGCAACAGGCCCAGAAAAATCATGGGCACGCTTTTGAAGAAGGAGCCTTTCCCCAAGGACCCCAGCATCGTGAAAGCGATCAGAAGCAGGGCAAACATCTCAGGCGGCCCAAACTTCGTCGCAAAACTGGCCAGGAAAGGGGCCAGGAACATGAGGGCCACGACGCCCAGCGTGCCGCCGATCCAGGAACCCCATGCAGCGATAAAAAGAGCGGCCCCCCCGCGTCCTTTTCGAGTCATCTGGTAGCCGTCAAGACAGGTGACGACGGAAGCAGCTTCGCCAGGAATGTTCATAAGGATGGATGTGGTCGAACCGCCGTACATGGCCCCGTAGTAAATCCCGGCCAGCATGATGATCGCACCGGTTGCATCCATACCAAAAGTAGCAGGGATGAGAAGGGTAATTCCGACGAGGGGCCCGATGCCGGGCAGAACCCCGACCATTGTTCCCCACAAAACTCCAATGAAGCAGAGATAGATGTTTCTAAAGGTCAGCGCGATTTGAAACCCGTCGATCAGATTGTTCAGAACGTCCATGGATGTTCCTCAGTTCCCGATCTCAAACCTTTCCTCAAGGAGCTCAGAAAGGCAAAAAACCCTTTGGCAACGACGTGCTCAGCAGCTTTCCGAAAAAGAGCCAGCTTCCAGCCCCAAAGGCGATGGCAAGCCCAGCAGCAGTCCATAACCTGTATCGGCCCACCCAGAGAAAAAGGACAAAGAGATAGAGCATTGATGTCAACAGGTATCCCACGGGTTCAAGGGCAAGGATGAATACCGCCGTGAGCCCTACAATTTTGGCGGGCGTAACGAATTTCCGTGCGAACTCCCGCCAGCCAACGGTCTCCTTTTTCTCCCCCTTCGCCTTTCCACTGATGAACCACAAGATACCTGAAACGCAGAGCAGAATCGAAACGGCGAGAGGAAAAACGCCCGGGCCGGGCTCGTTCCATTGACCCAAAGGAAGCCCGATGGAAAAGACCAATCCATAAATTCCCGCTGCAAGAAAGATGAGACTTCCGCCACGTTCTTTGGTCATAAAGACTCCCGAGGAAGGATCGCATTGTAAAACAATTCTATTGAATACGTGAATCCGTAAGAGCTTCTCGCAAAGCTCCCCGCCTGAGAGGAATTAAGTGCCGAATGGGGTAGCAGATCTGTCCATCTCATGCTTCGCCCCCTTTTGGGAGCCCGGCTTACGACCGGACGGATTACGTGCTCTCAAAACGCGATGGCAAGCGCGTTGACTTTCCGCGCAAGTTAGCTTAGCGTACGTTTGATCGTGCGATCCTGCGCTTTCTATTGGAGCTAGGGACAACACGCAAATCCATCTCATAGCTCGCTGTACCACGTGACGGGCCAGTCGTTGCCAAAGGAGACGCCAATGCAAAACTCGCCATCATCGAAGTTGCAGTTGCTCGGACTGGTGCTCGCGTTCTGCGCGAGCGCGGCCGCCGCCCAGACCTATCCTACCAGGCAGGTGCGCATCGTGGTTCCGTTTGCCCCGGGCGGCGGAACCGACGTTGCTGCACGCGTTCTGGCGCAGAAACTGACCGAGCGCGTGGGGCAGTCTTTCATCGTTGACAACCGTCCTGGCGCAAGCGGCATCATCGGCACGGAAATCGTGGCGAAGTCCGCGCCGGATGGCTACACGCTGCTGGTCGGCTCGCAAACCGTCATGGCGGTGGTGCCGGCGATGTACGGCAAGCTCAACTACGATACGGTGCGCGACTTCGTGCC
>JACQOI010000245.1 GCA_016202615.1 Betaproteobacteria bacterium
CCCTGCAACCGGTGCACTTGACGGCGGAGGAAGTGCACGACTTCTATTACGGTTTCTCCAACGAGGTCATCTGGCCGCGATTCCACGACTTGCAGTCGCTGTGCAATTTCGAACCGAAATACTGGCGTGCCTACTGCGAGTACGATGTTTTTTGGTGGATGGATTCGTTCCTGAGCGCTGCTTTTACCAAGGACTTGAGCGATTTCCCGCTTCCGGCTGACTACGTTGCAGATTCGGTCGAGGATTATTGGGCGCCTGATTAGGGGATGCCTTGCTCGTCAACGCCGTGCACCTGAAACACATTCTTATCGCTTTGGAGCCTGCCGCGATGCCCGATCCCAACTTGCAGTACTTTCCCGTCACGCTGCCATTCCTGCTGCTGCTGATCGTGCTGTTCTTTCTGATCGCCGGCATGATCGCGGGAAAAATCCTGAGATACGCCTCCGTTCGCATGGGTGTCGGACCCCGGGTCATGGTCACGGCGCTCCTGCTTTCGCTGCTGTTGAGCTACATCAACATCCCGATCGCCTATCTGCCAGAACGGCACTCGGCGGTCCCCGCGGTGGTGAGCTATTTCGGCGTCGATTACGTAATCCCGCTGATGCAGGAGTTGCCCGCTACGGTGCTTGCCATAAACGTAGGAGGCGCCGTGATTCCCATTCTTCTGTCGCTGTATCTGATCGTTAAAAACGGGTTGTACGGACTGAGCCTACTTGCCGTCGCGATCGTGTCAGCGGTGTGTTATTCGCTGGCCGAGCCGGTACCGGGTCTGGGTATTGCGATGCCCGTTTTCGTCCCGCCTTTGGCGACGGCCGTCGCGGCACTCGCTCTATCCCGCCGTTACGCCGCGCCGCTCGCGTATGTCAGCGGAAGTCTTGGGACGCTGATCGGCGCAGATCTGTTGAATCTTGGGAATATTCAGGGTCTCGGCGCGCCGATCGCCTCGATTGGCGGCGCGGGCACCTTCGACGGGATCTTCGTGACGAGCCTGGTGGCGGTGATCCTGGCGAGTTTCGCCACGCGCCACGACGTCGCGACCCTCTGATCTCGGAAGACCGAGGTGACCCAGTGACGGCTGACGAGTGATGGGGTAGCAACCTGTATGTCGGCCGGCACGACTGGATAAGACGTTCCGTCCGGATAAATAACCGCTTGAATTTGCGTTGACTGCGATATCCGGTATGCATGTCGCTTGTATCTCGAAGCGACGACGGTCCGGCGGCCGCGGCCGGACAAAGTGGTTTCTTGATGGCCCGCCGTAACACATTGTTACTTTTTTCGAGGAATTTCTTCCCAACGCGATCGGGTCAAACCAACAAGGGCAGAACGCAACCGCGTGAGCGCATGTTGCTCGATGTTGCGCACGCCCGAAGGCGAAGAAGGAGGGTGATTATGAAACGCAAACTGATTATCTTAATTATCTCGTTGATTGGCGCAGTGCTTGCCGCCGCGAGCGGCATGGCGGCTGCGCATGACCGTATCAGCTTCGGCTTGTTCATCGGCGCGCCGGGCTACACGTATGTGGCGCCGCCGCCGGTTTACTACGTTCCGCCGCCGCGGGTCTATTACGCGCCGCCGCCGGTTGTTTACTACGAGCCCGCGCCGTGGGGCTGGCGAGCTCATGGCGGACACCGTAGGGGCTGGCACAAGCGGCATTGGAATTGACCGTGATGCCGATCCGAAGCCGTGCGCCCGCGCGCTCGAACCTTGACGTGCGCAAAGGGCCGTCGGTGCGGTCAGCCCGCCCGAGGAGGTTTTATGAGAACACTTATTAACCGATACGCGCTGCCGAGACTGCTCGTGTTGTTATTCTCGGTATTGATTGCGTTCCAGCCGGCCGCATTCGGGCAGGGTTACGCGAGGCCCGCATTCACGCAGCAGGAACTCGACCAGATGCTGGCGCCGATCGCACTTTACCCCGACCCGCTGCTGTCACAGATTCTGATGGCGTCGACCTATCCGCTCGAGGTCGTCGAGGCGGCGCGCTGGTCGCGTGCTCGCCCAGGGCTTCGCGGCGACCCGGCCGTGAGGGCGGTTGCCGACAAGGACTGGGATCCCAGTGTCAAATCGCTCGTCGCGTTTCCGCAAATCCTTGCGATGATGGACCAGAAGCTCGAGTGGACTGAACGCCTCGGTGACGCATTCCTCGCGCAGGAATCGCAAGTCATGGACACGGTTCAGGACCTGCGGCACAGGGCGTATGCCGCCGGGAACCTGAGACCGAACGGCCAGATCCGGGTGGATCGGCAAGGGCGGGTCATCGCGATTGAACCCGTAAGCCCGCAGGTCGTGTACGTGCCATATTACGACCCGTTCGTGATTTACGGGCCGTGGTGGTGGCCGGCCTATCCGCCGGTGTATTGGGCGCCGTGGCCCGGCTATTACGTGCGCCCGGGATACGTGGGATTTGCGTGGGGCACGGGTATCGGCATCTCCTTCGGATTCTTCTTCGGTGCTTTCGACTGGCACCAGCACCACGCGCGGGTCGTGAACGTGAACAACTACTATTACAACGAGACAGTGATCGTGAACCGCCAGGTCAACGTGACAAACACCACCCTCACGCGCAACGTGAACGTTGCAGCGGGCGTGTGGCGACATGATCCGGCGCACCGCCGCGGCGCGCCGTACCGGGTCGCCGCGCTGAGTAAAAAATTCACCAATGTCGGCACAGCGGCCGACGCGCGGCGCGATTTCCGCGGTAACGAACCCGCGCCGGCACGGGCTGCGCCGAGCCACCAGGAAAAACAGCCTGAAATACGCGCCGGCGAGACGCATGCGCGCCTGCGCGACAATCAAGCGCCGAAAGGCAGCCGGCCGGAAGCGCGCGATGCCGCACCGAGGCCGGATACGAGAGGCGCAGCCGCTGCTGGAGAACGTCATCGCGATGCGCGTGGCGCCGAGGCCGGGTCATCGAACCGTGGCGGCCCCGCCCACCGTCCGGGAGCGCGCGGTAGTCGTTCCAAATTCAACCGCGAAGCAGCGGTCAGCCATGCCGATTAGCGCGCCGTCACCTTCGACGGGATCTTCGTGACGAGCCTGTGCATCGCCTTGAGTACTGTTGGCGCGCCCATGAGAAGGGCGAATTGGAAGCCGTTGCTCGGCGACTGCGCCTACGCTGGTCGTCGCCGACCTAAACCGTCCCGGGACCGCACCAATGCCTTACGATGCGTGGACGAAGCCGGTTCGCACTGGCAACTGCGGCGAGGAATTTGATGCGAATTGATCAAGAGCGACCGGGACTCACCGGGAGTAATGCGCGTTTTTGCATGCATTCGCCAAGCTCGCTGAGCAAGGCGGTGGCATTTGCATTGAGTGCCGTGCTGCTCGCCATGGCATTCATGTTGTCGGTGCTCGTATTCGCAGTTGTGGTGACGGGCGGGCTGCTGGTCTGGGGCTACCTGTGGTGGAGGACGCGGGACCTACGCAAGCAGATGCGCGAGCGGCCGCCGGACGGGCACGTAATCGAGGGCGAAGTGATTCGGGAGTTGCGATCCCACGAAAAAGACCAAGGTTGCCGCGAGGTTTGGCGACTCTGAAGGTAACTCTACGAGTTGACCGATCCCGCAGTACGAGTTGTGGCCTGCATGGACGATCCCGCTTCAGCGCAGGTAGCGGCAGCAGTGCGCCGGCAGCTACCGGCCGGACTCAGGATGCCAACGCCAGCCCCTGTGGTGCCCGCCGTGGACTCTCGCGTCGCGGCAGCGATCATCGCCGCCAAAATCGAACGGAAGTTTTCCATTCCGACCTCCTTGCGTTATGCCCCCTTGCGTATCCACGCGCGACCGCGTGCGATGAGCCAGTCCCAAGCTGCGTCCGCATGCGCGGGGTTATAGTGCTTGACTTTCGCGTGGACGAAGTGGTCGGCGATATCGGGTATGAGCGTCGCGAAGCTGCCATCCGAGACTACCGCGACTTTCTCGATTCTCCGGTGGTACAGCCTGACGAACCTCAGGTGCGCGACGAGCGCACCGAAGTCCTTCCAGCCCGGAAACTCGCGGGCCTGAATCATCACCCCGCGTAGCGTGCCATGCCGATTGAGATAGGCATCGACGTGGCTCACCAGCGTACTGAAATCTGCCGCCGCTAGCGGACCATCGGGTTTCAGCACCAGGATTCCGTCGTCGTATCGAAATTCGTAGTTGAGCATCGGGTCACCTCCGTTCGGCTTTCATGCCTGTGGCGTCATCCGATCTCGTGCAATCAGCATTCCAGGACAGGTTTGTGGCGTAAAAACAATTGGTTACGGAACGGCTGTGAACTATTGCCACGGTGGAAACTGTCGCCGATCGACCACAGCGGCGCGGCAACGCCCGCGAAAACACAGCACCGTCAAAAACTTAGGCCGTCGCTGGAACCCGACACGCGGCACCGCGGCCGACGTTGGGGCTCGCGAACGCGAAAGCTAGGGGAGCGCCGGTATTTTGAGATCAGCCGCGAGCTGATTGAGGCTTGCGAGCAAGCGAATAAATGCGGGGTACAGTATTTTCTGCAGCTTTTGCGAGAGGGATTATGCCCGGTTGATCCGATTGTCGAATTGGTTGTACCGGTTGCCTATCCGCATCAGGCTTTAGGTGATGAAGACCTTTTCCGACCCGGGTGCGGAACGCTCGCGGCCGCCCCAGCCTGACGCCCGGTGGCGGTGAGCGAAGCTGCAAGTTGCGCGCAGTTGCTGTCCTTGCCGGGGCCGGTCTCGATCAACGGCAACAGCGCGGCGAGAGGATTCACCACACCAAGCAACAGCGCAGTACCCGCGCGCAGGGACAAAGTGGGTTTGTCGAGGCCGAAGCCAGGATCGGCGCCTACAAATCCGCCGAGATCCGCGATATCGAGCAACGATGATCTCAAGTCGCCGCGCAACACAGGTCGCACGCCCGTCACGTCAACGCTGAAATCACCGCTCAAATCGCTGCGTCCCGTCGTGCCACGGAAGCGCCGGAACTCCCACACGCCGGCATGTTGCTCGAGACGGCCCGCGAGGCGATAGGGCCCGGTCTGCGGAAGCACGATGTGCAGCGGGTCGGAGAGAGCCGCGAGGCTCTTGCCCGCGATTTCAAATCGCACGTCAACCGCATTTAGCGCGGCGATGCCGTAAACGACGCCTTCCGCGTTGATCGACGTGCCGCCAATGGTTGACTTCAGGCGCAACGGATACGGTGCGCGTGTGTCGAGCAGCGTGAGCAGCCTGCCGCCAGCGCCGCTCGCTGTCAACGCGGATCCTGATTATCTCGGGCGATGCGGCAGTGGTCTGCTGCGACGGATGCAGGATCCAGTTGCGCCGGCCGTCGCGGTCACGCTGCAGCAACACGACTGGCGCTTTGAGCCGGACGTCTGGAAATACCACGCGCCCACGCGCCAGGGCGGGCAGACCGATCGAAAACTCGATCTCCTCGGCAGACAACATGGGCACGGCTTCGCTCCAGTCGGCATTGCTGAGCAGCACGCGCTGCGCCGTGAGCTGCGGGTGGGGCGCGAAGGGCCGCGCGCGCAATCCACGCGCGGGGCGCAACTCGATCAATTGTCGCCGGACACCGACAATAAAAAACGGGTGAATTCAGGTGCTTGGGGTATATGCAAGCGA
>JACQOI010000301.1 GCA_016202615.1 Betaproteobacteria bacterium
CCGGGGGCGTCCATCTATGGGGGGAACCAGCCGCCCGCTTCCGGCGGAGCGGCGATCCTTTCTTGCGTCAGGCTGCTAGCCGCATGCCCGCGTCGATTTTGTCGATCGCGCAAGCTCTTCCGCCACTCGCCGAATCACGCTATCCCAGTCCCCGGCCGCGGGCTGCCTGAACAGCCGGACGGTGGGATACCAGGGACTGCGGTCGCGGTCGATATGCCAGTACCAGTGCGTTGGCAGCGCATGAGGCAACAGAAGGTAAACCGGTTTACCGACCGCGCCTGCAATATGGGCCGTGGTATTGCTGACGGTCACCACGGCGTCACAGGCGCTGATCAGCGCCGCCAAGCCATCGATGTCGAGTTCGTTATCGACCTCGTCGACGTGAATGAGTTGTGCGCCGGTCAATTTCCCCACCGCGCTTCGTTCGTCGCGTGTATCTCCATACTGAAGATCAACGAATCCTGTCCCCGGCAGTCTGAGTATCGGCCCGAATTCACGCAGGGGAACGCTTTTGTCTTCGCCAACGCGGTTCATCTTACTGAACCAGGAAAGTCCTACCACCAGGCGCCCGTTCCCGGCTAATCGTTTGCGCAGGCCGATCGAGAACTCGCCGTCCGCAACAAGATATCCGGTCTTGCGCAGCGGAAAATCCTCCCACCGGTTCCGGAAATACCGGCCGATGCTGCCCATTGGGACATGAACGTCGATGCCGATCGCGCCGTAATTCCCGCGCTGCGCGACCACTTCCATTGCGGGAAATGAACGCCTGAACAAATTCACCAGCCTGGGGTCCACCTCGACCACCAGCCGCCTCGCCCGCCGGCATAGCTCATCGAGCATGCCGGCATGCAGAATCTGCTCTCCCAGCCCCTGCTCCCCCCACGCAAGCAGCACGCCATCCACGTATTTTCCGTCCCACAGCGGCTGCGGAAAGTCCCTCCTTGTTATCCGGCCTTGCTCGTTCCGCCATCTCCACTCGTGCTTCTCCCAGCCCTTTGCGAAATCGCCGATCAGCAATCGGCACAGGCTTTCGTTCCAGTGGGCCTCCACATAGTCGGGCTTGATCGTGAGCGCACGGCCGTAACTCGCCAGCGCTTCCTGATGCCGCGTGAGGTTCCGCAGGACATTGCCGCGGTTGTAGTATGCCTCGGCGTAGTCAGGGTTGACTGCCACCGCCCGGTCGTAGCTCGCCAGCGCTTCTGCGTGACGATTGAGCCCCTCCAAGGCGCCGCCGCGGTTGCTGAGCACTTCGGCACGGTCCGGCTGGATGGCCAGGGCCTGGTCGCAACTGGCGAGCGCCTCGGCGGGCCGGCCGAGGTCCATCAGCGCTTTGCTGCGGCTGTTTAGCGCTTCCACATAGCGCGGATCGATGGCAAGCGCATCGTCATAACACTTCAGGGCTTCTTCCGCCGAGTGCAGCAGCAACCGGCAGTTCCCGAAATTGAGCAAGGCGATGACGTTCCGTGGATCCATCGCCAGAAGTTTTTCGCACCACGATTTGGCTTCGCCGTAGCGCTTTAACTGCAGCAGGACGGCGGCCAGATTGTTGATGACGCTGGGACGGTCCGGCGCCAGTTCCAGCGCTTTCCGGTACAACGACTCGGCCTGCTCCAGCTCACCCTGGTTCTGATGTTGCAGCGCAGTCAAGAACAGCTCTTTGGCCTGATCTAGCGTATTCATATCCCTGCGTTGTCCGATAATCGGCTGGAGCTGAATGCCATCATTTTGACCCATTCAAACGCCCGACGCCGAGGACGCGGCGGACGCAGAGGCCCGCAGAGCAAAGCCCGCAAGCTTCCTCCCCTCTTGTGGGGGAGCCCGCAAACTTCCTCCCCCCTTGTGGGGGAGCAACCGTGTTCGTTGTCAAGAGTTTTGTGGGTCAAGCGACCTTGAAGTTGGGGTTCCAGTGGGTATTGGTTTTGACCATGGTGTTCAAAATTGTCAGCATTTTGCGCATGCAGGCGACGATCGCGACCTTGTGCGGCTTGCCGCGCGCAGTCAACTGCTCGTAGAAGGCCTTGATGATCGGATTGTGTTGGCTCGCGCTCGTCGCTGCCATGTACAGCAGTTTGCGCACTTGGGCACGTCCACCCCAGATCGTGCGCCGGCCTTTGAGCGTGCCACTATCGCGATTAAACGGCGCAACGCCCACCAGAGCCGCGATCTGCCGGCGGTTGAGCCGTCCCAACTCCGGCAATGCCACCAGCATGGTGCGGCTGTTCACGGGCCCGATACCGGTGAGCGAGCGCAGCAGGTCCTCTTTGGCCTTCCAGGCCGGTGCGCTCCTGAGTTTGGCGGTCAGATCCACATCCAGCGCGGCGATGGCCGCCTCAAGCCAGGCGATATGCGCCTTGAGCGGTTTGCGCACCGTCGCAGGCGCGAGCGCTAGGCGGTTGCACTCCTGGGTGCGCATGGCGATGAGCTGCGTGCGCCGCGTGAGCAGGGCCGCCAATGCCCGGCTGTCGGCGTCCGGCAGGGGGCTGACCCGGATCTCGACGGCGAGCCCAAAGGCGGCGATGATTTCAGCGTCAATGCGATCGGTCTTTGCCAGACGCCCGGTGGCCTTCGCGAAGTCGCGCACTTGCCGTGGATTGACTACGGCGACCGGCAACCCGGCACTCAACAGCGCGGTGGCCGCGGCGGTCTCGAAACCACCGGTGGCCTCCATGACGATCAAATCGGGCGCCAGCGCGCGTACCCGCTCCAGCAGCGTTACCATGCCCGCTTCGTCGTTGTTAACGTGGAAGCGCTCTTTGCTATTGCCCAATGCGCAATCCAAGGTTGATTTCGAGACATCTATGCCAATAACTTTACGTGGCTCTTTCATGGCGTTCTCCTGTTATCCCTTCCTTGCGAAGATGCGAGCTCGATTACTCGGCTCAGGCAACCGTTCGGGTTTGACAAGACTACGAGTCCAGCGACCCTTGCTCCCCCACGGGCTTCTTCTGCCCAAGGACCTAAGACGGTCTACCGGACTCATTCGGTAAAACACCATGAACATACCACTTGTTAACATACAAGGACCTAAGACGGTCTACCGGACTCATTCGGTAAAACACCATGAACATACCACTTGTTAACATACAAGGACTGAGGTGGGGGGTCATGTATGTATTTCCACCGCATCGAGGATAGCCTGTGCCACCGCTTCGGCAACCTCTATGCCGTCAACTGCGGCGGATAATATCCCGCCGGCGTAGCCGGCGCCTTCGCCCGCGGGATAAAGCCCGCGCGTGTTGAGGCTCCGGTAACGCCGATCGCGTGTGATGCGGATCGGCGACGAGGTGCGCGTCTCGACCCCGGTCAGCACCGCGTCGTCCATCGCGAAGCCCTTAATC
>JACQOI010000032.1 GCA_016202615.1 Betaproteobacteria bacterium
GAGCCTCCCCGCCCGAACGTGCGGCAGCGTGACCGGCAGATTTTCGATAATGAGGTGCAGCCGGCCTGCGACGAGGTCGGTCACCGACGGGCCGGAGCCCTTGTACGGGACGTGCACGAGGTTGACGCCGGCGAGCGCCTTGAATTGCTCCGCCGAAAAGTGGGCTACGGAGCCGTTGCCTGCGGAGCCGTAGTTGAGCTGGCCGGGTTTCGATTTCGCGAGCGCGACCAGCTCCTTGACAGGACCTCGAGAGTGGACTAGAAAAAGGGCGAAAACCTTCGACAACTCCCACCACTGAGATAAAGGAGGAGAAATGAAGATCGGTAACCGCTTGTTGCGGCAATTGTGTGCTGTTTTCCCGTTAGTCCTGTACGCGCCCATTGACGGTGCAGCGTTAGCGCAGTCCTACCCGAACAAACCCATTCGGCTTATTGTGGCAGCCCCCCCAGGCGGCGCACTCGATTTCGTATCGCGGATAGTCGGACAAAGTCTTGGGGCCGCCTTTGGACAGCAGGTGATTATCGATAACCGCGGGAGCGGGGGCGGGACTATCGCGACAGAGCTTGTGGCCAAGGCGTCACCTGATGGCTATACGCTGCTGATGGTGCCAGCGGGCCACGTAATCAATCCCAGTCTTTATCGCAAGCTCCCATATGACACTGTAAAGGACTTTGCACCGATTACGCAAGTCGATGCGGCGGCTTATATCCTTGTCGTGCATCCTTCTTTGCCGGCGAAAACGGTCAAAGAGTTGATCGCGTTCGCAAAGTCGAAGAAAGGCGGACTCACGTACGCTTCTCCAGGCACAGGACAGGCTGGCCATCTAGGGATGGAGCTACTCAAAACACTCGCAGGATTTGACGCTGTGCATGTGCCTTACAAGGGAGATGCGCCAGCGATAACCGACCTCTTGGGAAGACAGGTCGATGCATCCCTTCCGGGGATGTCTTCCGGACTGTCTCACGTGAAGGCCGGAAAGCTGAAGGCATTAGCGGTGACGAGCCTCAAACGTTCGGACCTTTTGCCAGACGTTCCGACCGTATCGGAATCTGGATTTCCCGGATACAGCGTCACCGGATTTCGAGGTTTCCTAGCACCGGCTGGCACACCGAGGGAAGTCGTGGCCAAGCTCTATGAAGAGACATTCAGACTTCTCAAGTTTCCTGATGTCAGGGATCGCCTGGTGGCGCAGGGAGCAGATCCGGTTGGCAGTACACCTGATGAATTCGCGGCTTTCATCAAAGCTGAAATTATCAAATGGGCAAAAGTGGCAAAACAATCCGGAGCGAGCGCAGATTAAAAGCCGGATGTTCCGCGATCGACGTGCCGAAATTGGTAGCAAGACCAAACGGCATGACAAATCATGGGAGTAATAATGAGTACAGGCAGAATCAGCGATTTTGTGGTTACCACAAGCTTTAATCAAATCCCACAGGAAGCAGTGGTTGAAGCCAAGAAATGTTTTTTGGATACTTTGGGAAATATCCTGTCGGGCTGCGGCCACCGTGTGGGCAAGATGATCACCGAATACGTTGAGGAATGTGGCGGCAAACCTGAGGCCACGGTTATTGGTGCCGGCTTCAAGACGTCGGCTGCGCAGGCCGCCCTGGCTAATGGCACTATGGCTCACGTCGACGAATACGGCGACCATGGCATGACCTGGGCTGCGTATCCCAGCGGGCCCCTCTTGCCGGCAGTTCTCGCTTTGGGGGAGCGAAACAAAATCTCGGGCAAGCACGCGCTGGAGGCATACATTCTGGGTTGGGAAGCAGGGGCTGCGGTCGGTGCCGCGACTTCGGCAAAGATGGCGGCGAGAGGAATTGACGCTACTGTCGGAACGGGCAGTTTCGCATCGGTGGCCGCCGCAACGAAAATACTCAACCTTGACAATCAGCAGACCAGAACGGCGATTGGCATAGCGGCTGCGTCGGCATTTGGATTGGCAGCCAACTGGGGCCGCGATGCCAAGCCTCTTTATTCCGGCAGAGGTGCAAGCAATGGGGTTGTGGCGGGGTTATTGGCACAAAAAGGATTTACTGCCAACGACACCATCCTGGAAGGCCCGATAGGCTTCTCTCGCGTGGCAACGGGAGAGGACTGGGATGCTGACAAGGCGACTAAAGGGCTGGGGACATCGTGGCGCATGGCCATCGAGAGCGGCATTAAACCCTATCCGTGTACCGGCATAACGCATCGCTCAATAGATGGTGTTCTCAGTCTCTTGAAGGAGTACAAGTTTAGTCCCGAGGAGGTGGCAGAGATCGAATGCCACCTTCCATTAGTGGGAGATTTCCTGCACGCCCGCCCCAAGACCGGTCTACAGGCCAAATATAGCCTGCACTACTGTGTGGCCAGGGCCCTCCTCGATGGTGAGGTGGGTTACAAACACTTCACCGACGAAGCGGTGGCAGAGCGCAAAGTCCAGGCGTTAATCCTGAAGGTGAAACTGGTTGCCCAACCGGGAATAAAATATACGATGGATGAGATGCATGCCGTGAAAGTCAAGCTGCAAGACGGCAGAGAGTACTACCGCGAAATTCCATTACCAAGGGGTTATCTTTCAAACCCTTTGAGCTCGGAGGAGCTTACCTCCAAGTTCAGGAATTGTGCCTCATCAGTCTTATCCCCGAAGGCTGCGGACCGCTGCCTGGAACTCATTGCCAATCTGGAGTCTTTGAACGACATCGGGGAACTGATGCAGATTGTTGCCAGAAGCAATGCTTAACCATAAGCACGCCCGTCACGACCTCATGGTCGGGCAGGTGCGTGAGAAAGAACTGGTCCCAGCTTGTCGCGTCGAAATCCCGCGCTCATTCGGGCAGCGCTTTGGCGCGAACGGCCGCGAATAATTTACCGCGGGCGAAGGGAAAATTGCAAATCACCGCCGTGCTGTATTCGTAGATGGTGCCACATCAACAGTGGTGAGCAATTCGGTTCGCCGTGCGCGGCGCTCCTGCGCTCTGCCGAGCAGCAGGGCAAGGATAAACCAGCCGGCCGCGACGGGGACGGTTGCATAAGCTATGGCCGAAAGATCCAGCCCGGCGGTGCGCAATGCCGTAAACAACCAGCCGCTCACCGCATCGGCGCCGCGGAACACCACGCCATCAATCACGTATTTCGCCTTGTACTTCTCTTCGCGCCCAAGCACGGTGAACAATACTTCACGGGCCGGATTCGATATCGCAAAATTTGCGGTACGCTGCACCGCCTGGAACGCAATGACGGCGGCGAGCACGGGGCTCGCAGCGAGCACCGCGAACCCAAACGCGAAAACCAGGGGCAGAAACGCCGCCGCTGGACCCACGCCGAAGCGCGAGATCAGGCGCCCCGTCGCAAAACTCTGGACGACCAGCGTGAGCACGCCCACCGCGAGATCGATGGTCGCGAAAATGCGCGTGCGCACCGCCGGATCATCGGATGCCGAAGCAACGATATTCGCCTGCTCGAAATAGAGAAACGTGCCCGCGAGCGACAGCAGGAAAACCCACAGCGCGATCCCGGCCAGATAAGGCGAGCGCAGAACCAGGAGAAAGCCGGAGAACCATCCCCCGCCGATTCCCGTGCTCTGCACGGCCGATGATGGCTGCCCCGATGCATCCGCTGTCCGCGGCGCCGCGAATTCCAAACGGTGCGCGCACAAGACGGCGACCTCCAGCAGCACGGCCGCGACAATCAACAGATTGACCGGACCCAGCGGCTGCGACAACCATACCGTCACCGCCGGACCGATCAATGCACCAGCGGAGCCGCCTGCCGCGATAAAGCCGAACAGCCGCTTGCCCTGCTCGCTCCTGAACAAATCGGCCATGAACGACCAGAACACCGAAACGGCAAACAGGTTGAACACGCTGATCCAGACGAAAAATACCCGCGCGACGTGTAATTTGCCGATGTCGAAGCTCAGCAGCAGCCAGAAGATCGCGATATTCACGACGAAAAAATGATAGACGAGCGGAATGAAACGCCGGCGCGGCAGCCGCGCCACCACGGCCCCGAACACGGGCACTGCGGCAAGCATTACCAGGAAAGTGGCGGTGAACAGCCAGTGCAGGTTGCGCACTCCGCCCGCGATGCCCATTTCATCGCGCAAGGGCCGCAACACATAATAGGCGGCAAGCAGGCAGAAAAAATAGGCGAACGACCAGAGCAGCGCCCGTATCTCGCCCGGACGCACCGCGACTATTCGTTCCAGCCACTGCTGCAGCACCTTATTAGAACCCATCTCAAAAATCTGATTAGCAATGGCTAACCACAGATGATGGCAGATAAACACTGATAAAAATCAGGCGTTCCCAGGCCGCAGGACACACGGAAATCACGGCGCTAACCACAGGGGAATGCACGTTTTCCATGATTGGGACTCTTGGCGTCGACCTTATCCGCGTTCATCCGTGTTTATCTGTGGTTTAATCGGCCGTTGCTGTTTTTGGGATAGCTTCTATTCACTACCGCGCTTTCTATTCCGGATCCACCGCGTTCTTGAAGGCGGTCGTATGGAGCATGTTCGTGTCCGCTTTGCATCCTGCTATGATTAGACATGGGCCACGGGCGCGCGACCACTCTGATATGATATGGCAACCCAACCCGACGTGCACCACAAACCCGCCGGTGATCGACGCGCGGCGCCGGCGCGTGACGCAATGGATCGCCGCGGTTCCGCTTTTGACTGGCCTGCCGGGCATGCCCGCCGAAACCGCGGCACAACGCAAACGCGCGATTCCGCACAGCGGCGAGCTGTTGCCGGTGATCGGGCTCGGCACGTATGTTGTGTTCGACGTCACGCCGAACGCGCCCGAGATGGCGGATCTGCGGCAGGCGCTGAAAACCTTTGTTGCGGGCGGCGGCAGTGTCGTCGACAGCTCGCCGATGTACGGACGCGCGGAAGCGCGCGTCGGCGAGCTCGCAGCCGGGCTCGGCCTGCACCCGTCGCTGTTCCTTGCCACCAAGGTATGGACGAGCGGCCGGCAGTCCGGCATCGACCAGATGCAGGCGTCGCTGCGGCTGCTGCGCGCGCAACGCATCGACCTGATGCAGGTGCACAACCTGCTCGATCTTGCGACCCATCTGCAGACGCTGCGCGCGTGGAAACGCGACGGCAAAATCCGCTATCTCGGCGTCACCCATTACCACACGGGCGCTTACCCGGAACTGGAGAGGCTGCTGAAGACGCGCGACTTCGACTTCGCGCAGTTCAACTATTCGCTCGCCGAGCGCGAAGCGGAAGCAAGGCTGCTTTCCGTGGCGGCGGAAACCGGCACCGCGGTTATCATCAACCGGCCGTTCGCGCACGGCGAGTTGTTCGGCAGGGTCAAGGGCAAGGCGCTGCCGGCGTGGGCCGCCGAATTCGACTGCGACAGCTGGGCGCAGTTTTTTCTCAAGTACATCGTCGCGCATCCGGCGGTGACCTGCGTGATCCCGGGCACCGGCAAGGCGCGCCACATGACCGACAATCTCAAGGCCGGCAGCGGGCGGCTGCCAGACGAACGATTGCGCAAGCGCATGGTCGAGCTGATCCTCGGCTTCTGAGAAACGGGAAATGGGAAACGGTAAACCGGCGAAGGGGAATGAGAAATGGGGAACACACCCATTACCTATCCCTTTTCACCCTTCACCCTTCACCCTTCACCGATTTGTTTTGCTGTTACTGCTGGCCGCGCTGATCGCAGGATGCAGCGCGCTGCGCATCGGCTATCGCCAGGCCGACATCATCCTCGCCTGGCGCGCCGACGATTATTTCGATCTGGATGAGCAGCAGAAACGCGAGCTCGACCGGCGCCTCGACCGGCTGCTGCAATGGCACCGCTATGAACAGTTGCCCGAATACGCGGCATTCCTCGAGACCGCGGTCAGGAAGGCGGAGCCCGGGCTCAAGCACGAACACGTCGTCTGGTTCGTCGACGGGTTCAAGGCGCGCTATCGCATCATCGTCGACCGCGGTGCGGCCGACGCCGCCGAGCTGCTTGCGACGCTTGCGCCCGAGCAGATCGTGGCGCTGCGGAAACGATATGACAAGGTCAATCGAAAATTTGCGAGCGAAAACGAGCTCGACGGCGACGTCGAGAAACGCAAGCGCGCGCGGCTCAAGAAGACGCTGCGCCAGATCGAGGACTGGGCCGGCAGGCTGACCTGGGAGCAAGAGGAAAAGATAGCGGCGCTGCTCGACCCGATCCCGCTGATCGAGCATTTGCGTCATGCAGACCGGATCCGGCGCCAGCAGGAGTTTCTGCAACTGCTCAGGCTGCGCGCCAGCAAGCGGGAATTTCAACCCAGGCTCCAGGCCTGGCTGCGCGATTGGGAACACGGCCGCGCGCCCGAATACGAGCAGCTGTCAAGCGAGGTTTACGAAAAGCGCATCCAGTTCTACCTTGCGGTCGACCGGCTGCTGACGCCGGGCCAGCGCCAGACCGCGCTGCAACGCCTGCAGGAATACGCCGACGATTGCAAGGCGCTGTCGGAGCGGCAGCCCCAGGCGCGCGACATGCCTCGCACTCCTGATAGACTCGTGTTTTTCTGATCGCAGCCGGCCATGCCCGCTTACCCGAAAGCCATCGCGTCGAAGTTGCCGAACGTCGGCACCACGATCTTCACCGTGATGTCGCGGCTGGCGCAGGAGCACGGCGCGATCAACCTGTCGCAGGGCTTTCCGGACTTCGATTGCGCGCCGAAGTTGCGCGAACTCGTCACGAAGTACTTCAACGCCGGGCTCAACCAGTATCCGCCGATGGCGGGCGTGACGGCGCTGCGCGAGCGCGTTGCCGAAAAAGCGGCAGCGCTCTACGGCACGGCCTACGACCCCGAGCACGAAGTCACCATCGTGCCGGGCGCGACCTACGGCATTTTCACGGCTGTTACGACGTTCGTGCGGCCCGGCGACGAGGTCATACTTTTCGAGCCGGCATACGACAGCTACTCGCCGGCGGTCGAGGTAAACGGCGGCAAACCCGTCTACGTGCGTCTGCGCTACCCGGACTTCAGCATCGACTGGCAGGCTGTACAGCGCGCGATCACGCCGAAGACGCGGATGATCGTGATCAACACGCCCAACAACCCGACCGCCAGCGTGTTCTCGGCGGAAGACATGCGCGGGCTCGAAAGCATGCTGCGCGACACCGGCATCGTGGTGGTCAGCGACGAAGTTTACGAGCACCTCATCTACGACGGCTGCCAGCACCAGAGCGTGTCGCGGTTCCCGGGGCTTGCCGAGCGCAGCTTCGTCGTGTCGTCCTTCGGCAAAACCTACAGCGTGACCGGCTGGAAAATGGGCTACGTGCTCGCGTCGAAGGAGCTGATGGCGGAATTCCGCAAGGTGCACCAGTTCAATGTGTTCGTCGCCAACGGGCCGCTGCAGCACGTGCTTGCGGAATACATGCAGGACCAGGATGCGTACCTCTCGCTCGCCGCGTTTTACCAGCGCAAACGGGACTTTTTTCTCGCCGGCATCGAGGGCTCGCGCTTCCGCCCGCTGCCCTCGCGCGGCACGTTCTTCCAGAACCTCGCCTACGACGCGATCACCGACGAGAAGGACACCGAGCTCGCGGTGCGGCTCACCAAGGAAAAGGGCGTCGCGTCGATCCCGTTGTCTGTTTTTTATCACGACGGGCACTGCGACAAGGTACTGCGCTTCTGTTTCGCCAAGTCGGAGGAAACGCTGGCGAAGGGCGCGGCGATTCTGCGGGGAATCTGAGGGCGGTGAACGGTGAACGGTGAGCGGTGAGCGGTGAACGGTGAACGGTCAGCGGTGAGCGGTGAACGGTGAACGGTAAGCGGTAAGCGGAGAGCGGTCAAAATTGGAACAGGGCTCTCGCCAAGCGTTCACTCATCCCTCCTCATTCGCCCCTTGCCTCTCGTTGGCCTTCGTCCTGCCATGGCGAATCTCGCGGAAACTGGATTAATTGCCGCCCGAAGACTTAAACTATTCTTTTGCGATTACAACAGGAGGAAATATGAAGCGCATGATCACCAGCATGGGCGCGCTGTTGTGCGCTGGCGCTGCCGGCCTCGCCTCAGCCCAGGCCTATCCCGCCAAGCCAATCCGCATCATCGCGCCGTTCGCGCCCGGCGGCGGCACCGATTTCATCGCGCGGGTTGCGGCGCAGAAGATGAGCGAGGTGCTGGGCCAGCAGGCGATCGTCGAGAACCGCGCGGGCGCCGGCGGCACGATCGGCGCGGAGGTCGGCGCGAAGTCCGCACCCGATGGCTACACCTTCACGCTGATCTCCGGCAGCTACGCGGTGAACCCAAGCCTCTACAAGCTCAATTTCGATCCGGTGAACGACATCACCGCGGTGATCCAGATGTCGCAGGGGCCGTTCCTTGTGGTCGTGCACCCGTCGCTGCCGGTGAAGAGCGTCAAGGAATTGATCGCACTCGCCAAAGCGAAGCCGAACAGCCTTAATTACGCCTCGAGCGGCCAGGGCAGCATCACCCATCTTGCGACCGAGCTCTTCATCGACATGGCGGGAATCAAAATGGTGCACGTCCCGTACAAAGGTACGAGCCCCGCGATCACCGACACCATCGCCGGCCAGACCCAGGTCCTGTTCGGGAGTGTCGCCGCCGCCCTGCCGCAGATGAGAAACGGCCGCTTCAAAGGGATTGCAGTCAGCACGCCGAAGCGCATCGACGCTGCGCCCGAAATCCCGACCGTCAGCGAGTCGGGCCTCAAGGGCTACGAGGTGACCCTCTGGCACGGGATGATCGCGCCCAAGGGCCTGCCGAAGCCGATTCTGAATCGCATCAACGGCGAGCTCAACAAGGTCCTGAAGAACAAGGACATGCAGGACAAGCTCGCAGGCGACGGTGTGGCGGCGGCCGGCGGCACGCCCGAGCAGTTCTCCGCGCTGATCAAAAAAGACATCGACGTCTGGCGCAAGGTGGTGCAGAAAGCCGGCGTCAAGGCGGAATAGCATTGCGATGAAGGGTGAATGCGTGAAGGGTGAAGGGATCATACTTCCGCACTACGTGCGGCTCACTCGCCGCGCTTGAAACATGGCTGAAACGCAAGTCGCGGTGGTGGTCGGCGCTGGACCCGGATTGGGTGCGGCGCTGGCGCGTCGTTTTGCGCGAGCCGAGATGAATGTCGCGATGGCCGCACGCAACGTGGCCAGGATCGAAGTCCTCGCAGCCGAGTTCAGCGGCATTGTCCACCGCACGATCGCGGTAACCTGCGACGCGACGCGCGAGGGGGATGTCAAAGCGCTGTTCCAGCGCGTTGATGTCGAATTGGGTGCGCCCAGCCTCGTGGTCTACAACGCCGGCGCTTTCGTGCGCAAAGGCGTGCTCGATACCAGCGTGGAAGAATTCGAGCGCTGCTGGCGCGTGGGCTGCCTCGGCGGGTTCCTGGTCGGACGCGAAGCCGCGCGCACAATGCTCACGCGCGGCGCCGAACACAGAGGCACCATCATCTTTACCGGCGCCACCGCCAGTCTGCGCGGTGGCGCGCAGTTCCATAACCTGGCGGTCGGCAAGTTCGGGCTGCGCGCGCTGGCGCAAAGCATGGCGCGCGAATTCCAGCCCCAGGGCATACACGTCGCGCACGTCGTGATCGACGGGCAAATTGCGGGCGAACGTCCGGGGCACAGCGTGGCCGAGCGCGGCAACGATGCGGTGATCGATCCCGCCGCCATCGCCGAAATGTACTACCAGCTCCACCTGCAGCCGCGCAATGCCTGGAGCCTCGAACTCGACCTGCGGCCGTACGTCGAGAAGTTCTAGCTTCCAACCCTGAGCGGAACCGCCGATGAACGCTGATAAACGCGGATGTAATTAACCGCCGCGTCCGTCGGATAGGGCGCGCGCGGGATCGTGAGATGGAAAACACACGCATATCGACCTCACCCTCTCACGCCCTCCCGCTCTCGCGCCGCAATATATTCCGCCACCGGCTGCTCCGCACGGTCGAGTGGACTTTTCACCCCGCGTCCACCCTTGTTCAACACGTGGGTGTAGATCAAA
>JACQOI010000248.1 GCA_016202615.1 Betaproteobacteria bacterium
ATTCGAACCCGCGGTACGGCTTTCACCGTACACACGCTTTCCAGGCGTGCGACTTAAACCACTCATCCACCTCTCCGGAGGCCATGCAGTATAGCACTGCGCGGCCTGCTGTTAGTGCACTCGGACTGTGGCAGCGTTGATTAAACCTACGGCTTAGTGATGACGATTTCCCTGCTGTTGCGCGTTATTTCATGCATCGGCAATTTACGTTTGGTCAGTTCGTAGAGCAGATTTTCCTCAAAAATCCCGATGGCGTTTTTGCTGCCTCGCCATACCACTTCGAACTCGTCGAGCGTCGGGATGTGGCGTTGCGGTTCCTGCCGCAGGCCGTACGCAAACTCGCCCTGAAAAGCAACCAGGGTAACGGTGCGCCCGAGATAAGGGACCAGCGACTGGTTGTAGGTGCCAACGCTGAATACCGCCGTTTCATTGTTAACGAACGGCCCTACCGCATGCGCGAGTTGATACCCGGAATAAATCGGCGACAGCCGCTCGAATCCGGTAAGCGTGATCAGTCCCGCCGCAAAACCGCTCGATGCAAACAGCATGATTGCAACGGTGCGGGCGGGACGCCACCATAGTACCAGCCCACAGCCAAGAAACAAGACGCAGGACGCAACTTCCATCCACAGGCCATAACCTTCGTACAACGGGAAAAACGGTTTGGCGAAATGGGTCCGTTCCAGGATCTCCGCGGCGATGAACAGCACGGTTGCCAGCAGCAGCGAAAGCAGGCCCGCGTGCCGCAGCACCGCGTCGCGGTCAAGCCGGTTCAGCCGCTCGGCTATCAATAGCGCGGCTGCCGGCATCAGTGGCAGGATGTATCCCGGCAACTTCGATCCGGACAAACTGAAAAATACGAGTACCGTGCCGCCCCAGCACAGAAAAAAGCGGGCCGCGTTGAAACCGCCGCTGGTTTGCGCGCGCACGCAATCGCGTACTGCCCCGGTCAGAATACTGAGCCAGGGTAGTATTGCCAGCACGAGTATCGGCAGGAAGTACCATAACGGACCGCTGCGGTTGTGCACATTCGAGGTATATCGATCGAAGTGCTCGTGCACGAAGAAGAAATAGGGAAATTCCGGATTCGCCAGAGAAACTGCGATAAACCATGGCGCGCAGATCGTCAGCAGGATCAGCATGCCCGCAACCGGAGACAGGCGGCGTATCGCGGTAAAGTCGCGTTGAGCGAGGCAATAGACAATCAAAGCCAGAGCGGGCAGCGCGATACCGATCAAACCTTTGCTCAAAACCGCAAATCCCATGGCAGCCCACGCTGCCAGCATCGATAATCTGCGGCGGCGATGTTCAGCCGTTTGCTGGGCATGGACGAACGCCGCCAGTGCGGCGGTCAGAAACAGCGTCAGCCCCATATCGAGTGTCGCGATATGGGAAAACGCAACATAGTAAAAACTGCTCAACAATACGAGTGACGCATACCATCCGGCGCTGCGGCCGTAGAGGCGGTGCGCCATCCAGCCGGTCAGCAGGATGCCGAGCATGCCTGCCAGCGCCGGCCACAGGCGCGTGGTCCACTCGGAAAAACCGAACGCGCGGTAGGCGGCCGCCGTGATCCAATACTGCAACGGCGGCTTTTCAAAGTATTTGATGCCGTTCAGGCGCGGCGTGATCCAGTCGCCTGTAATCACCATTTCACGCGGAATCTCGGCGTAGCGGCCTTCGTCCGGATTGGCGAGCCTGCGATAGTCAAGCACGCCGAACCACAGCGCAAGAAATGCGAATGCGATAAGCAGCAGGCGGACATTGGTGATGGTGCCGGATGGCGAAACGGCAGCGGCTGCCGTATGGTCGACGACTGCGCTACGCGGTGAATAGGGTCTGTGGGTGGACATGGGGTCGGGATAATGGGGCTACCGGCTTATGCCTATTTTACGATGCGGGCTGCACGATAAAGCATTGCAGCCGACCCCGTCAAAAAAAAGCCCGCCGAAACGGAATGGCACTTACTTAAGCCAAGCATCGCAGCTCGGCAAGATTCGATATCGTCGATTCAACGGCATAGGGTAGGGTGCGCTTGCGCACCAATGTGATGGCGTCGCATGGATCCGGACATCTTTTCCGCATGGTGCGCAAGC
>JACQOI010000249.1 GCA_016202615.1 Betaproteobacteria bacterium
AGGTCCGCGATGTTGGAGGAAAAATTGGTGTTGGCGAAATCGCCCGCGCTGCCGCCCAGGCCCGTGAAATCGAAGCGCAGCACGGCGATGCCCTCGGCCGCGAGCGCCCGGCTGATGCGCGCCGCGGCGAGCGTGTCCTTGGAACAGGTGAAACAGTGCGCGAACAGAGCGTAGGCGCGTGGCTTTTCCGGCGGCCGGTCCAGACGCGCGGCGAGCTCCGCACCGTGCGCACCGGGAAAATGAATTAATGCTGATGCTGCGGCCATGGCTAATCCTCCCGTGGGGTCGGACGATGTTAGCATGCGTCCGGCAGCAGGCCGACGAGGAGATCACGACGCTGCCATTTTTCTCATCTCGCGATGAACCGGTTAACGCGCTCCTCTTGCCTCTTGCTTCTTGCCTCTTGCTTCTTGCCTCTTGCCTCTTGCGTCTTGCTTCTTGCCTCTTGCCTCCCGCCTCACGGTCAGAGCTTGTAGCCGATCTGCCGCAGAAAACCTTTCCGCCACTGGATGTCGTCTTCGCCCTCGACGCCCTTGGTGTGGAAGCCGTCCACCACGCCCACCACACCTCGCCCCTGTTCCGTCTCGGCGAGTATCACCTCCGTCGGATTCGCGGTGGCGCAGAAAATGCGGCACACCTCCGGCACCATCTTGACCGTGTTCAGCACGTTCACCGGAAAGAAGCCTTCGCCGAGGAATATGATGAAGCAGTGGCCGGCGGCAATGGCGTTCGCATTTTTGCGGGCAAGCTCGACCATCGCGGGGTCGGTCCCCGACCATCGCACCAGGCATTTACCCGAGGCCTCGCAGAACGCAAGTCCGAATTTGATCCCCGGCACGGCGGTTACCAAAGCCTCGTGGAGATCCTCGACGGACTTGATAAAGTGGGTCTGGCCGAGAATGAAGTTGATCGGCTCCGGTTTTTCGATCTTTACGGCGATGAGTTGCATTTCGACCTCCTGCTGTTTAATCGGCGCAGATGCCGGCATTCTTAATCGAACTGCCCCACTCGGCGATTTCGGATTTCATCCTGGCCCCAAGCTCCGTGAAAAACTAGGTGTAGCGCCAGCGAAGCAGGCGCCGTTCGAGCCGCTCCGAGAGAGCAAACAGGACCAGCACAAAAGCCATGATCAGCACGATCAGCGCGATAGTCAGCGCGGCATTGTAGGTACTCTGGGCGAACTGGAGCAGGTAGCCGAGCCCCCGGCTGGAGGCTACGAACTCGCCGACGACGGCTCCGGTGAACGCGAAGCCCACTGCAACCTTGAGGTTGCCCATGACCCAGGCGGTGACCGAGGGCACGTAGACTTCGCGAATCAGAACCCGGCGTCCGCCTCCGAGCGTCAGAACCCGCTCGACGAGACGTTGATCCACCTCCTTGATGCCGCTGTAAACCGCGAAGAAGATGAGCACGGCGACGAGAATCAACGCGAGCGCCACCTTGGACGCCAGGTCGATGCCGAGCCAGATGACGAAGAGCGGCGCGAGTATGACGCGTGGAATGGCGTTGAGGACGATCATCACCGGTTCGAGGAGCTCGGCCACGATCGGCATCAGCGCGGCGCCAAAACCCAGGATGATTCCCACCGCGAGGCCGGCGAGCAGGCCGATGATGGCCGCGGAGAAAGTCGCCTCGAGATGCGGCCAGATCTCGCCATCGCCGAACAGCGAGACCATCACCTTGGCAACGCGCGAAGGCGGCGGCGCGTAAAACGGATCGAGCCAGCCGAGCTGCGAGAACGATTCCCACAGCACAAGGAGCAGAACGAGCGCGGCGCTGCGCCGAAACGTCGGACTGTTGAGCCGGATTTTCATAGCGCGTAGTCCACCGGCGGCGACTCGCCCGAAAGCTCGTCCCACAAGCGCCGCAACAGCGATCCGAAGAACGGGTGGCGCCGGGTCTCGAGCACGTTGCGCGGTCTCGCGATCTTAACCTCATGGCGCGAACGGATGGTGGCTCTGGGTCCCTGGGACAGCACGTAGACGACGTCGGAGGCGCTGATCGCCTCCTCGAGATCGTGCGTGACGAGCAGCACCGTCAAACGTTCGCGCTCCACCCAGCCGAGAAGCTCCTGAGTGATGCGCGTGCGCACAATGGCGTCGAGCGAGGCGAATGGCTCGTCCATGAGCAGCAGCCTGGGCCGCAACGCCAGCACCTGGGCAATGGCGACGCGCTTGCGCTGACCGCCGGAGAGCTGGCGCGGATAGCGGTCGCCGAAGCCCGCCAGTCCCAGCGAGGAAAGCCATTGCTCGGCCCTGGCTTCCGCCTCCTCCATCGCTACGTTGCGGATGCGCAAGCCGAGCGCGACGTTTTGCCGGGCCGTACGCCAGGGAAGGAGCGCGTCGTCCTGAAACAGGAAGCCCACCTCGTTCCGCGGGACGTCGAGCTCGATCATTCCGCTTTGCGGGCGCAGCAGCGACGTCACGGCGCGCAGGATACTCGTCTTTCCCGAGCCCGATGGACCGATCAGGCTCGCGAATTCGCCCGCCTTGACCTCGAGGTCGATGTTCTCGAGGATCGGCTCCGCGCCATAGGCGATGGCGACGTTCTGAACCCGCAGCACCTAGCAGCCTGTCGGACTTAGCATTTTGCTTAAGGAGTTTGTCGGACCGCACGTCCGACAAACTCCTAGCCCTCGAGAACCGCCGTATCCAACAGCGTTCTCAGATCCACCTTTCCCGGTTGGAGAATATCGGCGACCTCTTGCGATTTCATCACGCGCCGGGCCGCCTCTACATCGATCGTCACGCTTTCAGGATAGAGCGAAAGCCGATAGCGCGCAATGATTTGCTTGAGCTGCGCCACATCGCCGCCCGCAATGAGGGCTTTGGGCAGCGCCGCAATGATGTCGTCGGGCGAGATCGTTCTGGTATCGGCCAAGCCGTTCTTGAGGGCCGCGGCCAGCCTGCGCATCTCCGGCAGGCGCTGATCCCGCTCTTTGGCGCGCACCGATACTCCCATGAACTCGTAAGCGCCGCCCAGATGCTTGCGGGCCTGATCGATCTCCATGAAGTTCACCAGCTCGCGCCCGCCCGCCTGGACCGTGAGCGACAGCGCGGGCTCCTGTACCATCGCCGCATCAACTTGCCCGATTCGCAACGCATCGAACAAATTGGTTCCCAGGGTCGCATAGCGGACCTTCTTCGCGTCCGCGCCCGCCTGCCCGAGCAGATAAAGTAAAAGGGCATGATCGGCATTGCCCAGACCGGAGATGCCGACGGTATTGCCTTCCAAGTCCTTCACCGCCTTGATCGCGTCCTTGCGCTTGGGGCCCACGGCCAGGGCGAACAACGGCAGCCGGCCGGTCGAGGCAAAGCGCCGGATCGCCGCGCCGTTCGCGACGGCTTGCAGCGCCACGTCAAAGGACGTACCGGCGTACTCCACCGCGCCGCCGACCAGAGCCTGCATGGCGGCGTTGCCGCCGCGCGTGTAGACGAGATCCACGTCGAGACCCTGTTCGGCGAAATGGCCGCGCGCGCGCGTCACCTCGTAAGGCACAACGCAAAGCAATTGACCGCAAAAAGCGAGTCGCAGCTTGGTTGCCGCGGCGTGCGCCTTCGGGCCACCCGCGCTTACGGCGATGACGCCGGCGATCCCCACCAGCCCTTTGAGCGCTGTTCGCCGGTCCCACTTCACGTCCTGCTCCGTCTCGGTAACAACGCCGATCAGGTCAGGGTTTGTAGCTTCGCAGCAACCCATGGCAACCTCCTCAATCCTGTTGGCATCCAGTAACCATGATAGCACGTGTCCGGCGCAGCCGCTGCCGTGTGCTAACCCAGCCGGCCCGGTTTCGTGCTCTTCGGATCATCCTTAAGGATTCCATACCTTGCGCCAACTTCAGGCACGTCATCCATCGACTGTTGATTTCCTTATGGGAACAGACCATGCGTTGACTGGCAGACTTCGCATGGGGTATTGTTTGACCAACCAGGCACCGGAATCAATCCAGTGCTGAATGTCGCAATTGGAAACTAAACCTGTTTCATTTCGAGGAGCAAGCAATGTCGCATTTACGCGGGCGGGATGCAATCAATAAGCTGACGGGAGTGACTCCGGCCATGTTTTCGCCGGAGCTTCGTGCGCAGATGAGCCTGCCGTCGCAGGTCGTGATCAACGACATCACGCTGCGCGCAGGCCGCCAGGCCGAGGGAACGGTACTAAGACCGGTCGAGTGCGTGAAGATCGCGGAAT
>JACQOI010000250.1 GCA_016202615.1 Betaproteobacteria bacterium
ACCTCAACCGGCAGCAGTCCTTCCTTGAGCAAGGCCAGCGCCCGCAGACGACGACGTTCCAATTCCTCTGGACTTCCGGTGGGCCTCATGGTGCACCTCCGGACCAGAGTATAGGACATTCTTTACGCAGGGATCAATAGCTTTGTTGCTTGAAGACGAACCTTCTTGGGGTCCGCATCCCAATCAATGATGTCGGCATGTCTTGGATGCGGTTGCCCGGTAACATCGATCCTAAGTGCCGCCTCCTTATAAATCACCAACGAGTTGACATCAGCTCGTCCCAGTATCGGTCCGCGGGCTGGAGCAACAAACTGTACCCCAATTGCCCATATCTCTTGATCTGGTATTCCAGATGTCCAATAGACTGAAAACCGGCGATGCTTCGGAGGCATAAATGCCGTATGGCGCACACGGCTTTTTGTTGGGCTGTAATGATCCCGATCCGTGAGGAATCGAGAGATCGTCTCACCGTCCCCACTATCAAACGGCATGGATCTGGTCTCCTGGGAATAACCAACGCAGGTGCTCTCTAATCATTTTCGGAAAGCCACCGTCTAGGCGTGACTCGCCAGAAGTATCGTTTCCTGATCCGAATAATCCCGCGTACTCTAATGTGCCTTTTCCTGAAACTGTGATCACATATCTGTAACCTGGCTTGCGATACCACTCAAATGCTATCGCGCCAGTCGCTTCGGGAAAAATCTCAGGTAACGGCATATATGATGGTATTGACAACAAGAGAGCCTGCGCCTCAGTAAGCGCTTCGCTTGAGATAGGTTCTGCGCCTTCGTGATCCCAATTCGCAAGCCGACAGCGCTGAAATATCTCAGCCACGACCCGAAGAGGCTCCGTGAGTCGTTCGCTGCCTATAGCAGAAGCGGTGAAGCCTTGGACGATGCGGTACCGCATCCACGAAATGCGTTCTGCGGCGTCGCTTGCTCCGCCGGAAGTTCCCGAATAGGCGTTAAATGGGTCAGCAAACTCTACCGGTTGGGCCATAGCGCTCATTTGAGTAGCTCCAAGGTTTTCCGCGTGATACTGCTGAAAAAAGTACGATTTTTTAGATCTCGAAAGGTATCAAGTAGTTTCCAAACTTCCTCGGATGAAGTAGGAAGATCAACAAGTTTATAGATGTCGATATCCATAAGCACTGAAATTTTATTCGTTGCAAGATTTGGGGCCTCTAGCGCTTGGAGAAACGCAATCTCAGCGCCAGACTTATTTTCCAGGAGCACTAATCTCGTGAGAAATTGACTTATAACCTCAGGAAGTCCCTTTGGTATGTTTGGGGGGGCTTTAAGATAGTCGTCGAAATCGAGTCGCTCTATCGGCAATTCGATTCTGTTGATATAACGAGTCGCTACTCTAGTGATTGCTTGGGGCTTGCACACCTCAAGATAGTGGGCCCAAAGTGGCTTTGCCTCAGTAATCAAGTTTTCCCAGTCGTCATAGGGTTTTAGCCTGCTAACAGTAAAGCCATCACGGCGAGCAAGAACAACAAACAGAGCATCCGGGCGCTCGAGTCTATATCCGATTGCTTCTGAAGCTATGGTTTGCGAAGGCGTATTGTCCGGTGAGATCCTTAGTTCGGCCTGAAAAGTAGTTAGATCCTTGCGAACTGGATAACGTTCTTTTACTCGCTCACACAACAAAGAAAGGTCTTTAAGAGAAAAGTCCTCGCGCTGCTTAACTTGAAGGTCGACGAGCCCTTCAACAATTGGTGCCCGGCTAAGGTGCGGATAAGTCATTGTATTTTGTACTAGATTTTCATTATAACATTATAACATCGCACATTCTTTTCTGCAGCACGGCTTCGCGCGCATCTACTGCGATGCCTGTGGGCACGATATCCTGCTCGCCTTCTAGTGACATTGGGACATTGGGGTCAGTGTCAGATAATAAAGCGTCTGAACCCTATCGCTCGGCAGGTTTGCGCCGACGGTTTTTCGAAGGTGGTGACGCGCTGGTCTTTCCGAAAATCCCATCGTTCTCGAGTTCTTGCAGTGCACGGATCCCCACACTGTAGGCCATCCCTCCACCCGGAATATGGGCAGCTTTTAGGGCCTCGAACAATTCCTGCCTCGTGGCTCCATATTCGACCGCCCGGCGCATGTGCGCCGCGACGCCGTATTGGAGGCCGCGCGCCGCCAGGATCCCTATGACTATCATTTCTTTCACTTTGACCGATAGCGCCCCTTCGCTCATGGCCACGCGCCGGAGATCCTCCCGAACTGCCGCGTATTCCGGGTCGAGCGTCTCGGCCCACACCATTTCGCTATAGCCAAACGGATCCGTCTTTTTTGGGGTCCTTCTAGGCATGATGCTCCAGGTGTTGGTAATCCGCTGGACGCGGTGTGTGGTGGTTATCCGCTGGACGCGTTCGCATATTCAATCGGCAACTCAACGATCCGCGTGCACGGGAGGACCTATTTTGTTGATGGGACCTCGTAGCCCCAGCGCCCCTGCTCGCTCGCGTGAAAAAAGTCGTCGAGCGCGCGGTTGAAGGCGACTGGCTCCTCGATATTGAGGTTGTGGCCGGACCACGGGAATACGGCGAGGCCGGCGCGCGGCATCTGCGCACGCATGAAGAGCGTAGGCGCGATCGCCGGACCATCGTCGTCGCCGAACATCAGGAGCGTAGGCACGCGGCAGGCGCGGAGCTGTTCACCCTGGTCGTAGACTGAGGGCCGGTCGAGGAAGCTGCCGCGCAGCGTGCGTGCGCAACCTTCGGCCGAGTGCTTCTTGAGGCGCTCGCGGAAAGCGGCCCAGCCGCGCGGATCCTTGGCTTTGAAGGCACGACGCACGGCGAGGTTGGCCATACGATCCGCCATTACCTCGGAGCCGAGCTCTTCGTACGCGCGCGCGCGCCTCTACCGCCTCGAGGCGGGACTTTCGCTGCTCCGGGTCGGTAGTTACACCGGCACCGCAACTGCCGATAACGAGCGCTCGCACGCGCGCAGGGTTGGCGAGTGCGAAGTTGAGCACGGAGAAGGAGCCCATCGAGAGACCGACCAGGTGCGCCTGCTCAACCCCGAGTTGGTCCATCAGTCCGCCGATGTCAGCCGCGACTCGGGCCAGGCTGTACTTAGCGATGTCCTCCGGCACGTCGGACGGTGGGTAGCCGCGCGCAGCGTAGGTCACGCAGCGGTAGCGGCGGGCAAAGTAGCAAAGTTGCGGCTCCCAGGTTTCGTAGTTGTCGCCGAACTCGTGCGCGAAGATCACGGGAAAACCGCAGCCAGCTTCCTCATAGTAGATGCGCACGTTGTCGTCGGTGGTGAACTGGGCCATCGCTCTCAATCCGCGCGCACGTTGGCCTTCCGGGCAACCGCCGTCCACGTGTCAATTTGCTTCCTGATGAACGCGGTACACTCCTCGGGCGTGCTGGCTTGGATGTCCATCGCAAGCCCGTCGAGGCGTTCTTTGACTTCCGGGCGGCGCAGCACATTGGCCACGTCCCGCTGCAGCGTCGCCACAATTTGCTTCGGCGTCTTCGCCGGCGCGTGCAGGCCATGGAATTCGAGTCCTTCGTAACCCGGCAGCACGCTCGAAATTGGCGGCACGCCTGGCAGGCGGGGACTGGCGTTTGCGCTGGTGACCGCGATGGCGCGGATCCTTCCCGCGCCAAGCTGAGTGAGCGCTGTGGAAATGCTGGTCATGGCATAGTCGACCTCCGACGCGAGCACGCCCGTCAGCGCGGCCGGTCCCCCCTTGTAAGGCACGTGCACAGTGCTGATCTCTGCTCTGAGGTTCATCAGCTCGATGAACACGTGCGGCGAAGAACCAACTCCTACGGAGCCGTACCTGAGCATCCCCGGCTTGGATTTCGCCTGCTCGATCAGCTCCTTCAACCCGGCCACGGGCGACGACGCGGGCACTATCATCGCCAGCGGGAGCGTCACCATCAGGGTGACGTGGGCGAAATCCTTGTACGGGTCATAGGGCAGCTTCGAGTAAAGGCTGGGCGCCATGGCATTGGGGCCGAAACCGCCCACGAACAGCGTGTAGCCATCGGGCTGCGCGTTCACCACCAGATTAGCCCCGATGGTGCCTCCGGCGCCCGGCCGGTTATCGACCAGCACGTTCTGCCCCCAGGTTTCGGAGAGCTTTTGCGCCACGGTGCGCGCGACCACATCGGTGGAGCCGCCGGGCGCTAATCCCAGGACGAAACGCACCGGCTTGGTCGGATAATCCTGGGCGTGGGCAGCGCCGCCGCCCGAGACCACGATATAGAGCGCAATGGTAAGAAAGATCATTTGTTTCATTCGTAGCTCCTGTCGTTTCGTTGTGCCGCAGATAAATAGAACAGTCCGGTTTTATAGCACATTTGTGCGCTTTCTTGGGCTGCCGGGAGCGGGAAAATCAATCCGCCAGTGGTCGGAGTTCGCGCGCTGATCGAGCCTGTCGCGAACTCTGAGGCGGCCCCGGGGCCGTGATCGAGATTCAGGACCGAGCTACAGGACGCGTTCGGCGGCCGCATCGGCGCTTATCAGGCGCTGCGCGACGGACGTTACGGCAAATCATGCGCTCCACGCACGAAGCGGGTCAAGCACCGGCGGGCTTGTCGCACTCAGGCGAGCTCGGCAACTGGTGATAGCTCAGCGGCCCACTGGGGTAGGGGGCCAGTTCGCGAAATCGAGTGGCGCACTTCGTTGCATCGCCTGAGGCGCCCACAGCCCCAGCTGCTCGAGGATGCGCCGGACGATTCCCGGATGCTCGTTCAGCGCGATCGCCCGCATTGGAAAAAGGGGACGCACACATTTACTCGTGCCCGTAGGCATCGCAGTAGATACGTGCGAAGCCGTGGTGCGGATTGCCACAATCTCTGCCTTCCCCTGAGAGGGAAGGCAGCAATTTATGCTCGCTTGGCTCGCACGCACTCAGTCAACGCGAGAGCCGGAGGCCTTGACCACCTTTGCCCACTTTTCGGTTTCGGTGCGCAAGTGCTGCGCGAACTCCTCGGGCGTGCTGCCGATGATGTCGAAGCCGAGCTCGTCCATGCGGTTGCGCATCTCGGGCACGCGCAGCAGCTTGGCGATCTCGCCGTTCAGCCGCGCAATGATCTCCTCGGGCGTTCTGGCCGGCGCCAGCACCCCCTGCCACGATGTTATCGTGTAGCCAGGCAGTCCCGACTCATCCATGGTCGGGAGCTGCGGCATCACGTGCGAGCGCTTCAGGCCGGTCACCGCGATGCCGCGCAACTTGCCGCTCGACAAGAACGGGATCATCTCCGGCAGCACGTTGATCATCAGGGTCATGCGTCCGGCCACCAGGTCGAGCACACCTTGCATGACGGCTTTGTACGGTATGTGCAAAACGTCGATCCCGGCCATGGTCTTGAACAGCTTCCCGGCGATGTGCGAGCTGGTGCCGCTG
>JACQOI010000246.1 GCA_016202615.1 Betaproteobacteria bacterium
GGCCAGAAATGAGGTTTTCCTTACCATTTTTCTCCCGTATTCATGCGGGCGGTTTTGCATTAGGAGTTTGTCGGACCCAAGTCCGACAAACTCCTAGGGATGCCCATTGCTTGGCACTCCCCGCGCAGATTCCGGCGGGCGCAATTCACGCACCGGCAATTTGACTGACACCAGGCGAGCGGATATACTTATTCGCCTTAGAGTCCGCCCGCCAAGTTGTCGCACCATTTCATCATCTCATACCCGTATATTGGCCACCGCGGTCTTTCCGGCAATCCGCCGGAAAACGGCGGACTTCGCTAACGCCGTACCACTCGTCACACGCTTGGCATCGCCTGGGCGCAAACCGACGGCAGCCTGCAACATAACGCCTCTCTTTGCTTTACCAAGGAGACACAGCATGGATTCACCTGAGGGTCGAACGGAAGCCGCGTTGGCCGGCGTAAAGGTCCTGGATCTTGCGCAGTTCGAGGCAGGCACGTCGTGCACCGAGACGCTGGCCTGGCTCGGGGCGGATGTGATCAAGGTAGAGGAGCCGACGCTGGGCGACCAGGGTCGCGGCGCCTCGACGGATGTCAAGGGTGTCGACTCCTATTACTTCATGCTGCTCAACGCCAACAAGCGCAGCGTCACTTGCAATCTCAAGCATGAAAAAGGCCGCGCGATGTTCCGCTCGCTGCTGGAGCAAGCCGACGTGGTCGTCGCGAACTTCTCGCTGGGCGTGATCGAACGGCTCGGCTTCGGCTGGGAGGAGATCCTAAAGATCAATCCGCGGATCATCTTCGCCCAGATCAAGGGGTTCGCGCCGGACGGGCCGTATGCCGCGTTCTTGAGCTTCGATAACATCGCCCAGGCGGTGGGCGGCGGGTTGAGCATCACGGGGGAGGCGGACGGTCGTCCAATGAGGCCCGGAATGACTATCGGTGACACGGGCCCCGGGCTGCATTGCGCAATCGGTATTCTGGCGGCGCTCTACCAGCGTAAGTTGACGGGCCGCGGCCAGCGCATCGAAGTGGCGATGCAGGACGCGGTGATCAACTTTTCGCGCATCGCCTACGCGAGTCAGGCGCTGTGGGGCAAAGCCGCCCCGCGTGTTGGTAATCAGAGCATCCTGGGGACGAGTTCGCCGAGCGAGTGCTACCGCTGCAAGGGCGGTGGTGCGAACGATTACTGCTACATATACACGACGCGGGCCGGCAACCGTCAATGGGAGAGTCTTCTGAAGGTGATTGGGCGCGAGGACCTGCTCGAGGATCCGCGTTTTTCCTCGCCCGAGATACGCTGGGAGCACCGCGAGGATGTCGATGCGCTGGTAGGATCATGGATGGCCGGTCGAACCAAGGTGGAGGCCATGACCGCGCTTGGCAAGGCGGGTGTACCGGCTGGCGCGGTATTCGATACCAATGAACTGCTGAACGACCCGCACCTTCGCAAGCGAGGCATGTTCGTGACCGTGCAGCATCCGATTCGGGGCGACTTCACCATGCCAGGCTGGCCGGTTAAGATGTCCGACTCGAACGTAGCTGTGACCACCGCGCCGCTGCTCGGCCAACACAACGAAGAGGTTTACGGCGAGTGGCTCGGCTACACCCCGGAGCAATTAGGGCAACTGCGTAAGGAAAAAGCGATTTAAACCGAGTTCAAGGTTCAACCTTACCGGCTTGGACCCTGGACTTTCAACCGGAGATAGTTATGGCAAAAGTAAACGGCTCGCAGATTCTGGCTCGGGCGCTGAGGAAGCAGCGCGTGGACACGATGTTCTATATCATGGGTGGGCCTATGCTCGCGGCTGAGTCCGCCTGCATTGAGGAAGGCATCCGCGCAATCGACGTGCGACACGAGCAGGCGGCGGCGATGATGGCTCACGCCTGGGGGCGGATGTTGAACCGGGTGGGTGTCTGCATGGCGGCCTCCGGGCCGGGGACGACCAACCTGGTGACCGGCGTGGTCAACGCCTGGGCCGACGCGGCGCCGCTGCTTGCGATCGGTGGCTCTGCACCCGCCGCCGCGGCTGGGCGAGGCCAGTTTCAGGAGATGGACCAAGTCGGGGTGTTCAAGCCGATTACCAAATGGGCAGAACGCGTGTTAGACCCGCGGCGTATCCCGGACATGGTCGCTACGGCCATGCGGCAGGCGGTCAGCGGTTGTCCGGGACCTGTCTATCTGGACATGCCCGGCGATGTTCTCTACCAAGAAATCGACGAGGATCAGGTCGTCTACCCTGATCCAGCCCGGTCGCAGGCGCGCGCTCGGCCGACTGGAGATGCAGAGTCTGTGCGGGAGGCCATCCGCCTGCTGGAGCGGGCTGAACGGCCAATTCTGATTAGCGGCAGCGGAATCCTCTGGTCGGAAGCCTGGGACGAGCTGCGGCGCTTCGTCGAGCTCGCCGGCATCCCGTTTTACACCACCCCGCAGGGCCGGGGGGTTATTCCGGATGACCACGAGCTTTCCTTTCTGACTGCCCGCTCGAGCGCTTTCAGCGAAGCCGACCTGTTGTTGGTGGTCGGAACTCGGGCGAATTACGTGAGCGGTCACCTGACCCCGCCGCGCTTCCGGGCCGATGCCAAGCTGATCCAGGTGAATATCGACCCCGGCGCAATCGGTCTGACTCGCTCGTGCGACAGCGGCATCGTTGGCGACGCCAAGGTTGTGCTCAAACAGCTCGCGGCGGAGGGCGAAGGCCGGCTCAACCCGAAGCGCTATAGCGCCTGGGTGAAGCACCTCGCTGAGATCGACCGCGCCAAGACCGCGCAGGCCGAAGCGAAGATGAGCACTGACCAGGCGCCCATCCACCCCCTGCGGCTTTGCAAGGAGGTCCGCGATTTCCTGGATCGCGACGCGATCTTGGTGGTCGACGGCCAGGAGATCTTGAACTACGGCCGCCAGTCTATCCCGACCTTCGTACCGGGCCACCGCCTCAACTCCGGGGCATTCGGCACCATGGGCGTCGGTCTGCCATTCGGGATTGGCGCCAAGGTCGCCCGGCCGGACAAGCAGGTGCTGGTGCTGCACGGCGACGGCTCCTTCGGTCTGAATGCGATGGAGCTGGATACGGCCGTGCGTTTCAAGATCCCGGTGGTCACGGTGATCAGCCTGAATGGCGGGTGGACAGGCGATGCGAAGCGCGAGAAGCCCGGCCGCGACCTCGGCTACACCCGCTACGACAAGATGGCTGAAGGACTCGGCTGCCATGGCGAGTACGTCGAGGATGCGGCCAACATCCGGCCCGCCTTGGAGCGCGCATTCCGCGCGGGCATCCCGGCGCTTGTCAACGTGAAGACCGATTTTCGAGCACGCGCCACCACGGCGAGATTCTCGGTGTACACCACGTAGGAGAGTGAGAATGGAGCAGAAAGTCGAGTTTTTCAGCAAGGGCGTGAAGCTGCGCGGGGTGCTGCGTATGCCCGAGGGCAAAGGGCCACACCCCTTGTTGATCGTGGCGGGGGGATGGTGTTACGTCAAGGAAATCGTGATGCCGACCTATGCCGAACAGTTCGCGGCGGTTGGATGCGCCACGCTGCGCTTTGACTACCGGGGCCTGGGCGATAGCGACGGCGAGCCGCGTCAGCACCTGGATCCGTGGGCTCAGATCGAAGACTACCGCAACGCTCTGAGCTTCGCTGCCGGCTTGCCTGGCGTCGATAAGGAGCGATTGGGCGTTTGGGGCATTTCCTATTCGGGTGGACACGCCTTGATCCTGGCTGCCATTGATCCGCGGGTGCGCTGCGCCATCGCCAATATCCCGGTGATCGACGGGTACGAATCCATGCGCCTCGTACACGGCTACGGCAAAGGCCGTCTCGCGGCTCTGCTGCGCCTCATCGCCGAGGATCGCGAGCGGCGGGCTCGCGGTGAAGCGGGAGGCTTTATTCCGCACAACACCGCCGACCCCGACAAGGAACTCTGCACGTGGCCGTTTACAACCACCTACGAGTACTTCTTGAGGGCGCGCAACAGCTTTGCACCGAACTACCAGTCCCGCAGCACCATCGAGTCGACCGAGATGCTGATGCAGTATACGGTCGATCCTTACCTGAAGCGCATCTACCACACGCCGGTCATGATGCTGGTCGTCGAAGGCGACGAACACACGCCGTGGGATCTTCAGGTTGATGCGTTCAATCGGATCGGATCGGTGCGGAAAGAGCTCGCCGTCATGACGAAGGGAGTCACGCACGTCGGCATGTATGCAAACCAGGATCTGCAAACGCGCGCGGCCAGGCGCAATGCCGAGTTCGTGCGCAAGCATCTCGTCGAACAAGAGCGATGATAACGGCGAATAAGAGCGCCGCGGGCGAACGCGTGCCTATTCGGGAGGGGCTCCTGACTGGCCCGCTGTCGCGGCTTGATCGCGTAAGGCTCGCCGGCTGCAGTTGTACGACATGCGGCGAAACCTCTTTGGGCAGCAAGAACATCTGTCCGAATTGTGGCGGCGACGCTGTGCGCGAAGTTTCGCTAAGCAACCACGGCGTGCTGTGGAGCTTCACGGTTGTCCGCCACCGGCCGCCCGGTAATTACAAAGGACCGGATCCGTTTGTGCCCTTTGGCCTTGGATTGGTGGAACTATCCGATGGCTTGCGTGTGCTCTCTCCTATCCGCTGCGACATCGACAAATTGAAAATCGGGCTTGAACTTCAGTTCAAGCCTTACGTTCGCAAAGACGACGACGGTCGCGAAGTTGTTGCATTTTCGTTCGAGCCGGCCAGTCAATAACGGGGAAGCCAATGTCTGACGTCGTGATACTCGGAACCGGAATGCATCCATTCGGCCGATTCGAAAAAAGCTATGAAGAGTTGGGCGCGGAAGCGGCTGCCGCGGCCCTGCGCGATGCAGGCGTGGAGTGGTCGCAGATACAAGCCGCGTATTTATCGCGGATGTACCTGCCCGCGACTTCGGGAGCAAGAATCCTGCGCCGGCTGGGCAGCACCGACATCTCCATCGTTGATATCGAGGCGGCGTGCGCCAGCGGCGGCGCCGCGCTGCGCCAAGGCGTGCTCGCGATCCGCTCGGGCGAGGTCGATCTCGCGCTGGTCCTGGGCTGCGAAAAAATGCCGCGTGGATTCATGGACCCCTCGATGATCTACAGCCAATGGCAGATCGAACTTGGAATGTCTCTCAACCCGGCCTACTGGTCGATGAGGGCGCGGCGTCATATGCATGACTATGGCACGACCGAGCTGCAGATCGCCAAAGTCGCCCACAAAAACCACAAGAACAGCGTCCACAATCCGTATTCGATGTATCAAAAGGAATTCAGTCTGGATGAGATACTGAATTCCCCGCTGGTGTGCGATCCGATTCGCCGCCTCGAAATCTGTGCGCCTGACGACGGCGCCGCCGCGGTGGTCGTCGCTTCCGCGAAGCGCGCGCGCCAGCTCGGCGCGAATGCAAAGGCAATCAACATCGCCGCCTGCTGCCACACGATCGCGCGATATTCGGCGGATTTCCGCTGTCCGGCCGACAGCATGAGCGCAACGGCCGCTAATCCCGGACCGACCGAGGTCACTGCGAAGCAGGCCTATGATCGAGCCGGTTTGGGGCCGCGGGATATCGACTGTTTCGAAGTTCAGGATACGGACGCTTTCTGCGAGATCGAGATCTGCGAAAGCCTGGGGCTGTGCGTGCCGGGGGAAGGCGGCAGACTGATCGACGAGGGCCGAACAGAAATCGGTGGGGCAACTCCCGTCAACATGAGCGGTGGTCTCATCAGCAAGGGCGAACCCGTCGGCGCCTCCCACCTGGGCCAGCTCGTGGAGATCGTTTCGCAGTTGCGGGGGCAGGCTGGGCCGCGGCAAGTAGCCGATGCCAAAGTGGGTCTCGCGCACGTGCTCGGTGCCGGGGGCAATTGTGCCGTTACTATCCTGCAGCGGTAGCAAGCGCGATTCGTGAATCAAGCTGAGGCAAGCTCATATTGCCTCCAGCCGGGTTTCTCGCTACACAATTCCGCGTTTTCGCAGTTGCGCGATTTTTTCGTCGTCGACGCCCAGCTCGCGCAAGACCTCGTCACTGTGCTGGCCGAGCAGCGGCGGAGGGACTTGGAACTCAAGGCCCGCGTTTGCGAATCGAAACGGGCTGACGACTTGCGGCACAAGGCTGCCGGCTGGATGCGGCAGGTAGCGGAGCATTTCCCGCTGCTTGACTTGCGGGTCGTCGAACACCTCCGGGATGGAGTTGATCGGGCCGCACGGCACCCCGACTTCCGATAGACGCTCGGCCCAGTAGCCGCGGGTCTCGCGGGCGAATGCTTTCTCGATTTGCGGCAAGAGAATCTCTTGATGTCTGACGCGGGCCGCGTTGGTCGCGAATCGCTCGTCGTCTGCGAGCTCGAGCCGCCCGAGCACCGTGCAAAGCTTCTGAAATTGGCTGTCGTTGCCGACCACCAGCACGATCTCGCCGACCTTGCACGCGAAGACCTGCTGCGGCTGGATTTTGGGATGCGCATTTCCGGCGCGCACGGGGGTGCGGCCCGCCACCAGGTAGTACATGGCCTGGTTGGACAGCAAGCCGACCTCCAC
>JACQOI010000247.1 GCA_016202615.1 Betaproteobacteria bacterium
CGCCGATCGGTGGGGAAGGGTGAACGAGTGAAGGAGTGAGCCCCCTCACCCTGACCCTCTCCCCCGGTAACGGGGGAGAGGGAATTTATTTCTCGTTCACTTGTTCACTCGTTCACCCCGATAATCGGCGTTTATCCGCGGTTAAACGCTTCCGTCATTTTTAGGACTTAAAAGACAACTCAATGAAAAAAATCCTGATTCTCGGCGTCAACGGATTCATCGGCCATCACCTGTCGCAGCGCATCATCAGGGCCACCGACTGGGAGGTCTACGGCATGGACATGCAGACCGAGCGCGTGTCCGACTTGCTCAAGCACCCGCGCTTTCATTTTTTCGAGGGCGACATTACGATCAACAAGGAATGGATCGAGTACCACATCCGCAAATGCGACACGGTGCTGCCGCTGGTCGCGATCGCGACGCCCGCCACCTACGTCAAGGAGCCGCTGCGCGTGTTCGAGCTCGACTTCGAAGCCAACCTGCCGATCGTGCGTTCGTGCGTGAAGCACGGCAAGCGCATTCTGTTTCCCTCGACCTCCGAGGTCTACGGCATGTGCCGCGACAGCGAATTCGATACCGACAGCTCCGAACTGGTGCTCGGCCCGATAGCCAAGCAGCGTTGGATCTACGCGTGCAGCAAGCAGCTGATGGACCGCGTCATCTGGGCCTACGGCTCCGAGGGCAAGCTCGATTTCACGTTGTTCCGGCCGTTCAACTGGATCGGCGCCGGCCTCGACAACATCCACACGCCGAAGGAAGGCAGCTCGCGCGTGATCACCCAGTTTCTCGGCCACATCGTGCGCGGCGAAAACATCAAGCTGGTCGACGGCGGCACGCAGAAACGCGCTTTCACCTATATTAGCGACGGCATCGACGCGCTGATGAAGATCATCGACAACCCGCACCGCATCGCGAGCGGCAAGATCTACAACATCGGCAACCCGAAAAACAACTACTCGGTGAAGGATCTCGCGCAGATGATGCTGGAGCTCGCGCTCACCTACCCCGAATACCGCCGCAGCGCGAAAAAGGTGCGTCTGGTTAAGACCACCTCGGCGGCGTATTACGGCAAGGGCTACCAGGACGTGCAGAACCGCGTGCCCAAAATCGACGACACGTGCAAGGACCTCAAATGGCAGCCGCGCGTCAACATGCAGACCGCGCTCAAGCACATCTTTGATGCCTATCGCACCCACGTCGGCGACGCGCGCCACTTGATGGATTGATGGGGACCGTGAGCGGTGAGCGGTTAGCGGTGAGCGGAACTATCGCAGCAAACGGCGCCCCGGGAGCAGGAAAAGATTACCGCTTACTGCTTACTGCTTACCGTTTGCCATCTCCATGAAATTGGCACTGAAAATCGACGTCGACACCTACCGCGGCACGCGCGATGGCGTACCGCGGCTCATCGAAATGCTGCAGCGGCACGGCGCAGGCGCGACATTTTTGTTCAGCCTCGGGCCCGATCACACCGGTCGCGCGATCAAGCGCGCGTTCCGCCCCGGGTTTCTGACCAAGGTGTCGCGCACCTCGGTACTCGAACACTATGGAATCGTGACGCTGCTGTACGGCACCTTGCTGCCCGGCCCCGACATCGGTAAGCTGTGCGCCGATATCATGCGCAGCGCGCGCGACGCCGCCTTCGAAGTCGGCATCCACACCTGGGACCACGTCAGATGGCAGGACCACGTCGCGACGGCGGATGCGGCGTGGACGGCCCGCGAAATACAGCTTGCGTGCGAGCGCTTCGAAGAGATTTTCGGCGCGCGTGCGCGCGTGCACGGCGCCGCCGGCTGGCAGATGAACCGGCATGCCTATCGCCTGACCCAACGGCTCGGCTTCGACTACTGCTCGGACACTCGTGGCAAGTGCCCGTTCATCCCGATCCACAACGCCGAAATCATCGCGTGCCCGCAGCTGCCTACCACGCTGCCGACGCTCGATGAATTGATCGGCGCCGACGGCCTGACTCCCGAGAATGTCGCCGACCGCGTGCTGCAGCTCACCCGCCAGGCGCCGTCGACCGGACACGTGTATACCCTGCACGCCGAACTCGAAGGCATGAAGCTCGCGCCGGTGTTCGAGAGGCTGCTCGCCGGCTGGCGCGCCGCCGGCTGCGAGCTGGTATCGTTGCACGATTATTTCGCCTCGCTCGAGCCCGGGACCCTGCCGCGCCACGTGGTCACCGCGGCCGGGATACCCGGCCGGTCCGGCACGCTCGCGTTGCAAGGCAGGGAATTTCTTGCCGATGCGGCGCCCTTGCCTGCTTGAGACATTTGCCCGACAATCTTGTTTGAGTCCCGAGCTTAAAGCGTCCATGCCCAAGAAACCGTTTCCCGACTTCGAGCTCCCAGCCACCAGCGGCACCACCTTCAAGTTTTCCGGCCAGCGCGGCCGCCCGGTCGTCATCTATTTCTACCCCAAGGACAACACCCCGGGCTGCACCACCGAGGGCCAGAACTTCCGCGACCTGTACCCGCAGTTCCAGAAGCTCAAATGCGCGATCTTCGGCGTGTCGCGCGACAGCCTGAAATCCCACGAGAGCTTCAAGTCGAAAATGAGCTTCCCGTTCGAGCTGCTGTCCGACGCCGACGAACAGGCGTGCAAGCTGTTCGAGGTCATCAAGATGAAAACCATGTACGGCCGCAAAGTGCGCGGCATCGAGCGCAGCACTTTCGTGTTCGACGGCGGCGGAGAACTGCGGCGCGAATGGCGCGGCGTCAAGGTTCCGGGCCACGCCCAGGAAGTGCTCGACTTCGTGAAGACGCTCGGGTAAACCGGTGATGAGTCACTCATTACGGGTTCACCCCCTATATCCATGACCCAGCGTAAACCCGCTTCCGTAGTCACGCACCTTCCCGCCAGCGTCAAGCTGTTCGTGCTTGACACCAACGTGCTGATGCACGACCCCACCAGTCTGTTCCACTTCGAGGAGCACGACATCTACATCCCGATGGCGACGCTCGAGGAACTCGACGGCAACAAGAAAGGCATGTCGGAGGTCGCGCGCAACGCGCGCCAGGCGAGCCGTTTCCTCGACGGGATCGTGAGCGCGACCGAGCACGACATCGAGCACGGCGTCGAGCTCAAAGCGCACAGCGGGGGAGACGCGACCGGACGGCTGTACCTGCAGACCCAGGCAATCAACGGCGAGCTGCCGGCGCGGCTCGCGAGCGGCAAGGCCGACAACCAGATCATCGGCGTAGTCAAGCATCTGCAGGAAACCCATCCCAAGCGCCACGTAATCCTGGTCAGCAAGGATATCAACATGCGCATCAAGGCGCGCGCGCTGGGGCTCGCCGCCGAGGACTATTTCAACGACAAGGTGCTCGAGGACACCGACCTGCTCCACTGCGGCACGCGCGAGCTGGCGGCGGACTTCTGGGACCAGCACGGCAAGGGCATGGAGTCATGGCAGCAGTCGGGGCACACCTACTATCGCGTGCACGGGCCGCTGTGCCCGAGCCTGCTCGTCAACGAGTTCGTCTACCAGGAAGCCGACCGGCCGCTCTACGCGCAGGTCAGGGAAGTCACGGGCAAGACCGCGATCCTGCAGACGGTCAAGGACTACGCCCACCAGCGCCATAACGTATGGGGCATCACCGCACGCAACCGCGAGCAAAATTTCGCGCTGAACGTGCTGATGAACCCCGAGATCGACTTCGTCACGCTGATCGGCCAGGCCGGCACCGGCAAAACGCTGCTCACGCTCGCAGCGGGCCTGATGCAGACGCTCGAGCACAAGACTTACTCGGAAATCATCATGACGCGCGTCACGGTGCCGGTCGGCGAGGACATCGGCTTTCTGCCCGGCACCGAGGAAGAGAAAATGAATCCGTGGATGGGAGCGCTCGAGGACAACCTCGACGTGCTCAACAAGACCGACGACGAAGCCGGCGAATGGGGACGCGCGGCCACGCGTGACCTGATCCGTTCGCGCATCAAGGTCAAGTCGCTCAACTTCATGCGCGGCCGCACCTTCATCAACAAATATCTGATCATCGATGAAGCGCAGAACCTGACCCCGAAGCAGATGAAGACGCTGATCACGCGCGCCGGCCCCGGCACCAAGGTCGTGGTGCTCGGCAATATCGCGCAGATCGACACGCCGTACCTGACCGAAGGCAGCTCCGGGCTGACTTACGTCGTCGACCGCTTCAAGGGCTGGTCGCACAGCGGGCACGTGACGCTGCTGCGCGGCGAGCGCTCTCGCCTTGCGGACCACGCGGCGGAAGTGCTGTAGGAAGAGCGGCCGTCAGCGATCAGCTTTCAGCCTGAAGCCACCAGCGGCGAGGTGAGTTCGGAGGCTCGGGAGGTCGTGACAAGGAAAATCCTCCGATGCCGTCGCGCACGATTACCTGAGAGTAGTCAAATTCAATATCAGCTTATGAGATCGGTCGTCACCACTTGTTTTGCGCTCTGCGCGTTTCTTCCGTTGACGGCGAGCGCGGTGGAGGTGCTTGGGAAGAAGCCAGGCCACGTATGGGGCGGGCCCAGTTCCGTCGCAAACGACCAAGCAATAACCAGAATGATCTGGGCTCCCGGAATCGATGACGGCTATGTCCCGCAAGGGGTTACCTGGTCCGGCGGCGCGCTCTATTTGTCTGGTTATCGAAGCACCGACCCAAAGATCGATAGGGGACCGTGCCGGATTTTCAAGGTCGATCCGGAAAACGGAAACACGCTCGCCCAGTTCGACCTGCCCGAGGATTGTGGACACGTGGGTGGGCTCGCGTACGTCGGGAAAGGTATTTTGATCGCTTCGGATACGCGACGACTCTACAGAATTGATGCGGCTGCGGCATTCGCGCCAGGAAACTCGTCGAACGCAGTGACGGCTACCGTGGGGTTGCACGGCGAGGTGAAGGGTTCATTTGTCGACTTTGACGGCAGTGCCGTATTTGTCGGTTCCTTCGAGAGAGACGCGGCGAAGGCGAAAGGACACTTCCTTCCCTTATCGATCTTCGATACGCACAACGGGAAGACGGTAAACGAAACTGCGGCTATCCGGTCGATTCCGCTTCCTCCAGAGGCCCAAGGAGCCGCATTCGACAAGGGCGGTAATCTCTGGATAACCGCGAGCAGCAGCCGGTTCGGCTTACTGTACAGACTCGACAGCAAGACGGGGCACGTCGCAACCAGTTACGAGATGGTCATCGGTATAGAAGACATCGCCTTTGACGATGACGGTCGCCTTTGGTCGGTCTCGGAAGCTGGTTCGCTGCGCTGGCAAAGATGGAGCAAGACGTTTCCGGTGCTTTTCGGAGTCGATCTAAGCAAACTGAAGGAGAACCGCCAACCCGCTGCTGCACACGGACGCGCGCAAGCAGTGCTTCGCTTGCCTGCGCGCGCCGGTGAGCGCCACGTTGGACTTCACGACCGGGCGAAGCGATGAAACAACAGGGCATCGTCATACTCGCGTTTGTCGCGATGGCCATTACAGTACCGGTTCTGGCGCAAGGCTGGCGGCATCAGAGCGCCGAAGCAGGCAAAGGTCGCGCGCGCGGGGGCGCTCCTGACCCGGTTGCTTGTGCGATTGGGCGTTGGCCAGATTGCGACATACAACAGGCCGTCGCGCGCGGGCTCTTCGAGACGGGTTTGAGCCCGGTATTCCCCGCGCACGCGAAATGCCGCGGGATCGACGAAGGGTATTGGATGGACCCCGTCGCGCTTTTTCGGAAAATCCTTCCTCTGGACTCCAACTCCATGAAAGCGCTGTCGGAGGCGGAAAAACAGGTTCTGATCTCCGTCATGTTTGACAACGGCCAGATGTTTCCTGCCAATACGAAAATCGTTTGGCCGTATACCTGTACGCGCGGGTAATATCAATCGATTCCTTGTGCACGTCCATACCGACAAAAATCTTGCTAGCCTGCCTCCTTAATTGAGTGGATCCATCCGGCATGTTCGTCGCAATGAACATGAGACGTTTCTGCGGTAAGCGGGAGGGGTTGTAATGGTAAGAATCTCGAAATCAGAAACGGCTTATCCCCTGATGACGCGCTTGTTCGGCGTCTTCCTGGTTTTGGGCAGTATGAGTTGCGCAGCCATAAGCTCGGACGCCAAAGAAAGAGCACCCCGGCCCCTCTTCGCTGTCGGCTATCAAGTCCTAGACCTCAAATACGGAAGGGACGGGCAAGCGCTTACCGTAGCTGTCTGGTACCCGACCGCGGAGCAGCCGAAATCGCACAACTACGGAGGACCGACAAGCGGCAATGTTGCTGTCGGCGCGGCGCCCAGTGCCGCGGCCGGCCCCTATCCTCTCCTGGTGTTTTCGCACGGGTATGGGGGCAGCGGACTCGGTGCGGTGTTTTTTACCGAAGCCCTCGCGGCTCGTGGCTGGATCGTGGCAAGCCCGGACCACCACGACAAGCATTCGGCGGTCCGCATACGGACCGGCCAGAGCAAGCACTACGACCGCCTCGGTCTTCTGCGGCACGCCAGGGAAATAGCGGCTTCCGGTCCCGGTGACCGAGGGAAGTACCTGTACCGACTGGACGAGATGAGGCTTGCGCTGGACGGCATGCTGACTTCCGATCCGTTCGGGAAACTCATCGATGGAGATCGCTTGGCTGTCGGGGGCCACTCGTTTGGAGGATTCACGGCACTGGGGCTCTGCGGTACCATCAAGGAGCGCCATGACCTCCGCATCAAGGCTGTGTTGTTGTTCTCGACGGGAGCCGGCGGTTATCTGTTCAGGGAAGACGAGCTTGCGGCCGTGCGGATTCCGTCAATGTTGTTCATGGGGGAACGGGAAGAAGACCAACAACGCGGCTCCAAAACGATGTCGGAGCTTTCGACCAAGATATACAGGAACGTATCGTCACCGAAGTACTTCCTTGAGATTAAGGGGGCGAGCCATTTTTCGTTCAACAATCGCTTCGTGGACAACCACAGGGCGAGGCGGCTGAGCGGCACTGAGAAGCAGTTCGATGTTATTCGACGATACTCGATTGCTTTTCTTGAGAAGCACGTCGCGGGAAGGAAGGACTCCGATCGCGTGCTCAAACACAGTGATGCAATGCTTACACGCTATGCTGGGGAACCGAGCCCCGATAGCCCATCCGAATAAGGCCAGATAAAATCGCTCAACGCGGACGCCGCGCAAGCGCGCCGCCGGTTAGCGCGACGTTCGGCAGGAGGCTCTGTATGTACCGCTCGATCATTGCATGCGTGACTACTTCAGCCGCGGATGCTGGCTGCACCAGTCGTGCGGATAGCGGATGTCGATGTACTGAAACGCCACGCCGAACGTGAGATCGGCGAGGCTGAATTTCGATCCGGCCAGGAACTTCCCGTCCCGGTAAGCGTGGTCGGCGGTCGCAAAGGCACGCGCGATGCGCGCTTCCTCGCGCTGCATTTTCTCCGGCATCTGCTTGTCATCCGGGCGGCGCGACTCAAGCATGCGCGCGATGGTCGCGTCGATCATGCCATTGCCGAGCGCCTGCCACCACTGCGACTGCCAGTAGCCGGCGGCGGCGGGCGGCAGCGGCTTGCCGTCAAGGTGGTCGAGGTAATGCACGACCAGCGCCGATTCGAACAGATAATTAGTAAGACCAAGCTGGCCCCGCCACCGGAAAAAGCTGACCGCCGATCGCCGGCAGCTTTTAATCGATCCGAGCGCCACTGATCTTGACGACCTTGGCGTATTTGTCGTAATCTGACCGCAGGCGCTGGGCGAATTGTTCGGGCGTCATATACATCGGATCGAGCGTCTGCAAAGTAAGCTTTTGCACGACATCGGGCTGCGCCAGTACTTTCTTGATCTCGGCATTGAGAGTGTCGACGATCGCCTTGGGGGTCCCTGCAGGCACAAAAAGGCCGACCCACGCGGTGAATTCGTAGCCGGGGACGGTTTCCGCGATCGCCGGAACATCCGGGAACTGCTCCGTCCGTGTGTCCGAAGTCACCCCGAGCGGCCGCACCCGATTCGCCTTGATGTGCGGGAAGAGCGAGCCGATCGTGGCGATCATCGCCTGGGTCTCCCCGGCGACAATCGCGATCCCGGAGGGACCGCCGCCCTTGTACGGCACGTGTATCATCCGGGTTCCCGTCATTGACGCGAAGAGCGCCATCGTCAAGTGCACGAAACTGCCGTTACCGGCGGATCCATAGATGACCTCGCCGGGACGCGCCTTGGCCAGCGCGATGAACTCCCGGACCGACTTCACCGGCAGGGACGGGTGCACCACCAGCATGCCCACCTGTCTGGCAAGCGTCGTTACGCCGATGAAATCCTTGAGCGTGTCGTACGGGAGCTTCTTGTAAAGGTGCGGGTTCGCAACGTGGGTAGCGGATTGCACCATGATGGTGTAGCCGTCCGGCGCGCTTTTTGCGACCACGTCGGCGCCGATCGTGCCCGCCGCTCCGCCGCGGTTGTCAATCAGGAACTGCTCGCCGAGCGATTCGGACATCTTCTGAAACACGATGCGACCGACAACATCGTTGGAGCCCCCGGGGGGAAACACAATGATCACCCGGACCGGCTTCGACGGATAGGTCTGCGCCAACGCGCCGACCGACAGCAGCGGCAAGACCACCAATGCGGACATTGCAAAATGTGACAGCCATTTCATGGGAACCTCCTCGCTACGTTATGACTACGTTTCCAGCAAACTGTTCACCGTTCACTGTTCACCAGGATCATTCGATCTTCGCGCTGGTCAGCTTGATCAGCTTTGCGTATTTCTCGTAGTCGGCTTTCAACCTGGCATCGAACTCCTCGGGGCTGCTGAACCACGGATCGAGCGCCTGGCCGGCAAGGTTCTGGCTCACGTCCGGCAGCCTGAGCGCCTTGTTGACCTCGGCGTTGAGGCGGTTGATGATGTCCCTGGGAGTGCCGGCGGGTGCGAACACCGCGATCCACGGATTCATTTCGTAGCCCGGCACGCCGGCTTCGGCTACGGTCGGGACAGCGGGCAGCACGCCGGAGCGTTTGGGAGAAGAGACGCCGAGCGCGCGCAACCGCCCCGCGTTGATATGCGTAAGCACGGTCGAAATTGTCGCCAACGATGCCTGCGTCTCGCCCGACATCAGCGCGGTCACCTGCGGCCCGCCGCCTTTGTACGGTATGTGCACCAGCTTGATGCCGGTCATCGAGATGAACAATGCCATCGACAGGTGCGGCGCGCTGCCGTTGCCGGACGATGAATAGTTGATCTGTCCGGGATTGGATTTTGCGAGCGTGATGAATTCAGACACCGACTTCACCGGCAGCGACGGATGCCCCGTCAGCACGCCGGGCTGCGCGGCAAGCAACGCTACGCCGGCAAAATCCTTGAGCGTGTCGTACGGCAGTTTTTTGTAGAGCGAGGCGTTGCCGACATGCGTGGTCGAATGCACCATCAGCGTGTAACCGTCGCTGGGCGCTTTCGCCACCACGTCGGCGCCGATCGTGCCGGCCGCCCCTGCGCGGTTGTCGATCACGAATTGCTGACCCAGGCTCTCCCCGACTTTCTGCAACACGATGCGGCCGACCACGTCGTTGGAGCCGCCGGGCGGCCACGGGATCACCACGCGCACCGGCTTGTTGGGGTACGGCTGCGCCAGCACGCCACCCGCCGCCAGCATCAGCGACAGTGCCGCAAATAACATCGAGCGATTCATGGCAAACCTCCTCCTTGCTATTTTTGTGTCACCGCCGCCACCCATTATCGGCAAAAGCCGTCTTCAATTCAATCTTTAGCCGGCCCGCGTCACAAAGCGGCTCCAAACGGCTAAAATCCGGGTTGATTCGGTGCGGCATCGAGCCGTTCCATGCGTCCATGACAAGGAGGAACCGCTGATGGCGCTTCCACTCGACGGAGTGAAAGTGTTGGACTTCACCGCCGTGATGGCGGGCCCCTACTGCACGCTGATGCTGGCGGACATGGGCGCCGACGTGACCAAGATCGAGGCCTTTCCCGAAGGCGACGGCTCGCGCCGCTTCGAGCCCAAGGTCAACGGCGAGAGCTATTGCTTCGCGGTGCTCAACCGCAACAAGAAAAGCATCGCGCTCGACATGAAGCAGCCGCAAGGCAGGGAGATCTTCATGCGGCTCGCGGCGCAGGCCGACATCATCGTCGAGAACTACCGGCCGGGCGTGGCCAAAAAACTCGGCATCGACTACGACGCGGTCAGGAAGATCAACCCCGCCATCATCTACGCGTCGATCTCGGGTTTCGGGCAGACCGGTCCTTACAACGACAAAGGCGGCTTCGACATCATCGCGCAGGGCATGAGCGGCATCATGCGCATGACCGGCGAGCCGGGCGGCCGCCCCGCCAAGGTCGGCATCGCGATGAACGATATCGCAGCGGGCACCACCGCGCTCTATGCGATCCTCGGTTCGTACATCAAGAAGCTGAAGACCGGCGAAGGCATTTATCTCGAAACCTCACTGCTCGAAGCGGGGCTCGCGTGGACGTTCTGGGAATTCGGCGCCTACTTCGGCTCGGGCGAAATCCCGATGGCCAACGGCACGCGGCATCGCCGCTCGACGCCGTATCAGGCCTACAAAACCAAGGATGGCTACGTCACGGTCGGCGCCAACAACGACAAGCTGTGGACCAATTTCTGCACGCGGGTGCTCGAGCAACCGCAGTTGCTCGAGGACCCGCGCTTCCGGACCCTGCCGGCGCGGTTGCAGAACATCGATGCGCTGCAGGACGAGATCGAGAAGGTGTTCCTGGCGCAGCCGACCGCGCACTGGGTGCCCAAACTCGACGCGGCCGCAGTCCCGGGCGGGTCGGTCTACACCTACGACCAGGCGCTCGCCGATCCGCACATCCTGGCGCGCAACATGGTCACCGAAATCGACCACCCCAGGATCGGGCGCATGAAAAACATGGGTTCTCCGGTCAAGGCGAGCGGCGAGTTCACCAAGGTCAGAATGCCCGCTCCGTGGCTGGGCCAGCATTCCGACGCAGTGCTGAAAAGCCTCGGCTACGACGACGCCCTGATCGCCGCGCTGCACGCGCAGGGCGTCATCTACGACCAGCACCGCAAGAAAGCGACGACCTGACGGCCGTTATGGGTGAAGGGTGAGAGAGAATGATGAGTGATGAATGATGAATGAGAACCCTTCACCCTTTACCCATCACCCATCCGGTCGAACACACCCTTCAGGCCGCATTCGCTTTTCTTTTTCATCACCTCGATGCTGCCGTTGAGCTCGCCAAACATGCCGCAGTAGGGCATGCGATCGACGTCCGAGAATTTGATCAGCACGCGGCCCGGTTTGTATTCGGCACGTGCGTTCCCTGTCAGCAGCTTGACCGCGACGTTGCCGTCTGCCCCGTCCTCCCACTTGGTATACGCGTCCCCGCGCCGGCCGTGGATCGAGCAGACCCCGGTGCCGAACCGGGTGTAGTACGCGAATTCCATCAGCCGGCCCTTGACGACTTCGACGATGAGCCGCGCCTGGCGGTCATTAGGGCCGGTGCGGCACATCAGCTTTTCCAACAACGGCGCTTTCGCGGCTTTTACCGTCTTTGCCGCTTTTGATGCTTTCACCGAATCCGCCGCAATCGCCGCTGCTATCGGCGTCGGCTTGACGACAACGCCCTTGGCTTTCTGCGCCTTGATGTAACGGTCGGCGACGCGGTCCTGCGATTTGGCCAGCAACCCGGCTTCCTTCCTGGCAGCTGCGGCCGCCTTGGCCTTGGTTTCCACCGCCTTGGCTTTCTGCTCGTCGGTCATCGGCTGCGCTGGCAGCTTGGCATAGACCGCGCCGGTCGTGAACAAACAGAACACCGTGAGCGCCAGCGGGTACTGTGCCTTCATGCGATCCAGTCCACGCACCATTGCGCGGCGCATCGTCGACCACGTCTTCGGCCAAGCATGCACCCGTTCGGCCATCTGCCGCTTGATCTGGCCGATCTCATACCCAGCATGGAGGCTGGTGCGTGCGTCAATCGCGCTGCCGCCAGAACGGCGCATGTTCTGTGCCATGGACACGGTGCTCACGCACAGCAGCTTGCGGTTAAGTTTCATGCCAGAATTCCTCCACTGATCGGGTAGAATCAAAAAAAGGACGGACTCCGCCTGAAACTGCGCGGATTATTTTGAGTTGCGTCCCCGACTTCGATGGCGCAGCAAATACGGGTTTGATTATACCAAACCTGCCGACGCCGGCTTCGGCAGGTCATAAAAGGGCCTCGGCTATGAAAGCATGGCGCAATCCCTGTATCGTCTCGTTCTCGCAGGCGCTCGCCGAATTCAAGTCGGGCAGGCAGACGCCGCGCGATTTTCTCGAGCGCTGCATCGCCAACGTCGAACAGCATGAGTCCCGCATCAAGGCGTTCGTCACGCTCGACCTGAAAGCCGCGCGCAAGGCCGCCGATGCATCCGTCAGGCGTTACAGGGCCGGCCAGCCGCTGTCGATGGTCGACGGCTGCCCGGTCGGCATCAAGGACATTATGGCGACCGCCGACATGCCGACGCAGATGGGAAGCCCGGCGTTCAAAGGCTGGCAATCGGGGCAGGACGCCGCGTGCGTGCAGGCGATGCGCCAGGGCGGCGCGATCATATTCGGCAAGACCGTGACGACCGAATTCGCCATCGGTTTCTCGGGGCCGAGCACCAATCCGTTCGACCCCAAACGCACGCCCGGCGGATCGTCGAGCGGCTCGGCCGCCGCGGTCGGATCGGGCATGCTGCCCGTTGCGCTCGGGACTCAGACGCAAGGCTCGACGCTGCGCCCTGCTTCTTATTGCGGCGCGCTCGGCTTCAAGCCGACGGTGGGAGCGCTGCACACCGCGGGTATCCATCCGTTGTCAACGACGTGCGACCACCTCGGCGTGATCGGCGCGACGCTCGAAGACATCTGGCGCGTGGCGTCGCAAATCTCGCTCGGTGTGGGCAGCCCCGGCTACGGCTTTCTCAACGGCGCATCCGCCACGCTGCCCACCGCGGTCAAGCCAGGCAAGCTCATCCGGCTTTACACTCGCGGCTGGACCGAGATCGACACCAACACCGGGGAAGCGTTCGAGGAAGTCACGCAGGCGCTGCAGGACGCGGGGGTCGAAATCCTGAGCAAGGAAAACGACCAGCGCGTCGCGGCGTTCGAAGATGCATTGGAGCGCGACGTCGACGGCGCGCTCGATATCGTCGCGTACGAAATGAAATGGCCGTACCAGGACTACATCGCGCGCTTCGGCGACGCGATCGGCAAGCGCATTCACGGCCTGATCGACCGCGCGCACAAAATGACGCCTGCGGATTACACCGGGCTGCTTGGAAAACGGCGTGCCATTCAGCAGCATTGCCGCGAGTTGGCCGCGAGCATCGGCGCCGACGGCTACGTCACACTCGCGTCGTCGGGTCCGGCAATCCTCGGCTTCGAGTATAGCGGCAGCCGCACTTTCATCGTTTACGGCTCGTGGCTCGGCTTCCCGGCGTTCTCGCTGCCGCTTATGCACTCGGACGGCCTGCCGTTCGGGCTGCAACTGCTGGGCATCGACCACCGGGACGGCAATCTGTGCTCGACCGCACGCTGGATCATGCGCGAATTCAGTTAACCGCCAAGCATGTAACCGCCGATGAACGCAGATGAAGCGTGTCTAATATGGCCGATTGCTGTAACGACGAGTGCGGGCTCGGTATCCTGCGAGAGCGCCAAAGTGGGACTCAAGGTCGTCCTGATCATCAACGCGTGTATGTTCTTCGTCATTGTTGCTGCTGTAATCTATGCAGGCTCGACCGCGTTGCTCTCGGACAGCCTGGACAACCTAGGCGACGCGATTACGCACGCCCTTAGCCTATATGCGGTTGGTCTTGGCGTCCGGACCAAAGCGCGCGTGGCCCTCAGTCAAAACAATTGGCCACAGAAGTCGCCAAAGGCGAGTGAGCAGTAAGCGGTAAGCAGAACAGAAAAAACTACTTCAGGTTACTGCTCCCTGCTTACCGCTCGCCGCTCACCGCTCACCGCTTACCGTTCCCCGCTCACCGCTCACCGCTTACCGTTCCCCGCTCACCGCGGCACGCGCGGGGCGGGCACGCACGAACGGCTCTAATCAGCGCTGCCGGAACTCAAATGGTCGGCAATGTCGGACGCAGGGGCGAGGCGCCTGGCGACCCTCATGCGCTGCACGGAATCGCCGGCGAGGTGAGTCCAGATGATGCCATCGCGGGCGAGCTTGTCGGCACCCGATTCCATCAGCGTGGCGCCGCCGTGGATGTCCAGATTGAGTTGCGTCACTTCCTGGACGACGTCGGTCGAAAAATTCATCGCGAGACCCGGGTTGGTGGTGCGCATTTTCCGGTCGTGTTCCCACGCGATCCGCATCACGTACGAGCGCAGCGCCTCGGTCAGCATGTACATGCGGTTGAGCTTAAGCTGTATTCTTTGCTGCTCGATCAGCGCCTTGCCGCCCCGCTTGCTCGTCCTGGCATGCTGCATTGCCGATGCGCACGCGGCGTCGCACACGCCGAGCGCATTGGCCGCCAGCTCGAGGTCGCCGAACATATCCCCGCCCGTCGTATCGCTGCTGCCTTTCTTCACGCCGCCGTTCACCGCGCCGACGACGTTGGCATGCGGCACGCGCGCGTTCTCGAATATCAGCTCCGCATTCTGGTAGAAGCGCCAGCCGCTCTTGTCGAACACCTTGACGTTGCGCAGGCCCGGCGTGTCGATCGGCACCAGGAACTCGGTGCCGCCTTCGCGGATGCTGACCTCGGGGTTCGTCCGCGCGTCCACGAAGAAAAGCTTCGCCACCGAGCCGTTCGCGATAAAGCATTTCTCGCCGTTGAGTATCCACTCGTCGCCGCGGCGCTCGGCGCGCAACCGCCAGCCCGACTTCGGATCGTCCTCCGGCGGCAGCCGGTGATCCGAGCCCGAGTTCGGCTCGGTGCCCGCATGTCCCAGCAGGTAGGTGTCGTCCGCGAGGAAAGGCCTGAGGTAGCGCTCTTGCTGATCCGGCGTGCAGAACCGCGCGATCAGGTGGCTCCATTTCCAGCACTGGCTGAAAGTCTTGGCGATCGCGCTGTCGCCCTTCGCGAGCTCCGCGATCACCAGCGCCTGCGTCACGAAATCGATGCCGTGGCCACCCCACGCCTTCGCGACCACCGCCGTGCGGAAACCGAGCCGCGAGCCCTTGCGGATGACGTCCCAGTCGAACGTCCCGCGCGGATCTGAAATCCGGTCGCGTTCGAGCGACACCGGCCGCAACTCCTCCTGCGCGAACTTCCGCGCCTTCATCTGCCACGCGCGCTGTTCTTCGGTCAGCGATACATCCACGCGGTGCCCCTCAAACCAGATAGATAGCGGGCACGAGCGCGGGGGTGACTCCGGTCCATGGCAGCCTTATTCCACGCGCATGCCGGACGCCGCTACGACTTTGCCCCATTTCGTGATCTCGCTCCTGACAAATGCTCCAACCTCCTCCGGCGCGCCGCCCAGCGGCTCGGCGCCCTGGGCCGCGAGGCGGTCGCGGATGTCCGGCGTCTGCCCGATTTTCGTGATCGTTGCGTTGAGGCGCGTGACGATCTCGCGCGGCGTGCCTGCCGGAGCGATCAGCGCGAACCAAGTTCCCGACTCGAATCCCGGCAGGCCGGCCTCGGCGACCGTCGGCAGTTCCGGGGCGGCAAGGCTGCGTTTTGCGCTCGTCACCGCGAGCCCTCGCAGACGGCCGGCCTTCACCTGCGGCAGCACCGACAGCATATTGCCGAACACCAGCGATACCTGCCCGGCGATCAGGTCAGTGACCGCGGGCGCCGTGCCTTTGTACGGGACGTGCAGGAAATCGACGTGGGCCTGCATCTTGAACAGCTCGGCGGCAAGGTGCGCGCCGCTGCCGTTGCCGCTGGAGCCGAAGCTCAACTGTCCCGGCCGCGCCTTGGCCAGCGCGATCAGCTCCTTGACGCTCCTGACCGGGAGCGACGGATGGACGACCAGCACATACGGCGTGGAGGCAAGCAGTGCAATCGGCTCGAAATCGCGCGCGAGATCGAAGCTCAGGTTCTTGTAAAGGCTCCGGCTGATCGCTACCGATGACGGCGCCGTCAACAGCGTGTAGCCGTCGGGCGCCGCGCGGGCAACGGCTTCGGCGCCGATGTTGCCGGCAGCGCCGCCACGATTGTCGACGATGAATTGCTGTCCGAGCACTTCGGTGAGCCTGGGCGTAAACAGCCGCGTCACGATATCGACGCCCGCGCCGGACGGAAACGGCACCACGATCCGCACTGCTTTCGCGGGGTAAATTTGCGCGCAAACGGCGCCGGATAAGATGAGCGTAGCGGACAGCAACGGTAGAGTCTTGAGTAATGCGGAGCGCGAATCCATTGCCGTCCCCAGATGATTCCGATGCTCGTAGTATATCGCTGAGAAAGAAGTAGAAGGAAACTTAATGCGCCCGTCGGCGGCGTCCTGTACCGATGCAACGCTGCAGTGATGCCGGATCGGTGCTCGGTGCGCCCGATGGCGCGCGATGAGCACTCACTCCAACCGAAAGCAGCGATCCGACAAAACGCGACAGGATAATACCCCCGGACAGCCAAAATGGTCCTGCCATGCGCTCAGACGAGTTGATTTGCGGACCACGGTCAATTACCCCGCCCCGAAACCGGCGCCGGATCCAGGCCAACGTTAGCTTGCGATGACAAGCATGGGCGGCAATTTCGCCATGTCATCGAGCGCCTCTATGGCGCGAAGCACCCGCAGCAGTTTTTCGCAGCGATCCGTCCCGAACGCGTCCACAACCTGCGAACGGAATTTAGCGTCGATATCCCCGCTCGAGAGCGGCGCGCCGGGAGACCCTTTGGCATCGATCACCAGCTCTTCACGACTATCACCGGACTTCATCCGCACCTTGACCCGCGCCGGCATGCGACCTTCGTATTGTTTGCTGAGGCTAGCGTCCTCCTGAACGCTTACCCTGGATGCAACGTCCCGAACCGCAGGATCGGCCAGCGCTTCCATGGTGTATTCACGGGGAGTGTTCCCTCCCTTCAAGAGGGTCAGCGCGAGCGAATAGGACGTGCTGAACTGCATTCCCAGCAGATCATGGGGGGCCGTGATCGCCGCGTGATTGTGAAAACCGGTCGGATAGCCAACTTCGATCGACGCGATGTCATCCGGCTTAAGATCGTTGGCGGTTATCAGCTTGCTCAAACCATCGATTGCCCCGGCGATTATTCCGACGCAGCAGTACGGCTTGAAGTAGACGGTATCGAACATCCATTTCTTGCCGAATTGCGCAAGCAGCAGGTCCGGCCGGTAAGTCGATGAATAAATCCGCAGCAACCCGCGCGCGCCCTCGAGAATTCCTTCGGGGCCGGTGAGTCCGCCCTGCGCCAGACGGGCCGACTGTATTCCCCCGCTCGCAGCCACCGCTGAAAAGATGCGCTTTACCGAGCCGCCGCCCTGGTCATATTGCATCAAACCGCCGGAAAAGGTTCCAGCGATACCCAGGGCGTTACGAATGCCTTCGGCGCCCAGCCCCAGCATTCTCGCGACGCCCGTTGCGACGCCAAAAGGTCCGCAGGTGGTTGAAAACTGAGGCCCGCCGCGCTGGCACAAATCCTTGACGATTGCCGACCCGATGCGCCCGCGCACCTCGTAGGCCGCGACGAACGCGGTGAGAAAATCGCGGCCTGAAATGTGCTCGCGTTCCCCGACCGCCACGAGCGACGGGATGAGCTCGGCTCCAGGATGACCGAGAAACTGCGGATTCCCGTCGTCAAACTCGAACGAATGGCCGAAAGTGCTGTTGATCAGGGCCGCTGACCCGACCGGAAGCCGGTCGCCGTACCTGACGACCGTCGCCTCCGGCGTGCCGCCCGTTCTGCAATAGGTATCCCGGACCTGCTTCGCCCATGGCAACTCCGAGCAGCCGATTTCACAACCGATCTGGTCGACGAGAATATCGACCGCGCGCGCGCGCACGTGGGACGGTATCTGTTCGTAGATGAGAGCCGCCGCGAATTTCGCGAGCTCGCGCGTTTCATCTGACATTGATGGTGTTCCCCCTTCGTTCAGCGGATAGGACAAAATTTATTATACGTTGCGGTCAGCTTAGCGGCCGGACGATGTCGCGGATATCCCGCACTTCTTCGATCTTCATCACCATCTCGATAACTCTCTCCACCGCCGTCTCGGACACCGGCTTGGCCGAGCAGGAAACGCAATCCCTGAATTTCTGGATGACGTCCTCGTTGCTGACGGGGTTTCCCGGATGGCCGTATCCGAACTCCAGTTGCTTCGAATAGGACTTTCCCGTCTTGGCGGTTATCTCCACCATGCCGGGCGGTTCGCCTTTTTCGGCGTTAAACCTTGCATCCAGCTTCGGATTCACCTTTTGCGCCATATCCACCACGGCTGGATCCTTGATACCTTCGAGCGTCAGGTCGTTGATGGTCACCCTTCTCCTGGTCGCGGCTATCGCGGCGCAAAAAGGTATGCTGTACTTGGCATCGGCAGAGGTCTGGGGGCGGCGCCTTTCTTCGATCGGTTGACAGTGCAGCATCGCGAAGTCGCCCACGTGCAGCGTGATCGCCGCTATGTCCTGCGGCTTAAGATTCTGCTCGGATGCGATCCTCAGCGTAGCGTCTATATAGACATGGCTGGTGCCGCAGGTGGGCCAGGCCTTGATCGCAACCCGGGTGCCTTCAAACTTTTTGCCGAGATCACGCATAAGCGCGTTCCTGTCAACATCGCCCCCAAAGTAAACGTTGAACAGCCCCGCGCGGCCCTCAAAGCAGTTCTCCGGACCGATAATGCCTTGCTTCGCCATCAGTGCCGACAACACTCCGCCCCGAGCCGGATAGCCATCGCGCATTCCACCCAAGTGGTTGCCTACGCTGTACCGCATCTCCTGCGTGCCGGTTGCCTCGCTTAAAGCAATGCCCAGAGCGCTGACCAACTCGTCTTCATTCAGCCCCAGCACTTTGCCTGATGCCGCGGCAGCCCCGAATGCGCCGAGAACGGTAGTGGGGTTCCAGTCCATCTTCCAGCGCATTGCGAGCCCGAGGCGGCAAGTCAGATCGTTACCCAAGGCGACGGCGGTAACGAACTGCTTGCCCGTAACATGCCCCTCGCGCTCGGCAACCGCCAAAGCCGCAGCGACCACCGGGCTGCTCGGATGCACGGGAGCCTCGTAGAACAAATCATCATAATCCAGACAATGCCCCAGCGCGCCGTTGACGAACGCCGCCATCCAGGCCGGCACCCGACCACCAAATCCGATGATGCTGCTTTCTTCTTTCCCACCGGCCTCGCCTATGAGATCCACCAGCAGCCGGCACTCAGGAGCGATGCCGCTGGCGGCAACCATGACCCCCAGGGTATCCAGTATCGATTTCTTGGTGGCCTCCACGGCGTCGAGCGTAAGATCCTCGAAGCGGGTGTCCGCCAGATGCCTGGCCAGCTTCCAAGCTGCGTCTTGCTTACTCGCCATTAGCGTTGTCCCCCGCCCCTGTATCATCGCCGGTTACGCTCGAGCCGTTATTATAGACCAGCGCAATTGCGGGACATTTGTCAAGCGCGTCCAGCTTTGGGATCATGCGTTACATATAGCTCGATAATTCGGTTTCCTGCACGGGAGATCCCGTTGGATAAAACCAAGGAAAAATTCGTTGCTTTTGCCGCCGATCTGAACTATGCGGACCTTACTCCGGAGGCCGTCCATGCGGTCAAACGATGCGTGGTGGATGCGATCGGCTGCGCCCTCGGAGCGTTTCATGCGGAGCCGGTAAAGGCCGTTCGCGCGCTCGCGTCGCGGACGACCGCCGCCGCGCCGGCCACGGTCATCGGCACTCAAATCAGAACCTCCGCTGACCTGGCCGCGCTTGCGAGCGGCGCCATGGTTCGATATTCGGATTTCAGTGACGATTACTTTGGCGGCAACGGGGATACCGGGCCTCATCCCAGCGATAACATCGGCGGCATTCTGGCGGCGGCGGAGTCAGCCGGCGCCGATGGCAAGGCCCTGGTGCTGGGCATCGTGATCGCTTACGAGGCGTGCGGTCAATTTGTCGATCATACCGCGCTGCGGGTGCGCGGGTGGGACCATCCGATATTCCATTCGATCGCCACCGCACTGGGGGCCGCGAGGATTCTTGGCCTGCCGCGCCGGCAAATAGGCAGTGCGCTGGCATTGGCGGTGGTACCCAATATCTGCCTCTATCAGACCCGGCTTGGCGATATCTCCAATTGGAAAAGCCTCGCGGGTCCCAACGGCAGCCGCAACGGACTATTCGCAGCGCTGTTGGCTCGGGAAGGAATTACCGGGCCGCATGAGCCTTTCGAGGGGAAAGCCGGCTTGATGGAACAACTCGACAATCCGTTTGAGTTGGGCGCGTTGGGAAGCAAGGACACGCCTTTCAAAGTGCAGAGCACTTTCTTCAAGTGCCTGCCGGTGCGATACGAAATGCAGCTGCCCGTCTGGGTCGCGCTGGAGCTTCGTGACAGGGTCAGGCTTCAGGATATTGAATCGATCCGCGTATACCTTGAAAAGCGCTCCGTTTTTTCCCGCTCCTACAATCCCGCGCATTGGGATCCAAGGACGCGGGAAACAGCCGATCACAGCGGTCCATACCTGATCGGTGCTGCGCTCGTTGACGGCGAGATCACGGAGAGAACATTCACCCCCCAGCGCTATCGTGATCCCGCGATCCTTGATTTGGTCCAGAAGATCCACCTGGAAGAAGACAACGAATATACGGCGGCTTTTCCCCGCACCTTCCACTGCCGCTTCGAGGTGGCGCTAGAATCCGGCGAAGTCATTACGGTTCACAAGACCAATCCCAAGGGACATCCCGCTAATCCGCTCACCGACCGCGAGCTGGATGAAAAATTCCTGAAGCAGGCGGGCGTGGTGCTCGCCGCAAAACAATCGCGCGCCCTGCTCGATCAGCTCTGGCAACTGGAAAAACTGGATGATATCGGGAAGCTTTTCCCGCTGATGCTCGTCGCAGAGCCGGGCTGATTTGTGACTAATTGGAGCGAATATCGAGGTCCTTGATCAGCTTGCCCAGCCTGGTCATATCCGATTTCACCGCGGCCGCAAGCTGCGGCGGCGTACTGCCGACGGCCTCCACGCCGGAGTTCAAGAGCTTTTCTTTCACATCCGCCCGGTTGAGTGCCCGCACGAATTCCTGGTGCAATCGATCGATGACCGCTGCGGGAGTTCCAGCCGGCGCAAATATGCCATAAATTCCCACCGACTGATAACCCGGCAGGCCGGAGTCCGCCACTGGAGGCAATCCCGGAAACAGCGCCGAGGGCTTAGGGCTACCCACCGCCAGCGCCCTGATTCTGCCCGACTTGATGTGTGGCGACGACGCGCCGGCGGTAGCGAACATCACCTGCACCTGGCCGCCGATCAGATCGTTGAGTGCCACCGTGACGCCTTTGTACGGAATATGCAGAATATTCACGCCCGCCATGGCCTTGAATAATTCCCCCGCGAGATGACTGCCGGCGCCTATCGCGCTCGAAGCATAGTTGAGTTCCCCGGGCCTCGCCTTGGCCAAAGCGATCAACTCCTTGACCGACTTTACCGGCAACGAAGGATGTACCACCAGAATGTCAGGTGATGTCACCGCCAACGTGATCGGTGAAAAATCCTTCACGGGGTCGTAGGACAGGTCCGTTCGCATTAACGGCGCGAGCCAGAAGGGACTACCGAAAAAAAGCAGGGTGTATCCATCAGGCCGCGCTTTGGCCACAGTTGGCGGTGCCATGACAAATCCTCGATTCTCTATTATCACTTGCTGCCCCATGCTGCTTACAAGCCCTGACGCCATCAGCCGCGCCGCGAAATCGAGGCCACCGCCGGCGGTGCCGGTGACAATGCGAATAGGCTTGTTCGGATAATCCTGGCCAAAGACTGCGCCCGCGCCCAGAACCATCGTGAAAATCAAGACCATACGCACAACTAAACGCAGGTGTCGCATAAATCCTCCGAGTAAAATCGCCGGGAAACTTCCAGACCGGAAATCCTGATCAACCCGCTCGTTTGAACACCTCGTAGCGGTCGCCCGCGGCCTTGATCTGCGTCGCGCCGCCGGCGATGAATTTCCCGGCCCAATTGAGATATTCCAGTGATTTCGCGAATTGCGGCTCGCCGGGACGCACGACTTCAGGTTGCCCGAATGGGTTCATCAGCGTCGGCAGAAAGGACGCCCGCGCCAGCCCCTGGCGATCGACCTCGAGGAACGCGATTCCGCCTTCGTTGAAATGTCTCTTGAAATGAAACACGAACCCGGGGTCCGGCTCGAGCGTGTAGATCTCGTCAAACGTATATTCTCCGCTCGGCGCGGCGCGAGGCTGGCTCGGGTGCCCGCTCTTGCCGCCCGGAATCTGCCAGAACGAAAAATTGCCGATGCTGTAGAAAATCACGCCGCCCTGGTAAAGTTCGATGCCCTGCATCTGGTGCGGATGATGGCCGAGGATGGCGGTCGCGCCGGCGTCGATCGCTGCGTGCGCCACGACCGGCTGATAGTCGGTGGGGCGCCAATACCAGTGCAGGCCCCAGTGCATGGACACGAAGACAACGTCGGCATCCTGTTTTGCCTGCCGCACGTCGCGCACCAGCAATTCAAGATCCTCCTCGTACGGCGTTGTCGCCACGCGCGCAGGCGCGCCCGGCTGAAATTCGTAGGGCTCATAATAGGTGCGCGCGCGCATGGGCGCGCTGCCGGCGCGCGTCTGCGTCGCCCAGTACTGCGGCGCCACGACCGAGACGTAACCGAGAAATGCGATGCGCAATCCCTTGCGCTCCAGAACGACCGCTTTGCGCGCCTCGGCGATGTTGCGCCCCGCGCCCACTGTCGGTATGCCCAGTTTTCTGAAAGTCTCGGCCGTATCCTCGACCGCCTCGGGCCCCCAGTCTCCGGTGTGGTTCGACCCGATCGAGAGGACATCGAAAGGCACGCTCTTGAAGTCGGCGGCCTTGCGCGGATGCTGGCGCGCATGCGAATGCAGCGCCGTTTCCTGAAAACTCCCGCGCTCCGAATAAAGGCGCTCCACCTGCGCGAACCGCACATCCGCGCTCCGCAATGGCTCCATTACGTGGGTAAACCCGCTCTGCGGCGGCTCGAAACCCGTGCTGACGTCCCCCCCTGCAGCAACGATCACGCGTTCCATTGCTTCAAATCTCCGTCCGGAATCTGCCCTTTATTCGGCGCGTATGCCGGCGTCCTTGATCACCTTACCCAGCCTGGTCATTTCGGATCTTACCGTAGTCCCCAGCTGTTTCGGAGGGCTGCCGACCGCCTCCAGTCCGGCGCTGAAAAACTTCTCTTTCACCTCCGGACGGGTAAGAAATTGCACGATCTCCTGGTTCAGTCGACTGATATTCGTCGCGGGCGTTTTGGCCGGCGCGAACATGCCATATATTGATTCCGATTGATAACCAGGCATCGTTGCGGCTACCGTAGGCAAACCGGGAGCCAGGGCGGACGGCTGCAGGCTGGTGACCGCCAAACCTTTCAGTTTGCCCGACTTCACAAGCGGCATCATCGAAGCTGCGTTGGCGAACGCTACCTGCACTTCGCCGGCGATCAGAGCGCTCAGTGACGGTCCAGTGCCTCGGTACGGAACAGCAACGATATTGACCCCCGCCATGGACTTGAATAGTTCCCCCGCGAGATGATTGGGAGATCCTATTGCAGCCGCAGCATAGTTAAGCGCTCCGGGCCTGGCTTTGGCCAAAGCAATCAACTCGTTGACCGACTTTACCGGCATCGATGGATTTACCGCAAGAACGGTCGGCGATGTCGCCACCAGTGTGATCGGCAAAAAATCCCGTACCGGATCGTAGCGGACCTTTTCCTGCAACAAAGGCGACATCCAAAGAGGGCTGCCGGAAAGAAGCATGGTATAACCATCTGGCGACGCCACGGATACGATTTCTCCCGGGATAACCCCGCACGCTCGATTTTCCACTATCACTTGCTGGCCCAAGCCGCCGGTAATTCCTTGCGCGATCAGGCGCGACACCAGGTCGCTGCCTCCCCCGGCTTGACAGGTAACGATGCGCAGGGGCCGGTTCGGATAATCCCGGTCGGACGCGATAGCGGCGCCGGGCAGCAGTCCGCCAAGCGCCAGTATCCATACAACAAGACGTGAAAGCAGCATGCATCCTCCTTGACGGAATAAACGCCGGGCAATCACTGCAACAGATGATATTACTGCATCGGATTCAATTTTCAAAGTTGCAGTCGGTGAATATCTGCGCCATCTCCGGCGGCTGGCAGCCGCGCGGCCGGAGACCCACGCATGTTTTTCGCGCCGAATCATGATTCCAAATGGCATGACTATCCGGCATGGCGGGCCTCACGCGCCGACGCGCTGTTCGCCCGCGGCGTTCCTGCCCGCGATCCGCCCAAAGGCCAGCGCCTCGCTCACGTTGCCCGCACCCGGATAGTTCCGGTGCCACAACGAACCAAGTTCCCCGGCGCTGTAGAGACGCTTGATCGGGTTGCCGTGCACGTCCAGCACCTGCGCCCTCGCGTTTCTCTTCGGCCCGCCCTGCGTATTGAACAGGCACGGCCATAGCTCCATCGCGTAGTACGGCGCTCTGCCGAGCGGAACCAGCGTGTCCGCCGCACGTCCAAACTCCGGATCATATCCGCCCACGCTTTGCAGGTTGTATTGCGCAACCGTGGCCTGCAGGATATCGGGCCGGATATTGATCTGGCGCGCAAGATCGGCAATGCCGTCCGCCGCCCTGATCCAGCCCTTGCGCACCTCCACGCTGTTGTCCCGGCTCCATTGATGCACGTCGCTGACACGCCCCTGGCCCGTCACGCCCACCGGGCCTCGCATGCGCGTATCCTCGTCGAAGATCACGTACGACGGAATTCTCGTCCTTTCGAGGGTCTTCGTATCAACGTACGAAGTCGGCGCCCACATGAAATGCGCGTCGGTGCCGGTCTCGTCCATGAATCTTTTTCCGTTCCGGTCCACATACAGAAATCCCGCAGCCGGCATCGATGACCTGATCCCGAACTCGAATTCCGGAAACTTGTAACCCAGACTCGCAGCCACCCCGTTCATGTGCCAGAGGTCCGCCCCGACTTCTCCGGCCAGGCGTATGCCGTCTCCCGTGTTGCCCGGGTTGCAGAGGCCGAAATACTTCTGTCCCAGATAGTTCAGGTGCATCGTCTGGTCATACTCGAAACCGCCGCACGTCAGGATGACCCCGCCCCGGGCGCGCACTCTGATATCCCTCTCCACGCCCGCGGCGATCACGCCGGTCACCCCGGTGCCTTTCTCGACCAGCAGTTGTTTCGCGGGAGACGAGCACAGGATCTTGATGCCGGCTCCCTCCACTTTGCGCACGAGCAGTCCCCATAGATCAATTCCGGCGTCCTCTCCCGCGCCTTTGACGCGCGCTCGCGGCCCTATGCCTTCGGCGCCCCGGGTGCCGGGAAAAGCCACGGGCAGGCTATGCGGAAAACTCGGTGGTGTTGGACGGGGAGCAATTTCCCCTCCCATCTTCTTCACCCACTCGAGATTCCGGCTGCTCTCCCTGACGAAAGTCTCTATCACGTCGCGCTCGGTTGCGCCGTCGCATAGTGATTCGATATAGTCGGACGCCTTGTCAACGTCCAGGTAGGTCCGCAGGCTGCCGCCCGAGTATTTCGTGTTGCCGCCTCCCGCAGGGTTTTTTTCGAGAACAAGAACTTTTGCTCCCGCTTCGATGGCCGAAAGCGCCGCCGCGGCACCCGCGCCGCCATAACCGACGATGACTACGTCCGCCTCATGATCCCACATTCTTCTGTTCTCCCCGATGTCGCCGACACGCCGATCAGCAGAAACGATAGTAACGGCGGCTCGCAGCCATGCACGTGCTTGGCCCCCGCCACCAACAGGGCCGGCACGTTCACGCGCTCCATGTCCGTCAGCGGCGACGACGTTCTGCCGAAGATCCGATGCCATTCGTGGGCGACGGTTGCGGCAAATGATGCAATCCCCGGGCGCGCCAAGTCAAGCGCGGGGCGCGCCGCCCGGTGCCGGGCGAAGACCGGCCGCAATAGCCGCGGCACGGTGAACACGTACTGCCGGCGCGGCACGGGCGCAGGAACATGCGCTTCGACCCACTCGCCGTAGAGCAGCACGCGCTGCGGGTGGCAGCTCGGGCAGAAACAGCGCGCCTTGCAGCAGAAAGCAAGCAGAATATAATACGTTGACAGATATGCGACTTTGCTCGCGCTTTTCCCCAAAATTCGACCGCTAGCAGCCTATCGGGCTTGGCACTCCGACAGGCTGCCGGGCGCCTACGTAGTTGGAAACACGCCGGCGATGACGTTCTGAAGATCCTCGTTGAAAATGCAGCCATGGTTGAGCATGAGCAGCACCTGATCCGGATCAATCCGGACTGAACGCATTCCAAGGACGCGCCATGCCTGAAATCAAGATCATCGACACCACGCTGCGCGACGCACACCAGTCGTTGTGGGCCTCGCGCATGACCACCGCCATGATGCTGTCGGTCGCTGAACGGATGGACCGCGCCGGCTTTGACGCGATCGACCTGATTGGAGGAAGTCACTTCGACGTCTGCGTGCGCTACCTGAAGGAGAACCCTTGGGAAAGGGTGCGCCTGATGTGCCGGAAAATTACCCGTACCCCGATGTCCGGGATGGTCCGCAGCAGGCACCTCACCAGCTTCGACGTGGTCTCGGATGACTTACTGTTGTTGTGGACCGAGCGGCTCATCGCAAACGGCCTGCGGCGCTTCAGGGCGTTTGACGCGCTGAACGACCTCGACGCCATCGTCTCCCTCCTTAAGCACGCGAAAGAGCTCGGCGCGTACACGATCGGCCAGCTGGCTTATGGTCACAGCCCGGTGCATACCGACGAGCTATACGCGCAGAAAGCAAAAGAGCTGATCGAACGCGCTGGTGTCGATGCCATCATGCTCAAGGACGCTGGCGGGCTGCTCACACCTGATCGCATCCGCACGCTGGTCCCGGCAATAAAGAAGGTCATCGGCAACCTGCCCCTGGAGCTGCACACGCACTGCACCACCGGCTTGGGTCCACTAGTGGTACTCGAGGGCGTGAAGCTCGGCGCCCACCCGGTGCACACCTCGATCGCACCGCTCGCCAATGGCGCGGCGCAGCCGGCAACGCAGACCATCGTCCGCAATCTCCGCGGCATGGGCTACACGGTCAACGTCGACGACGCGCTGATCAACGAGGTTGGGGAGCACTTCCGCAAGGTCGCGCAGCAGGAAGGCAAGCCGCTCGGGGTGCCAATGGAATTCGACGCGTTCCATTTCGAGCATCAGGTGCCCGGCGGGATGCAGTCCCATTTCAAGAACCAGCTCGCGCAGGCCGGACTATCACACAAGCTCGATGAGGTCCTGCGTGAATGCGCGCGCATCCGAGGGGAGCTCGGATGGCCGATCATGATTACCCCATTGTCGCAACTTGTCGGGACTCAAGCAGTACTCAACGTCGTGCATGGCGAGCGCTACCGGATCGTTCCGGACGAAGTGAAAAAATACGCGCTCGGCTATTATGGCAAGCTGTTGGCGCCGGTCGAACCCGCCGTGCTCGATCGAATCATCGACAACGGCTCGCAGTCGATTTCCCTCGAGCCGTTACCGCTCGAGCCGGCCGTGCCGGCGCTGCGCAAGAAATATCCCAACATGAGCGATGAGGAGCGTTTGCTGCGCTACTCGTACGCGGGATCGCAGGTGGACGAAATGCTTGCGGCCGGCCCGATCAAAACCGAATACCACTTTGAGAAGCCCCTGGTCCGTTTGCTCGATGAGCTTACCAAGCGCCCGAAGCTCGCCCGTGTTTATGTCGAAAGCAAGGGGTTGCGCTTGGAGCTTAATAGCAAGTCACATACGCCTCCCGCATGACCCGAAAAGACCCAGGACGACCGTTTCGCGATCAGATCGAGGAGGAGAGGTGCAGTTCCTTTGTATTGGATATAAGTCGCTTGCGTAGCAGGGGCGGTCCCTCTCCGGCCCCATGATAATGCAGCTACCCTTCCAATTCCATTTCCAAATCAAAAAAGCATTAATTGGAGTAGGGTGCGCTTGCGCACCATCCGGCAATCGGTGCGCAAGCGCACCCTTGGCCCCGGTTTTGCATTAGGAGTTTGTCGGCGCTAAGTCCGACAAACTCCTGGCGATCGCTATTCGGCTTGAATGCCCGCCTGCGCTGAAGCCATCTTTTTTAAGGCTTCGAACACCTTGCGGTCGACCAATAATCCTTCCTTTCGTGCGCGCTCCCTTTCCCGGAAGGCCCTTTCCGAGGGGATGCGAATTTCATCGACTCCGGGCCGCAGCGGCGTCGCCTTGATGAGCTTGATCAATTCGTTGATATCGTGCTTGAACTGATCCTCAGGGATGAGCAAGCCGGGGCTGAACACCACGAACAATTGAGCGTAGTCCTGCACCCTGCCGCGTGGGAGCGAAGCGCCGGCCAGCAGTCCGAGTGCCTGGATGGTAAGCGATAGCCCATAGCCCTTATGCCGGTCCACGCCGCCGAACGGCAGTATGCTGCCCTTGAGGGCCTCGTGTGGATCGCGTGTCGGCAATCCGTTCGCATCAATCGCGACGCCTTCAGGCAGTTCTTTGTTCAAACGCGAACGCAGCGCGAGTTCCCCCCGCATAATCGCGGCCGTCCCCATATCAAAGATCAACGGCCCGTTTCCGGTCGGCAATGCGATCGCCATCGGATTGGTTCCCAGCATAGGCCGCGCCCCCCCTTCGGGGGCTACCACCGGCCATGCGCTGGAAAATAGCATGCCCGCCAGGTTTTCACGTGCGATAAGTTCGAGGTAGTACGTGTTGCGCCCGGAGAGCGCGCAGTTGTAGAGGCCAACGAGTGCGATGCCTGCCTGTTTCGCCTTGTCGATTGCCATAAGCGCAGTCTTGTAGATCGCGTAGTAACCGATGTGATTACCCCCGTCAACCAACATCGACACCGGGGTTTCACGCACGACGCGTATCGGCTGCCGCGCTTCCTTCGTGCGCGGGTCATCGGCAATTTCCAGGATGCGCGGCAGCCCCGCGAAATGATAGCCGCAACATGCCGCATCCACGAGATGCGCGCAGGTGGCGGCTGCTTCTTCGGAGGAGTAGCCGATATGCTCCAGCGCGCGCGTGCCGAGCGCGGTCGCTTCCGCAATCGACAGGCGCACCGCGTCGGAGGGTTGATGGCGGCTCATCGCGTCGGCCCCCAGGGCGGGCACCATTCCAACGGCAGCCCGGAGACGGCAGCCCCGTCAAAATTGTCGTGATAGCTTTCCACTGTATCGCAACCCTCTTAATGAGTTTTCGGGAACCACAGCGCGATCGCGATGTGAACTATCGCAGAGTTTCCACGCCTCCGCACACGGCCAACGACTGGCCGGTGATGTGCGCGCCCGCATCCGAGGCGAGAAAGAGCGCCATCGCAGCGATCTCGTCGGGGCTCACGCGCTGGCGCATCGAAGTCTTCGCGAACATACGGGCTTCGCACTGCTCGACCGTCTCGCCGAGCGCCGCTGCCTGCGCTTCGCGCAAGCGCCGGCTCCGCGGGCCGTCGACGAACCCCGGCTGTATGCAGTTGACGCGGATGTTCTCCGGCCCCAACTCCATCGCGAGGCTCTGCGTGAAACCGACGACCGCCCATTTCGAAGCGGCGTAAGCCGTGCGCAACGGGTAGCCCAGCCGCCCGGCGGAAGAAGACATGTTGACAATCGAGCCGCCGCCCGCTTTCTTCAGCATCGGGACCGCGCGGCGGACGCAGAAGAACTGGCCGTTGATGTTGACCTGCATCGTGCGTTCCCAGTCCTCCGGCTTGATTTCCTCGACCTTAGTGAACGTGGGACCGGTGATGCCGGCATTGTTGATCAGCACGTCGAGGCCCCGAAGGTTCTTCTCGGCGTCGTCGAAGAGCCGATCGACCTGCGCCAGGTCGGAAACATCGCAGACGGTCGTGGTAACCGAGGACTCTGCCTTGCGCAGCTCGTCGAGGGCCTTCGTGTCGATATCGCAGGCATGCACCTTGGCGCCCGCCTTTACGAAAGTGTCGACGAACGAGCGGCCGATGCCGGCTGCGCCGGCGGTGACCAGCACCCGCTTTTGTTTCATGGAAAGTTCCACGGCAATGATCTCCTTTTGAGCTGAACCGCGATTTTAGCAGCAGCGCGGTCTTCACTACGGCCCGAGCGGGTCCCAGAACCACCACTTGCGGTCGGTGACCCGGTCGACGGTATCGACGCGGAATTGGAGGCAATGCGGCGCCACGCGGTGCGCATCGAGCGCGGCTTGGTCGGCGTAGACCTCGATCAGGAAGAAAAGTGTCCGATCGTCTTTCGACTGATGCACGTCGAAGCGTTCGCAGCCGGGCTCTGCCTCCAGGGTGGCGCGCGATCGGGGCTGCCCGCGCGTGCGCCACCGTCCGATCCGCGCTGCCGGGGCGCTTCGCAACGAACGTTGCGGCAAATCATGCAGTCCCCGGGCGCGCCGAGTCAAGCGCGGGGCGCGCCGCCTTGCGCTCAGGCGATGTCGGGAACCGGGTAGCAGGTGACCGGCTGGCTGGCGTGCACCGGCCAGGCCTCGGCACCCAGTGGCGCACTTCGTTGCATCGCCCGCGGCGCCCACCGCCCACGTGCTCGGGGATGCGTCGTATGACTGCCGGATTCTCGATTCAAGCGCGATGACGCGCATCGGCCCCTTGCACTTGGGGCATTCCAGGGGATCGGCCTCGTTTTGCGAATGAGCCGCGCCCAAGCGGCCTTTGCGCGAGAACCTACACGATCTACTGGGAGTTTGTCGGACTTAGCCCCGACAAACTCCTAATGCAAAACCGGCGACAGTGGAATTGCGGAAAAGGATAAATGCACGAGCTCGGCGTCTCCCATCAGTCAGCGCGGATGCCGGTTTCCCGGATCACCTTGCTCCATTTGGCCATGTCCGCTTTTACCGTGGCCGCCAACCGTTCGGGCGAACTGCCTATGGCTTTCACGCCCAAATTAAAAAACCGTTCCTTAACGTCTGCCTTGTTGAGCAATGCCACGATCTCCTGATTGAGCCGGTTGATCAACGCGGCAGGCGTTGCCGCCGGCGCAAAAATGCCCGACGTAAAATCAGCGGAATAGCCGGGAAGCCCCGAAGCTGCTATTGTGGGCAATCCGGGTAGCAGCTCTGACGGCTGAGCGCTCGTCACCGCCATGGCCCTCAATTTACCCGCTTTGATCTGGGGTATCGCGGCAGCTGCCACGAGAAAAGATACCTGCACTTCACCTCCGACCAGACCATTGAGCGCTCCGCCGCCGCTTTTGTAAGGCACATGCAAGATATTGACGCCAGCGATGGCTTTGAACAATTCGCCGGACAAATGGAGAGTGGTCCCCGACCCACCCGTGGAATAGGCCAACTCGCCTGGCCTCGCCTTGGCCAGCGCGATCAGCGCTGGGACAGACTTTACCGGCAATGCGGGATGCACGACGAGAACGTTAGGCGAACTGGCGGCCAATGAGATCGGTGCAAAATCCTTTACCGGGTCGAACGGAACATTTTTGCGCATGAACGGCAAAAGCCAAACGACATTGGCATAGAAAAGAATGGTATAGCCGTCAGCGGGTGATCTGGCCACGAATTCCGCGGCAATCGCGCCGCTTGCTCCCCCCCGGTTTTCAATGACGACCTGCTGGCCCAGGCTGCCTGAAAGCCCCTGCCCGATGAGGCGTGCCATGACATCGGCGCCGCCTCCGGGCTCAGCGGCGATCATGCGGACGGGCTTGTTCGGATATTCCTGTCCAGACACCGCACCCGCGCTGACGATCAGGCCGGCCGCGAAAATGACAACAGTGAAATGTGGCAGCAGCATATTAAGTCCTAGAGCATAGACATATGTGTCGAGGCCGGGCGGCGCTACCGGCGCACAGCGAGCCCCGCCGCGCGTGCCTGCTCGTCTATCTCAGGCACGCCTAGCTTGAGCAGTCCGTCGGTAAACGCCCGCAAATCTTCGGGTGTCGGATTGCGATAGGGTTCTCGCACCCCGCCAGCGCCGCCCGGCAATTTAAGCACCTTCATCGCCATCTTGATCCAGCGCGGGTTGGCGGGCTCCCAGCGCGCGGCGAATTGCTTGAAACGCAGGATGTGCGCGTAAACGGCGCCAATCTCGTCCGTCCGCTTCTGCTCATAAAGATCGATGTACTGACGATGGGTTTTCGGCAGCACGTTGGCCTCCGCGCCGACCAGGCCGCGCGCCCCGAGCGCAAGCGCATTAAGCGAGCCTCGCAGCGGCACGTGGATAGGCAGATCGCGCGCGATCCTGTCTTTCACGTCGACCAAATAGCCGTCGCTCACGCCGAACAAGTTGAGTATCGCGATTTGCTTATATCGCTGGCAGACGTCAGCGATGGTCGCGGCATCCGGCAAATATCCGATCACCGGATTGACCGACAGCGCGATGGGGTACTTGATTTCGCCAAATAAATCATCGTAATAAGCGACAAGCTCGGAGTCTTTGGGGCGCATCCCGTGCCAAGCGGCGGGCGGATAGACGTTCACCACGTCGACGCCTGCCTCGACGGCAAGCATGGTTTGCTCCCGAGTCGCCCGCACCGTGTGCTGCTCGGGGGGGTTCGCAAAAACCGGAACCTTGCCCTTGCATTCCTCAACTCCGATTTCGTAGACGCGCTTCAGCTCCGCTATCGAAAGCGCATGACCCTCGCCAGAGCCGCCGCTGGCTAGATTGACACCCAGCCTCGCATCAATAAATCGATGCAGGTAGCCGCGCAGCCCCTGTTCATCGAGCTTGCCGTCAGCGGTGAAGGGCGTACCGCTCCTGCATATCAGCGTTATTCCCGACATTGTACCGGTCCTTCTTTGAGCTTATAGGAAGTTCGCACGATTGCGTGGACAATAATCGATAGGCTAACTGAGCCGCCTGATCCGGTCAAGGCAGCGCATTGCCTCATCAAAGTATCTGAGTGAAATGCATTCGTTGCCTCATCTAAGAAATCTGACCGAAATATCCGTCCTGATTGACCGGATGGAAGTTAAAGGTGAGGTTGACGATGAGCTAAAAAAGGTCGGTCGCGAAGGTGATGGCGGCGCGTTACCGGAAAGCGACGAAAAAGGAGAAAGGCAGGATGCTGGACGAGTTGATCGTGCTCACTGACTTATAACCGGCGCTGCGCGATAGGGCTATTGCGCGGGCATGGCAAGGCCATCAAGGTCGGTCGCCGGCTCAGGCTGGTGCGAGGCTTGCGCGGCTTGACGCAATGATCGCGGCCGCGGATTTACGATGGCGTAGTGCTTGAGTGGCTCAAGAAGATATGGACGAACCTGGATTTCATACGCGGCAAACGGCGGGCGGCGATTCTGCCCGACCGGCTTCGCAGCTAGCTCCCGCCCCTCCACCGAGACGTACATCAGTGACAATATTCGCCGCCATCCAGCGCGCAGCCGCTGATTTCTCTGGCTCTCGCGCCTCGCGGCGCTTAAAATCGAGATTTTTCTGCAACGGAAACCGACCGCATCATGCCAAAAATCAAGAAAGTAGTGCTCGCTTATTCCGGCGGGCTCGACACTTCGGTAATCCTGAAATGGCTGCAGGACACCTACCAGTGCGAAGTCGTCACCTTTACCGCCGACATCGGCCAGGGCGAGGAGCTCGAACCGGCGCGGCGCAAGGCGAAGAAACTCGGCGTCAAGGAAATCTTCATCGACGACCTGCGCGAGGAGTTCGTGCGCGACTTCGTGTTTCCGATGTTCCGCGCCAACGCGATCTACGAAGGCGAGTATCTGCTCGGCACCTCGATCGCGCGGCCGCTGATCGCCAAGCGCCAGATCGAGATCGCGCGCAAAACCCGCGCCGATGCGGTCAGCCACGGCGCGACCGGCAAAGGCAACGACCAGGTGCGCTTCGAGCTCGGCTCCTACGCGCTCGAACCCAACATCCACGTCATCGCGCCATGGCGCGAGTGGAACCTGACTTCGCGCGAGAAGCTGCTCAAGTACGCCGCGAAGCACCGCATCCCGGTCGAGATGAAGAAGAAAGGCGGTTCGCCGTACAGCATGGACGCGAACCTGCTGCACATCTCGTACGAAGGCCGCATCCTCGAGGACCCGGCGCGCGAGCCCGAGGAATCGATGTGGCGCTGGACGGCGTCGCCCGAGAAAGCGCCGAACCGTGCCGAGTACATCGATCTCGAGTATCATCGCGGCGACATCGTCGCCATCAACGGCAAAAAGCTCACGCCGGCAAAAGTGCTCGAGACGTTGAACAAGCTCGGCGGCAAGCACGGCATCGGCCGGCTCGACCTGGTCGAGAACCGCTATGTCGGCATGAAATCGCGCGGCTGCTATGAGACGCCGGGCGGCGCCATCATGCTCAAGGCGCACCGCGCGATCGAGTCGATCACGCTCGACCGCGAGGTCGCGCATCTGAAGGACGATCTGATGCCGCGTTACGCGTCGCTGATCTACAACGGTTACTGGTGGAGCCCCGAGCGCAAGCTCATGCAGACGATAGTCGACGCCTCGCAGGCCAACGTCAACGGCTGGGTGCGCCTGAAGCTCTACAAGGGCAACGTGATCGTCGCCGGCCGCGATTCGAAGACCGATTCATTGTTCGACCCCGCGATCGCGACCTTTGAGGACGACAAGGGCGCCTATGATCAGATGGACGCCGCCGGCTTCATCCGGCTCAACGCGCTCAGGATGCGCATCGCCGCGAATCTGCGCAAGAAGCGTAAGGGGTGAGCGGTGAGGAGTAAGGAGAAAATGGCGAGGCTCTGCTGATTTTCCGCCTCTCTCCTCTCGCCTCTCGTTTCTCTTGAAAGGGAGTGGCGCATCTGCCGCGCGGGCGACAGTTTCAAGGTCCCGGCCAACAGTTCATTCAACATCGAGCCGCTCGAGACGCTCGACTACCTCTGTCACTTCGGCTAAACTCACCGGCACTTATATTCCTTTCAGCCGCTCCAGCAGGTCCTTGCTCTCGGGTATCGTGCCCGGCGGACAGGCGTGCGAGTGCCGGATGACGCCTTGCGCGTCGACGAGGAATACCGAGCGCCCGGCTATAATAGTAAGATTCCTGTCGTGGCACATTTAAATTGACCTGCTTCATGGTAAACAAGATTCGCCTGGGGTTTGTTGGAGCCAACGTTCGTTCGCACTGGGCCTCCCAGTCGCACTTCCCGGCGCTGCTCGCCAGCCCGGATGTCGAAATGACGGCGGTCTGCACCACGAGCCGCGATAGCGCGGAAGAAGCGCGCAAAGCGTTTGGAGCGAAGCTCGCCTTCCACGATTTCCGGGCGATGGTGGCCTCGCCGCAGATCGACGCGGTGGCCGTGGTGGTGCGGGTGCCATGGCACTATGAGCCGACCAGGGCCGCCATCGAAGCCGGCAAGCATGTCTACACCGAGTGGCCGCTGGGCCGGACCACCGCCGAAGCCGAAGAACTGGCGGCGCTGGCCCGGGCCAAGGGGGTGCAAACCG
>JACQOI010000264.1 GCA_016202615.1 Betaproteobacteria bacterium
ACGCGAATACTGCAGGGCCCACGGCTTTGCGATTGCCACCGAATACGTGGAACCGGGCGCGACGGGCACCGATGACCGGCGCGCGGTATTCCAGCAGATGATCGCCGATGCCAGCCAGGACCCGGCGCCGTATGAAGCGATCATCGTGCATAGCCGCTCGCGATTCTTCCGGGACCTCTTTGAGTTCCTGGCCTACGAGCGCCGGCTCAAGCGCTCGGGCGTGCGGGTGATTTCCATCACACAGCAAACCTCGGATGATCCCGCCGGGGAGATGGCGAGCAAGATCTTCAGCCTGTTCGATGAATACCAGAGCAAGGAGAACGGCAAGCACACGTTGCGGGCGATGCAGGAGAACGCGCGCCAGGGATTCTTTAACGGTTCACGCCCGCATTTCGGGTTTAAAACGGTGGCGGCGGAAGCGCTCGGGAACAAGGGCCAGCCCAAGAAGACCATCGCGGTTGATGCAGTCGAGGCGGCGATGGTGCGACGTATCTTCGCGCTCTACCTCAGTGGCGTCCAAGGCGCATCCATGGGGTGCAAGAGCATCGCGTATTACCTGAACGAGCGCGGCATCACGATGCGCGGGCAGCGCTGGACGCGCTCGCGCGTGCACGAGGTGCTGGCGAATCCGGCTTACATCGGGGACTACTACTTCAATCGGGTCGAGGGCAAAACGGGACGAGTTAAACCGCAAAGCGAATGGGTGAAACTCACGGTTGAGCCGATCATCGAGGCAGCTACCTTCCAGCGGACACAGGTGCGCCGTGCCGCGCGCGCCCTGGCAGTGGTGCCACCGCGGGTCGTCAGCTCGCCGACGCTGCTCACCGGGCTGCTGAAATGCGATTGTTGCGGGGCAGGGATGACGCTCGCGACGGGCAAGGGCGGACGTTACCGCTACTACAAATGTAATACGCGCATCGGCAAGGGGATTGACTATTGCAAGAGCGAGAATGTGCCGACGCAAAAGCTCGATGACCTCGTGCTGAATTCCTTGGCCGACCGGGTTTTTACGGCGGCGCGCGTAAAACTGATGCTGGAATCACTGGCGCGGAATGTCAAAGAGAGCCGCAAGCAACAACACCGGCAAATCGAGGTGCTCAGCCGGGAACTGACGGCCGTCACAGGCGGCATGGGACGGCTCTATGAGGGCATCGAGACAGGGGTGATCAAGCTCGACGATGTGCTACGCGAGCGCATCGACAAGCTGCAGGCGAAGCGTCAAGCCATCCTGGCGGAAATCGCGGGCCTAAAGACTCAAAATACGCTACCGGACAATCTCCTGAAACAGAAGCACATCGATGCGTTTACCAAGGTGCTACGCGCGAAGCTCCTGGAGAGCGGGGCGTTTGCCAAGGAATACCTGCGGCTGCTGGTCGATGAAATCCGGGTCAACAAAAAAGACGTGAAACTAACCGGGAGCTATGGCGCGGTAGCGCAAGCTGCGGCGGGAAATCTGGGCGGCTCGCATGGAGTGCCCAGATTTGCTCCTAAATGGCTCCCCGACCCGGGAAAAAGTGAGAACTCCCGGCTGCTCAATGTCCCGCTGAGTTAATGGGTTCCCGACGAACGGCCGGTTTGTGCCGGAAGCGATACGCAGAGTTCGGCCATAAGAGCTGCCGTTCAAGTATGTTTGCCAAAATGACGAATAGTTGGCGCTTTCCTTTCAAGCCATTGCATCTTCCCTTCGCTGGTTTTCCCATTCACACAATCAGCCGCATAATCTGGCCCACGTTGTCCAGATTCTCCAGTTGGTCTACCGTCTCTATGATTTTCTCCACGTTCGCCTTGGATACCGGCTTCGCTGCGAAGGAAACACAATCCCTGAACTTCTCGACGAGCTTTTCCTTGGTCACCGGTTTCCCTGGCTTCCCGGTAAATACGCTGTCCCGCCTTGAGTAGACCTTCCCAGCTTTAGTTCTTATCTCAATGGTAGGCTCTTCGTATTCCCTCTTGTTGGCAATCTCGGGAATGTACTGGTGCGAGACCCTCTCCGCCATCCTCAGGACGATGGGGTCCTTTAGTCCCTCAGCGGAATAGTCTCTGAGAGCGACGTTCCCCTTAGCCGCCGCAACGGCCACGGTAAAAGGAATGCTGTACTTGGCGTCGATGCTCGCCTGAGGCTTCCGCTTTGACTGTATCGGCTCGGAAAGGAGCTTGACGTGCGGCGTCCCTCCAATGACCCTGATTTCCTCAACATCCGCCGCGCTGATGTTGTTCTCCCGCATCAGCTCTGTCGTGGAATAGATGGAGGAGTGCGTCTCTCCACAAGCAGGCCAGGCCTTAAACCACTGGTTAATGCCATCAAATCTCTTGCCCAACTCACCCACCAGCGAGTCTCGGTCGGGTTTCGCCTGCAGGTACACACGGAACACGCCGTAGGAGCCTTCTATACTGTCTTTAGCGCCGGTGACACCGCGCTGCGCCATCAACGCCGACAGCACCGCCCCCTTGCCCGTCCATCCGGCCATTATGGCTCTGGTCTCGGCAGCAAAGCCAGTCCCCATCTGACGGCAGCCACTCAGCTGAGCGGAGGCAATACCCAGGGCATAAACCATCTGTTCCTGGTTGAGCCGCAGCAGCTTGCCAACCGTCGCGGCCCCGCTGATAAAACCGAAAAGCTGGGTCGAAAACCAGCCCTTGTCCATCGTCCACTCGTCCCGACCCTGCGGGCTTAGCTTGATGGCCCGCCCCAATCTGGTAATTATGTCATTGCCCAGAGCAACCGCAGTAATGAAATCTCTTCCGTTCACGTTGCCCAGCCGCTCGGCAATAGCCATGCCAGGAAGTACGGTAGTGATGCTAGGATGTCCCATGACGAACTCGTGGATATCGTCGTAGTCTATCATGTGGCCCATAGACCCGTTGATGAAAGCCGCCATCCAGCAGGGTACCTTTCCACCGAAGCCGAGTACGGTGCTCTCTTTTTTGCCCGCCCCTTCCTTAATTAGTTCCGCTATAGTCTTAGCCGCCGGGTCCAGGGTAGACGCAGCCGTGACTACGCCCAACGTGTCAAGGATACTCTTCTTGACTACCCCGACAAGCGCAGGAGGAAGGTTTTCGTAGGATGTCTTGACTACATATTCCGCCAGGTCGAAAGCGGCATCCCTGGTTACCGGTTCTTTTGGAACCTGAGCCGTGCTCGCCTGGACCGACGTCTTGCTGCTTTCTTGGCTGTTGAACTGCACTTTCGTACCTCCTTTTCAATGCCTAATGGGGCTGGTGGTTGGGTTGCCTTGAAAGACGACACTTCCACAAAGCTTCTTGGGTACAGGCCGCTCGGCTAGTTGGCGTAGTCCTGAGCAGGCGGCTCTACAGAGTGTCGATTGAACGATAGCAAAATCGATCCCGCGCATTTCAGCCGTTCCCGCCGGCCACGGCGAATGCGCGCCGACTGAGGTCGTGCAGAATTCGCGGTTGCGGAAAGTTTACCCCTGAGATAGCCCGCGACGCAACGCCGATTGCCGCAAGCGGCTTGAGATCCCGCTTGGGGCAACGCCAGCTGCGGGGCGCAAGGCACCTTCCTTGCCTTGTGCGGGGAAAGCAATGAAGTTAACGATGCTGTGTCATGCACCAGTACACGTATCACGGTCGCAATTCTGATCGCCTCGGACTTGTGACCGAGGTCATACGCTGCGCGCGAATTAGCTAAGTGCTGTAACTGCTCACGCAGCTTTCTTCGCGGATCGATCTGATATGCCACGTTGAACACGACTCAAGCGGTATAACGTCGTGCTGTGCGGCGGGCCAGCACGGTGGTTGAACTTGGCGAGGCGCTGGCGGCCCGTCCACACCAGCTAAAGTTAGAACTCACCCTACCGGGTTGCTCACGCTTTCGATCTGTCGTTTCACTGACATGGGATCGTCTATTCGTTTGAACACAAGATTGCTGACGCCGCGCCCCGTGATCTTCACCATCCCGTACCCGAATATGCGGCCGAATATGCCCTGGTCAATCTCAACAGTCTCGATGGACGTGAGCTTCATCTCTTCAGTCTTGCGACTGATGATGCCTCTCTTGAGGATCACCCGTTTGTTTGTGACGCCTTGCTCTATGAACTTTAGTCTCAAAAACTCGTATAAGGCGATAAGCCACGTCAGTCCCAGCGTGGGAATCCCAAGAATGATCCACATCACCATTGGGACCCAAGCGAACCAATGAAGCTTGAAGAGCCCTTCGACCCTCTCGCCAGCGGACAGCGACTGCTCGATGTAGGACACGGGTTCTCTCTGTGCTGTGGATGGATGTCTGAGTTCAACGTTCCCGCTCACCGGCGCGCGGCTGCGATTTGTGCCAATGGCGCAGTGCGTCCTGCGCGTCCGAGTGGGGCGTGGGGTTAGAAGGCGCTATTTGGCGCGGCGGGCAGCGTCGAGTGCGATGCCGACGAAGAGGAGCACGACGGCAAGCATGACGATACCGACGAGAATGTCCATGTTTACAACCTTCCAATCTGCTCAATACGGCGCTCGATCTGGCGATGGAGCAGGAAGATGCCCAGGCCAAGCAACATGATACCGACGATGGCAAAAAACAACAGCGTGGAAGTTGCGGTACCAGTTGTTGAAACGAGCCACCCGACCAAGCTGATCTCTGTTACCACCATTATCCCCTGCCCTGCCAGAATCGGAGATAGACGAGCTGTTCCTTGAGGCGATCAAGCTCGGACATGGTAAGTGTAAGTATACATCAAAGCCGAACGCGGCGCCTTCGGGTAATTGCGCCTTCTAACGTTCGCAATGACGCGCGCCCGAAAGCGCGCAGCGCTTTCCCGCGTCGCTGTCGATTGCGCGGTTATGTGGCATTGTTCATATCCCAGCGCGCTGCGGCTTCTTTCCGCAGCTTTCCAAACCCGCGATGGCCGAGGTGTTTTTCCATCCCTTTGCCGAGTTTGTTCGGCTTGCACAAGAGACAACCAGCTCGGGCCTGTTTAGGACGTCTGCGCTTGTGGTTCATCTCGTTATCCGATCCTTTGACACATAACGTAAATTGGTTGACAAATAATTGGTTGACTTATTCGTTGACACGTTTTCCCAGTGCAAATGGTTCATCACGACGTTAGTTGACAAATTAGTTGACAGTGTTAGTTGACACAAAGTCGTCCAACACCGCCCCCGTTGGAGTAACGGAGGCCAACATGAACGGGAGACAGGTCTTGCAGTCACGCACTCGCTAGCGCGAATTGATTGTGCCGTTTATTACTCCTCTCTCCTCTCCCCTCTCGCCTCTCCTGTGCAGCGCACTACGTGCGCTGCATCACCTTGAACTTCGCCCAGTCGAAATCGTCGCCGCCCTCGGCCATCTTGCTCGGCATCAGATAATACTGCCTGCCGCGCACATTCATCTCAAGCGCCTGGCCGGGCGTAAAGCTCCCGGCCCGCAGCAACAGCGCGATTTCACCATTATTGTCCGGCGCCGTCGACAGCAACAAGGCTGAGTCACCTTCGCGCGTGGCGTTGAACGACGACACGTTGCCGGCAGGTGACAGCTTGACCGGAATCACGGCGCTCGACAGCACCTGGATACCGACGCGGCGCTGTTGAAACTCATCGCGCGTAATGCGGCGGACCACACCTGCGCCCCAGAATTGAGCCGTTTCGGTCTGCACCGCGAGCAGGTTGCCCACCTTGATCCAGTCGCCCTTCACCTGCGGGATGATCGCGCCAAAGCCGCCGTCGCTCACGTTCTCGACGATCCAGCTTTCGCTGCCGTCCTGCGCCTGGAAATCGAGCGAGATGTCGTCCGCGGCGGGTGCGACGCTGCGCAACATGTTCCGAAAACCGTGCACGACCGTCATGCGGGTAGCGATCTTGCGGCGCTCGGAATTGCGCGCCGGCGGGCTGTCCGACCAGTACATCGCAAGATGCTGCATTACCGACAGCACGAGATCGGCGTCGTAAGTGCCACCGAGATTGACGTGTGACGGTACGCCGCCCTTGGTCTTGATTTCCTGTATCAGCTGTTGCAATGCAGGCAACGCCTTGCCGGCGCCGAAATAGCGCGTCGTCGGATTCGGCTCGATGCTCTTCTGCACGCGCGCGGCCGGCTTGCGCATGGATAAGTCGAAGTAATAATTACAGCCCGCCGCCGGCTTCGCCTGCAGGGTGAACAGGCTGCCGAAATGCGCAACCGTGCGCTCGGCGATTTCCTGCTTGATCGGCGTCAGTCCATCAGTCGAGGAAATGCCGAGCATCATCGCCTTCAAAAATTCCTGCTGCACGGTGCCTTGGCCGTGCGCGCCGGGATAAATTGCCACCGACACGGTCGGCATGCCCTTGGCCTCGGCAAAAAGATACAGCCTTCCGAGTTCGCCCCATACGCGGTCGACAACCGGACCGTAGCGCAGCATTATCCATTTGAGCTGCAGCGTCAGCGTGCGCAACACACGCGCGATGATGGCAGACAAATCCTTCTTGATCGCGCCGGCGCCACTCGCGCCCGCCTGGAATTGCTCAACGCACTGGCTGTAGGCGTCGCCGAGCATCTTCCAAAACTCGAATAAAGTGTTCCACAGCTTGTTCTCGCGGAATTTTTCCTGGCGATCGGTAGCAAGGTACTCCTGGCCCAACTTGCGCTGGTGGGTTTTCGCCGCTTGATCGAGCAGATCGAACAGCTCGAAACGATAGTCGAGCCTGAATCCCTCGGTGCGGCTCACCGAGTCGAGCCAGAAGGTCACTTCGTCGAGCGCTTTCAGGGAATCATTCGCAGGCAGCTCGGAGATGAGCTTTTTCGCCTGCTTGATATCCGCCATCGGATGATCGGGCTTGCCGCCCCCGAACAATGCCATTGTTCCGTCCTCGAGTGAGCCCTTAGCGGGCCTTTTTATAGAACAAACGCCAAAACAATCAATATAATAACGTCAAGGAGCGTGAGACAGGCATTTTTTCACGTTTTTTCCCCGGCAGCGAGCGCCGCACCGCGGCCGCGTCCGACATCGATCCCGGCCAGTATCGCCAGCCCGAGCACGAAGTAGCCGCCGATCATCAGCAACGCCAGCCGATGATCGCCGCGCGATATCCAGCTTACCAAACCATAGGTCAGCGGGCCGAGTATTGCCGAGAGCTTGACCGCGAGGCCCCACAGCCCGAAAAACTCCGCGCGCCTCGCCTCGGGACTCAGGTAGCCGACCAGCGCGCGGCCGGCCGACTGGCTCGACCCGAGGCATAAGCCCACCAGGTTTGCCGCGAACCAGAACAGCACCGGTCCTTGCGCGGCCCATGCGAGCAATATCGTCACGATCCATCCCGCAAGCGTGAGAGCGAGCGCGGCGCGATGCCCGATACGGTCCTGGACGTGGCCGAATGCGAACGCACCGGCCGCGGCGGTCAGATTCACCACCAGTATCAGCATCAGCGTCTGCCGGGTGGTAAAGCCCATCGCCTGCTCGGCATAAATTGCCGCGAGCGTTATCACCGACTGGATGCCGGCCTGATAAAACACGATGCAAAGCAGGAAGCGCGCGAGGTCACGGTAGCGGCCCGCCTCGCGCCAGGTCGCGAGCACGCGTCCAAACGACTCAGCGATGAGATGCCTCGCTCCAACTTGCGGCCGGGCACGTTCTTTCAGCAGCAGGAAGGTCGGCACACTCGCCAGCGCGAACATCGCCGCGGTGATCAGCATCGTGACCGGCACGAACTGCGATGCAGGCGCACCGCCTGACTGCGCCCATGTAACGTAGCCGAGGCAGAGACCGAGAGTCAGCAAGCCGCCGAGATAGCCGAGCGCCCAGCCCCACCCCGACACGCGCCCGAGCGCCTCGCCGCGGGCAAGTTCGGGCAGGAATGCGGCGCACAGGTTCTCGCCGCTGCCGAAAAAGAAGTTTGAGGCGACAATCAGCGCCACCGCGAGCCACAGATCGCCGCTGCCGACCAGCGCCAGCGCGGCGGTGAACGTGACGCAGCCGACGGTCGTGATCAGCAACAACCGCTTTTTGGCGGCATGCGCGTCGGCCCAAGCGCCGATGAGCGGCGCGGTCAGCATGATCAGCAGATAAGACACCGCAAGCGCGGCGGTCCAGGCGAACGTCGCCCAGGTCTGATTCTGCGCAACCACGCTGACGAAATAAGCATTGAAAACCGCGGTGATGACGACCGTGGTGTACCCGGAATTGGCGAAATCGTACATCGCCCAAGAAAAAACCTCGCTCGGGCGTACGCCGGGAGCGAGGTTTTTTCCTAACGAAGACCTATTCAAGATATTTTTCCGCGATGGATCTACCGACTAATACGTCTGGTGCATGACGGCAACGGATGACGCCGGCATGAATCATGTGAGATCCTTGTTTAAGAATCCGCGGGCCCCGGGCGAACACCTCCGCTCCCGCGAGAAACACTCCCAATGTGGCTTCCGTGGAACATATGGTCAGTGTAACTTTTCCTCAGCTGAGCGGCTTGCCTTGCGGCATTATGGAGCGCATGGGCCAACCCCGTTTGGGCGGACGCACCGCGCACGCCAATGCGCGCTCGATTTCGTCCTTGAACCGCTCGCTCCCCAACAGGAAACTTCGGGGTCTTGAAATATCAGTTTTCATTTCGAATGTTTACACGATAAAACGCCCGAGAGCCTTATGTACATTGGCTTAGCGGGCGATTTGCGGAGTAAACCTCGAATCCGAACGGGTGTGTGAACAATGCCTCATGCGTTTTAACGCTGTGAAACCCGCCGCTGTGCGGCGCCCTCACCGGGGGCAAGGACTGCAAACCGTAGTGCAGACGAGTTCGTCTGCTTTGGCATGGAATGCAGGCGAGGCGCCTGCGCTACTGGTGGCCGCCCTTGCTTCCGGGCTACAACTACGACGCGCCGACCTGGAAATTTTCGTTCGCATCCCGCCTTGCACACTCACCTTTAAATCACGCCATGAGCCTTGAGTTCCTGCTGCTGCGCCTGATCGTAACCAAGCGCTGACAATATTTCAGCCGTGTGTGCGCCGAGCGCCGGTCCGACCCACTCGGTTGCGCCCGGCGTGTCGGACATTTTGGGCACGATGCCCGGCAGCTTGAACTCCTTTCCGTCGGGAAGCCGGTGCCGCTCTATCATGCCGCGCGCGAGATAGTGCACGTCGTTGACGATGTCTGAAGCATCGTAGACCTTGCTCGACGGCACTTCGGCCTTGTCGAGCACCGAGAGCACGTGATCGAGATCGTGCTCGCGCGTCCAATCGGCGATCGCGCGATCGAGTTCTTCGGTGCGCGCCACGCGGCCGGCGTTGGTCGCAAGCGCCGGGTCGTTGGCGAGATCGCCGCGGCCAATCGCCGTCATCATGCGCTTGAAGATCGAATCGTTGTTGGCGCCTATGATCACGAACTTGCCGGCGCGCGTCGGATAAGTATTCGACGGCACGATGCCGGGCAGCGCGTTGCCGGCGCGCTCGCGGATGAAGCCCAGCACGTCGAACTCCGGCACCAGGCTTTCCATCATGCTGAACACCGCTTCATACAACGCGACGTCAACCACTTGGCCGCGGCCGCCGTTGACGTTGCGATGGTGCAGCGCCATCATGGCGCCGATCACGCCGTAGAGCGAGGCGATCGAATCGCCGATCGAGATCCCGAGCCTCACCGGCGGCCTGTCTTCGTAGCCGGTCACGTAGCGCATTCCGCCCATCGCCTCGGCGACCGTGCCGAAGCCGGGCCGGTCGCGGTACGGGCCGGTCTGGCCGTAACCCGATAGCCGCACCATGATGAGCCGCGGATTGAGTTTCGAGAGCTGCTCCCAGCCGAGATTCCACTTCTCGAGCGCGCCGGGGCGGAAGTTCTCGATCACGACGTCGGCATCGGCGGCGAGCTTGCGCACGATTTCCTGCCCTTGCGGCGCGCGCAGGTTGACCGTGACCGACTTCTTGTTGCGCGCCTGCGCGTACCACCACAGCGATGTGCCCTGGTACAGCTTGCGCCACTGGCGCAACTGGTCGCCGCCGTCGGGCGACTCGATCTTGATCACTTCGGCGCCAAATTCGGCGAGAATGCGGCTGCAGAACGGGCCCGCGATCAGCGTGCCGAGCTCGATGACCTTGATGCCTTTCAATGGCGGCGATTTCGCGTCACTCATATAATCCGGAATTCCTTTCGATAGCCGGCAACGGTCGTATTCTAATATGGCGAAGCAAACGCTGTTTTCGATCCTTACGCGCCAGCCATGGTGGATGAGCGTCATCATCGCGGCGGCGCTGTTCGCGGCCGTGCGGTTGTTCCTGCCCGACTTCGCGGCGTTTTTCGCGGCGCTGCCTTTCCTTGCGGTCGCGGGCTACGCCGGCTGGACCCAGTTGCGCGCGCCGAGCGTAACCAACGTGACCGAGGCGCTCGGCAAGCTGCGCGCCCTGCCATGGGAAAATTTTTCCGCGGTGATCAGCGAGGCATTCCGGCGCGACGGCTACAGCGTGGCCGAAATCGCGAACGGCGCGGTGGACCTCGAGCTGCGCAGGAACAACCGTGTCTCGATCGTGAGCTGCAGGCGCTGGAAAGTCGCACAAACCGGCGTCGGTCCGCTGCGCGAGCTTTACGAAGCGAAGCGGGCGCGCGACGCGCAGGAATGCATTTACGTTGCGGCCGGTGATTTCAGCGCCAACGCACGCGCATTCGCCGCAGAGAAAACAATCAAACTATTAAGCGATACAGAACTTGCCAGGCTGGTCGCACGCGTCGAGCGCGGCAAGCGGCGCTGGCTGCCGTGGTAACCGCCTGGGACGATCCGGCAAATCGGAAATACATAGCCACGGAGGTCACAGAGGTCACAGAGGTCACAGAGGCAAACAAAAGAAAAACTAGTTCGCAGTTTTCATTTCTCCGTGTTCTTCGTGCCCTCTGTGGCTAACGGTTTCAGGGGTTGATCTTATCTGAATATCATCGGCGGCTCAGTCCTTTTTCGGACGGCGCGCGTAAGCTTGATCGAACGCCGCCTCGAGCCGGGCGTTGGCGCCGCGGACCCTGTCAATAACGTCCTTGGCCCAGTCGAAATACTCCTGCTGGCGTTCGAGGCTCCACGTCGCCGGCGGGCTCGCCGAGATATCGCGCAGATTGCAGATCTTGTCGGCAAGTTTTACCAGCTTCGCTTGGCCGCTTGCGTGCGCGGCATGCTCGATCTGCCGACGCTTGCGCTCGGCCTTGGGCAAATTCGTGTCGTCCGTCACTTCCAGCACGATATCGCGTATGCGCTCCCCGAACTCCTGCTCGAGTTCGCGTGCAGTGGTCTCGGTGTCCTCGATGGTGTCGTGCAGCAGCGCCGCGCAGATCACCTCGGGATCGTGGATATCCGCCTCGTTGACCAGCAGGTTCGCCAGCGCGATCGGATGATTGATATACGGTGAGGCGTGCACGTCCTTGCGCCGCTGGTCGCGGTGCTTGCGCGCCGCGAATTCAAGCGCGCGCAGGATCAGCTCAAGGTCGGTGGGACGCGATTTGTGTCCGGCATTTGCCATGTCGCGACGTTGCGGCGGGCCGGCGTGCACCAGCGAACAGCCGGCGGGCTGGTTTCCTTTCAGCTGTGAACTATACAGCGAAAGCGAGCACCGGGAAAATTCAGCGCGCCGGCTGCGCGTCCGTAACACCGGATCAGGACGCGCGCTGGCCGGGCCGATGCGAGTTGCGCTCGCGGCGGCGCATCTGCGCTGCGCCCCATGGATCGGTTTGTGTTTGCGCCTGCGCGACCGTGCGCACCCGTGGGCGCGGCGCGGGCTTGTTACCACGCTTCATCATGCTGATGCCGGCCCACATCGCGATGCCGCCAAACACCAATGCCAGAAATATGATCGTGCCAGTCATGGTTGCCTCCAATCTGTAACTGTTGTGCACTTGATGACGCATCCAACGTGCCAGCGTCAGGTATGGAGGACACGCGGTGGCCGGCGGCCGACCGGCGCGCTTGCGGACGGGACAAACGGCATCAGGCGCGGAAAAGCGTGACAAAACCCACGCCGGGATTACAATGACCGCAACGGGATGTACGTCGGATTTTCAGCGCGACACCGGGTCGATCGGCCTGCGCCGCAAAGTGTTTGTATTCCGAATCCCGTTCGAGGTAATCTTTATGACGGCGGTGCGTTATACCAACCCGCGTTTGGTTGTTGCACTTTGAATTTGAATCCGCGAGATATTCAAGGAGGTTTAAGAATGACTTTTCAGCGAGACCTGGCCTGGCAGCAGATTGACCTTGCCTATCAATCGAGTGTGTCCCATCAGTTTGCACGCTATGCCCTTGCCCTGAACTACTCCCTGCTCCCTGAGAATGTTGTGCATCAAGCCAAGCGCTGCGTGCTGGATGCCCTGGGTTGTGCTATCGGGGCATACGAGGCGCCGGGACGTGCTATCTGCGAGACGACGGTAAAGGAGATTGGGGGACCGCAGGAAGCCACCGTCTTTTGCTCGGGCCTGCGCACCAGCGTCCTTAATGCCTCGCTGGTTAACAGTTTTCTCGTGCGATTTCTGGACTACAGCGATCTGGGAGGCGGCGGTCACAATTCCGACGCTCTGTCAAGCATTCTTGCCGTGTCTGAACGTGAAAAGGTCAGCGGCAAGGACTTTCTAACCGCGCTGGTAATTTCATACGAGCTGGGAGCTAGATTCGAAGATTCCATTACCAGCTCGCTGGAAGAAAAGGGGTGGACGGGTGATATCAGAGCAGGGCTGAATCAGCCGCCCGCCCTCGGTAAGTTGATGGGGCTAAACGAGGAACAGATAGCAAATGCAATCGGTGTCTGCATGAGCCACACGCTTCCGCTGGGGATCCTGGATTCCAACAGAGACGAAAACGTTATGGCGAAAAACCTCCGCTTCGGTTGGGCTGCCCACGATGCCATCCTGGCATGTATGCTGGCTAAGAAGGGCTTCACCGGACCCATTCGCATCATAGAATCGGACGCGGGAATTCGCAACGTCATTGCACAGGGTAACATGGATCTTGAGCACCTGATGGATTTCAGCGGCTGGCGAATTCTCGATGTGCGGTTCAAGGCCATGGCCGCTAACGGGACAACTCACGGGCACGTTTCTGCCACATTGGGCATCGTCAAAGAGCAGAATCTGAGGCCCGAGGACATTGCCGCAGTGCATGTCAAGTGTACCACGCGGACATTCCGTCACACGACTACTCCCGCAAAGAAGTATCCGAGAAATGCGGAGAGCGCGGATCATAGTGCTTTCTATGCAAATGCCCTCGTGATCAAAGAGCGAGCCTTTGGTGCGGACTCGATCAAACCCGAGAAATTCACCGACCCTGTTGTTCTGGATTTGATAGAGAAGATAACGGTCGAAGCCGACCCGAGCTTGAGCGGTCAACAAGGATCATCGGAAATTATCACAAAGGATGGCCGCTGCTTTCGGAAGCGCATCGATGTACCTCATGGTCTTGGCGACGACCCTCTCACTGATCAAGAGCTGGAAGCGAAATTCAGCGAAATGGCCTCCAAATATATGGGCAAAGAGCAGATAAGGAAGATATTCGACACTTGCTGGAACGCAGAAAAGCTGGATGACCTCGGCAAATTGACAAAGCTGATGGTTTTTCCGCGTTCTGGTGCAACTACGGAAACTCGGTGAAGAGACCATCGGGCCTATGTCGGTATCGGCAGCGCTTGGGTCCCCGACTTTCATTGCCTTCGCCGCCGCGACGACGGCGTCCGCGCGTGGGCGTTCCTCGACGCCGACAGCGAATTACTTGCCTGGGCACACTGGACCGAGCGGCGAATCGCCTGATCAGCTGCCGGGAACGACGCCCGCCGGCAGCGATTCGATGAATTTGCAGATCTCGCCCGGGCGCGTGACCCAGACCTGGTTGCGATGTTTGAGGATGTGCTCGACCACGCGCCGGAACTGGCGCAGCCGGTGCGGCTGGCCGAGGATGAAGCTGTGCAGCACGATGCCCATTACCAGCGGACGGCGCGCCGACTCCTCGCGCATCTCGTCGAATTGATCAATCAGATTCTCGCAAAACAATTGCGACGGCGTGCGTCGCGATACCACTTCGAGCGAATCGTTCAAGTCGTGCGCATACGGCACCGACAGGATCCTGCCGTGTCGGGTGCGAAACCATACCGGCTGGTCATCGAGCGGCCAATCCATCATGTAGCGGTAGCCCGCTTCCTTGAGCAGGTCGAGCGAATCGCGCGTTTGGGATATATACGGCGCAAGCCAGCCCAGCGGCTTTTGCCCCTCGTGTTTTTCGATCTTGGCCGTGGCCTCGAAAATACACGCGCGCTCCTCATCGTGATTCATGTCGGCTTGCCGCTCGCTGTCAGTGCGGCCGTGGCCCACGATTTCGTCGCCGCGTCGGCTGAACGCCGCGATCATTTCGGGGCAATAGTCGTAGGGCTCGGTGTTGACGAGCAACGCATACGGCAAATCATGTTGCTCGGCGAATTCCAGCAGCCGCCACGCGCCGACGCGGTTGCCGTAGTCGCGCCACGCAAAGCTGCGCGTATTCGGGTGCGGGTGCGGCGCGCCGTAGTCGTTTCCAAGTCCTTCGCCGAACGCAAAGTGTTCGACGTTCAATGAGAAATGCACGGCGAGCCGCTTGCCGTCCGGAAAGCTGTAATCCGGGCGTCTCGTGATCGCCGAGTAATCATATCGTCCATGACTTTTGAGCATACGTGTCTCCGAGCTTGGGGCAATCAAATGCAGCCGCAGATGAACGCCGATAAATTCCTATATTCTTCCCTGGCGTCCTTCGCGTCCTCGGCGGCCAAGCTTTAAAGCGTGAACTGGTCGGCAAACGACCGAAAATCGCCGATGTCTTCGAGCTTCATCAAACCGTCGTAAAGCTTCCGAGTCACCGGCTTGCCCCACACCGGCTCGCCGAGTTCGAAGAACTTTGCGGTCAATTCTTCCGGCTTGTGTGGATTTGCCGGCTCGCCCTTGGTCACGACGCAGCGGCCCGTGTGAACCGCACCGTCGCGCATCACAATGCGCAGATCGACGGGCTGCTCCGCCGGAAAGCGCGCGCTAAACGACGCTTCCTCTTGGAGATCAACCCGCTTCGCGAGCGCCTGCACCTGCGGGTTCGCTACGGCATCTTCGTCAAAGCTGCGCAGTCCGGATCGGCCGTGCACCAGTATGCTCGCAAGCGCGAACGGCACCGAGAAGCGCGCACCAAAGCTGCTGACGACGTTTTTCTCGGCCAGCATCGCCGCCAGCTTGTAGGCCTTGACCTCAATGCGCTCGACCTGCGCGACGTCGAGCCGCCCGCCCGGCACTCCGGCGAGCAGATCTTCGAGAGCATCGATTGCCGAATGGGCATAACGGCCGGTCGGATGCAGCTTGAAATAGCTTTGCGCGATCAGCCACTCGCTGCCCAGGCCGGCGACCACTTTTGCAGGATCGAACGTGTCCGACAGTATCTTTCCGTAGACGGCGGAAACGCCGTCAATTTCGCCGGTGAAACCGCATTCGACGAGCCGCGCCGCCATCAGCCCCATGTAGCCCGAGTGCCCGGTAAAAATGTTGCGCACGGTCGCGCCGTCGAGCAGCGTCTGGCGGCTGGTTGCCATGCCCATCGTCGCCGCAACATTGATCAGCTCGAGCATTTGCGCCGCACCGAAGCCTTTGAGCTTGCCCGCGGCGATGGCGGCGCCGATCACACCGTAAGTGCCGTGCGGATGCACGCTCAGTTTCACCTGCGCGGCGCGGCTGATGCGCGACGACAATTCGTAACCGAGCGCGACTGCGAGCAGCAAGTCTGCGCCCGAGGCCCCGTTTTCCTGCGCGAGCGCCACCGCCGCCGGCACCACCTGAATGCCGGGATGGCCTTTTGCAAACAGATTACCTTCGTCGAGCTCAAGCCAGGTGCCGGCGGTGCCGTTGAGCAGCGCGGCGTCGAGTGCGGCAACGCGCTTGCCGGCGCCGATCACACACGCGTTGCCGCGCGCGGCCTGCGCGAGATGCTTGGCGACGAGCGCTTGCATCTCGCGCTGCTGCATACCGGCGGCAATCACTGAGATGCAATCCGCAATCACCCGGCGCGCTCGATCGCGCGCCCGGTCGCTCAGGCTTGCGAGTTGCGTGTTGCACGCGAACTCGGCGAGCGTAGTCAGATATCTCGGTGATGTGCGGTCAGACACGATTGCTCAACCGATTCGCGTGCCGTTATTCTCCCTGGGGATCGACAAGCCCGGCGACGTGCGGGCGCTGCGGAATCTCCACGCGAAACAGGCGGGTTGCCCTTGACTGGGGCAAACGTCGGCACGCACGGCACGCTTTTCGAACCTCTTCGCGATGCAGGCCGCTCGATGCCTATTCGGCGCGGATCCCCCCGTCCTCGATTATGCCGGCCCATATGCCGGTCTCCCTCTTGATGCGCGCGGCAAGCTCCGCCGGGGTGCTGGTCACGGGGTCCAGACCCAGGCGCGCCAGGGCGGTCTGCACGTCGGCGTGCTGCAGTGCCTTGAGTGCCTCGTTGCGGATGCGCTCCGCAATGCTTTTCGGCGTTGCGCCCGGCACGCTCAAGGCATACCACACGCCCGCCTCGAATCCGGGGTAGCCGGACTCGGCTACCGTGGGCAGCTCCGGCAGCACCTTGGAGCGCGTGGCTCCGGCAGCCGCCAGCGGGCGCAGCCGCCCGGCCGTGATGTACGCGATCGTCGAGGCGACGCTGCCGACCATCACTTGGCTCTCGCCTGCGAGCACAGCCGCAGCCGCCGGCCCGCCGCCCTTGTAAGGGCCG
>JACQOI010000033.1 GCA_016202615.1 Betaproteobacteria bacterium
CACCTATGCCGCGCTCTCCAAGCGCAAGCTGATCCAGCTCGTCGCGGACAAGCGCGTCGACGGCTGGGACGATCCGCGCATGCCGACGCTGGCCGGCGCGCGCCGCCGCGGCTACACGCCCGAGAGCTTTCGGCTTTTCGCCGATCGCTTCGGCGTCGCCAAGGCCGACTCATGGATCGACATGAGCGTGCTCGAAGACTGCATGCGCGAAGATTTGAACGAGCGCGCCGAGCGGCGCATCGCGGTGCTCGACCCGGTCAGGCTCGTGATCGACAACTATCCCGGCGGCCAGGAGCAAGAATGCTTCGCGCCCAACCATCCGCAGCAGCCGGACCTCGGCAAGCGCGCCGTGCCGTTCTCGAAGGAGTTGTGGATCGAGCGCGAGGACTTCAGCGAAATGCCGCCCAAAGGCTATTTCCGGCTTTTCCCGGGCAACAGCGTGCGGCTGCGCTACGGCTTTGTGGTGAAGTGCACCGGCTGCGACAAGGACGCTTCAGGCAACATCGTTGCCGTGCACTGCGAATACGATCCTGAAACCAGATCCGGCACGCCGGGCGCGGACAAGGTCAAAGTCAAAGGCAACATCCACTGGGTGTCGGCGCAGCACGCCTGCCGGAGCGAAGTGCGGCTCTACGACAGACTGTTCAAGGACCCGCATCCCGGCTCGGGCGGCCGCGATTACCTGCAAGACCTGAATCCGGATTCGAAACATGTCATCACCGCTTACTTGGAACCTGCGCTCAGGAACGCGAAACCCGAAGAGCGGTTTCAGTTCGAGCGGCACGGATACTTCGTGGCGGATCGCGTCGATTCGAAGCCCGATGCGCCGGTGTTCAACCGGGCGGTCACGCTGCGGGACTCCTGGACGAAGCAGTAAGCGTTCCCCATGCACATTGATCGCGAAATCAAGCTCGACTTCAAGGACGTTTTGATCCGCCCGAAGCGCTCGGCGTTGCCTTCGCGCGCGGAAGTCGACATCGCGCGCGAATTCAGCTTCAAGCATTCGGAAAATCACTATCGTGGCGTCCCGATCATCGCCGCAAACATGGATACGGTCGGCACTTTTGACATGGCGCGCTCGCTCGCACCGTTCGGTCTATCGGCGGCGCTGCACAAGCACTATGGCGTGGACGAACTCGTGACGTTCTTCAAGGCGCTCAAAGTCAAGTCGAGCGCTTTCTATTCGATGGGTATCACGAGGAACGACCGCGACAAGTTCGAGCGCGTGATGCGGCGGGCCGGCGCGGCCATCCATTACGTGTGCATTGACGTGGCCAACGGCTATACGGAAAGCTTTGTCAAGTTCGTCGAGAAGTTCCGCCATGCCTACCCCGGGGTTACGCTGATGGCCGGCAACGTCGTGACCGGCGAAATGACCGAAGAGCTGATTCTTTCCGGCGCCGACATCGTCAAGGTCGGCATCGGTCCCGGTTCGGTCTGCACGACGCGCAGCATGACCGGCGTCGGCTATCCGCAGCTTTCGGCCGTGATCGAATGCGCCGACGCCGCGCACGGCCTCGGCGGCCGCATCTGTGCCGATGGCGGGTGTACGGCGCCGGGCGACATCGCCAAAGCGTTTGGCGGCGGGGCGGACTTCGTGATGTTGGGCGGAATGCTCGCCGGCCACGCCGAGTGCGCCGGCGATGTCGTCGAAGAGGACGGCCGGCAATACAAGCGCTTCTACGGCATGAGTTCGCGTACCGCGATGGAAAAGTACGCGGGTGAAGTTGCCAACTACCGTGCGTCGGAGGGCAAGGAAGTTCTGGTGCCGTATCGCGGCCCGGTGGCCAACACCGTCAAAGACATCCTGGGCGGCCTGCGCTCCGCCTGCACGTACGTCGGCGCGCGGACCCTGAAAGAGCTTACCAAGCGCACCACCTTCGTCCGGGTGGGAAGTGAGGCGAACGAGATTTTCGGGGAAAGCTAAGATGTCAGCCATGAATCGGTGTCGATTTCTCCATGCCGTACTGTTCGCCTTTGTCGCGCTGGCCGCGTTGGCGTGCGCGGGCCAGACCGTACTGTACGAAAAGGCCTCGGCCTACAGCACGATCGTCGTCACGGAAGACGAGAACGGCTTGCGCACCTTGCGTTTCGGGCGGAGCGGGGCACGGCAGAGCGTCGTGAAACCGGGCGATCCGGATCATCTGGAGCTGCCCTACGCGCGGGTCGCGTTCGTCGGGCTGGCGTTGTGCGAAGAACCGCGCCGCATCCTGGTCGTCGGGCTCGGCGGCGGCACGCTCCCCATGTTCCTGCATAAGCACTACCCGCACGCCGCGATCGACGCGGTGGACATCGATCCCGACGTCGTGCACGTGGCGAAGCAGTTCTTCGGTTTCCGCGAGGATGACCGCATGCGTGCCCACGTGGACGACGGGCGGCAGTTCATCGAGAAGCTGCGGCGGCCTTATGATGTGATCTTCCTGGACGCTTACGGCAGCGACAGCCTGCCGCCGCACCTGACCACGCAGGAGTTCCTGCGCGCGGTGCGGCGGGCCGTCAAGCCGGGCGGCGCCGTGGTCAGCAACATCTGGGGCCGCGGTTCCAACCCGCTCTACGACTCCATGGTGCGCACCTACCAGGAAGTGTTCGACGAATTGTTCATCCTCGACGTCCGCGGCGCCGGCAACATGATACTGCTCGCGCTGCCCCGCAAGCAGCCGCTGAGCCGCGACGAGCTGATGCAGCTGGCCCGCAAGGTATCGGCAGCCAAGCGGTGGCGCTTCGACCTCGGCGATCTGGTCAACTACGGCTTCCTGCACGCGCGCGCGAAGAATCAGGACGGACGCGTGCTGCGGGACGGGGACCTCGCGCAACCCAGGTAGGATCGGTCTCCATAGCTGCGCGCTTCTGAAACGGTACCTCTGATCCGAATGAGCTATTCGACGATCTTGTTGATCGGCAACTCGATAATGCCGCGCGCGCCAGCCTCGTAAAGACGAGGGATCAACTCCCGCACGTTCTTTTCTTCGACGACGGTGCTCAGATCCACCCAGCCCGGATCGGCGAGCGTGGAGACCGTCGGCGTGGCCAGCGCCGGCAATATCTTCAGCACGGCGTCCACCTTTTCTTTGGGTACGTTCATCGACAGCAGCACGCGCGTTGCGGCGGCAATCGCCCCTTTGAGCAGCATCAGCAGACGGTCGATCTTGGCACGCTTCAGGCCGTCCTCGAGGGCGCCGCGGTGAGCGATGAAGCGCGGGGTGCTTTCCAGCACCACGTGCATGATCTTGAGATTATTGGCCCGCAGCGACGAACCCGTCTCGGACACATCCACGATGGCATCCGCAAGAATGGGTGGTTTGACTTCCGTCGCGCCCCATGAAAACTCGACGTTGGCATTCACACCGTGCTGCGCCAGAAAACGCCGCGTCATGCCCACCGCCTCAGTGGCAATCCGGCGGCCTTCGAGATCTTTTACCGTGTGGAACGCAGAGTCTTCCTTGGCCGCCAGCACCCAGCGCACGACGCCATAATTCGGCCACGGCGCCTTGAGGTCCGCCAGTTCCGCCACGTCAGCATCGTTCTCCAGAATCCAGTCAAGGCCGGTGATGGCGCAGTCGAGTATGCCCTGGCCGACGTAGCGGGCCATCTCCTGCGGCCGGATCAGGATGCACTGGATCTCCGGGTCGTCGATGTCCGGGTAATAGGATCGGCCCGAAATGCGCAAATCGTAGCCGGCGCGGACAAAAAGCTTCTGGGTGGTTTCCTGCAGGCTGCCCTTGGGAATTCCAAGGCGCAGCTGGGCGGATTTCTCGCTCATGTTCCGTCTACCTTCTGCGTGACGACATGCGTTGTTCCGGGAGCGTGATCTGGTGCGAATCGTGATTATGCCCCCGGTAAGCCTACTTGAGCGGCTTGAACCGTATCCGCTTCGGCTTGGCCCCCTCTTCGCCCAGCCGCTTCAGCTTGTCGGCCTCGTATTCGTGGTAGTTGCCGTTGAAGAACGCCACCTTCGAATCGCCTTCGAACGCGAGGATGTGAGTGGCGATGCGGTCGAGGAACCAGCGGTCGTGCGAGATCACGAGGATGCTGCCGGCGAATTCGAGCAGCGCGTCCTCGAGCGCGCGCAGCGTCTCCACGTCGAGATCGTTGGAGGGCTCATCGAGCAGCAGCACGTTGGCGCCGGCGGTAAGCGTTTTCGCGAGGTGCAGCCGCCCGCGCTCGCCGCCCGACAGGTTGCCCACTTTCTTGCTCTGATCGGTGCCCTTGAAGTTAAAGCGGCCGAGGTAGACGCGCGACGGCATCTCGAACTTGCCGACCTTTAGCATGTCCGAACCGCCGGAAACATATTCGAATACGGTTTTGTCGCCTTCGAGCGCCTCGCGCGACTGGTCGACCACCGCCATCTTCACCGTCTTGCCGATCGTGATCTTCCCCCGGTTCGGCTTTTCCCTGCCGGTGATCATGCGGAACAGCGTCGACTTGCCCGCGCCGTTGGGGCCGATGATGCCGACGATCGCGCCGGGCGGCACCGCGAACGACAGGTCGTCGATCAGCAGGCGGTCGCCGTAGCCTTTGCTGACGCCCTCCAACTCGATCACGTTGTCACCCAGGCGGTCGGCCACCGGGATGAAGATTTCCTGCGTCTCGTTGCGCTTCTGGTATTCATAAGACGTCAACTCTTCGAAACGCGCGATGCGGGCCTTGGCTTTGGCCTGGCGTCCCTTGGCGTTCTGGCGCACCCACTCGAGCTCTTTCTTGATGGTCTTCCGGCGCGCGGATTCAGTGGCTTCTTCCTGCTCAAGGCGCGCCTCCTTTTGTTCGAGCCACGAGCTGTAATTGCCTTTCCACGGGATGCCGTGGCCGCGATCCAGCTCGAGGATCCACTGCGCCGCATTGTCGAGAAAGTAGCGGTCGTGCGTCACCGCCACCACGGTGCCCGGGAACTTCAGCAGGAACTGCTCGAGCCATTCGACGCTTTCGGCATCGAGGTGGTTGGTCGGCTCGTCGAGCAGCAGCATATCGGGCTTGGACAGCAACAAGCGGCACAGCGCGACGCGCCGCTTTTCGCCGCCCGACAACGGCTTGATCTGCGCGTCCCACGGCGGTAGGCGCAGCGCGTCCGCCGCGATTTCGAGCTGGTGCTCCGTATCGCTGCCGGCCGCCGCGACGATCGCTTCGTACTTGGCCTGCTCGGCCGCGAGTTTGTCGAAGTCGGCGTCCGGCTCGGCGTAGGCGGCGTAGATTTCGTCGAGTTTCTTTTTTGCTTCGGCCGTTTCGCCCAAGCCTTCCTCCACCGTCTCGCGCACGGTCCGGTTTGGATCGAGCTGCGGTTCCTGCGGCAGGAAACCGATGCGCAGGTTGGGCATCGGGATCGCTTCACCGTCGAAGTTCTGGTCCTCGCCCGCCATGATCCTGAGCAGGCTCGACTTGCCGGAGCCGTTCAAGCCCAGCACGCCGATCTTGGCGCCCGGAAAGAACGACAGCGAAATATCCTTGAGAATTTGGCGCTTGGGCGGCACAACCTTGCCGACCCGCTGCATGGTGTAGACGTATTGGGCCATGATCTTATTCAGCTGGAAAAGTGCGCAATCATAGCGGAATGCGCGCCCGCGCGTCGAACCGCAGCGCGGCAACCCCCTACCCTACCTGAATGATAAGGGTTTTTGCTATAATACCGGCATGGTCACGCGTGCCGGGCCGGGTAAAGTATCGCATCTTTCCGTATCGCAATTCGCCGGGCGCGAGGGAGTAAGCCGGATTCGCGTCCTGCAACTGCTCGCCGCCCGCCGCATTCCGGGGGCGCGGAAAATCGGCCACCAATGGATCATTCCGGCCTCCGCGGCGATCATGCGGCGTGCTCCGGGCCGTCCCCGACAGCAGACGCGCGCCGACGATCGTCTGCTTCGAACGCTGGCCAGGCGCTACGTCTGGTGGCTTTCCCCCGACGAGGCGTTGGCGAGGCCAAACTTCGTCGCCACTCAGGTCATGGAGATGGGGGACTACGACGACGTCTTGAAGCTCGAAGCAACGCTTGGGCGCGAGGCAATGGTGCGCGCGCTTCGCGAGGCCGAACCCGGGCGATTATCCGAGCGATCCTGGATCTACTGGCATCATCGGCTGGGCCTGGCCCGCGGGCGGATTCCGCCCCTGCCCCGGCGCACGCTGCGCTGAACGCACCTTGCGCGCCGATGGCTGCCACTGCAACCCTCTCGCCGAATTTCGCCGGACTGGCGCCGCTGCAGCGACAACTGTGGCCTGAACTGCGTCCCTGTGTCGAGCTCGGCTTTGTCTTGTATGGCGGAACCGCGGTTTCGCTTCATCTCGGACACCGCCGCTCCGTCGACTTCGTTTTTTTTCACGACCGGCGGCTGGTCAAGGACGAGATCAGGGCTACGTTCGCGTTCATCCGGCGAGCAGCGACGCTGCAGGACTCAAAGGACATGCTCGTGGTATTGGTGCCTGGTTCGAGATCGGGCAGCCGCCACGGCGTAAAGGTGTCCTTCTTCGGCGGCATGTCGTTCGGGCGGATCGGCCACCCGTTGCTTTGCGACGACGGTGTAATGCAGGTCGCCTCTCTCGATGATTTGATGGCGCACAAGCTCAAGGTCATCCTGCAACGAAGCGAAAAAAAAGACTACCAGGACATCGCGGCGATGATCCGGGCCGGCTGCCCGGTGGCGCGGGGGCTCGCCGCGGCGCGCCTGTTCTTCGGCAACGCTTTTCAGCCCGCAGCATGCCTCAAGGCGCTGACCTACTTCAAGGATGGGGATCTCGGCACGTTGTCCGGCACCGATCGGAACACGCTGATCGAAGCAGCGAAGTCAGTGCGCGCGCTTCCCCGGATCGCGCTGCGATCGAAAAGGCTGGCAAGCGCGTGACCGCGGCCTAATTCCAGTTCCACCTCAAGAGTTACATTATTTTCGGTGTAGGGTGCGCTTGCGCACCGATTGCCGGATGGTGCGCAAGCGCACCCTACTCCAATTAATGCTTTTTTTGATTTGGAAATGGAATAACGCGGTTCGAATGGTCGGAAGACCCCTGAAATCGAAATAGCGATGAGTTTTTTTGCACAGCTTCTTTCGCGGGAATGACGAAGCCGTAGGACGGCATGGCGTGCGGACTTATTACCGGCGTAGCCGGCCGCTCAGAATATCGGCCAGCGCCGGTAACTCATCGCCTGCTTCACGCGTTGTGTGGCAAGCTCCAGCGCCGCCGCGCGCGGCGACAGGTTGCGCGCCTTGACGGCCGCCAGCACCGCCTCGGTGTTGGCGCGGATTTTCTCCTCGATCGCCTGGAACGCCGCGCGCTCGGTCGCACCGCGATATTCCATCGCCGCGCAGATTACGCCGCCCGCGTTGGCGATGAAGTCAGGGATGACGATGACGCCCTTGTCGTGCAGAATCTTTTCCGCGCCCGGCGTGAACGGGATGTTCGCGCCCTGCAACACCAGCCGGGTCTTGAGCCGCTGCACGTTGTCCTCGCGCACGACATCCGGCCGCGCCGCCGGTATCCAGATCTCGCACTCGACGTCGATTACCGCATCGCGATCGAGCCGCGCACCGTCTGGATAGTCGCATACCGTCTTGCCGTCATCCTTCAGGCGCGCGAGTTTATCGACATCGATGCCGCGCGGATTGCGAAGTGTGCCATGCGAGTCGGAAGCGGCGACCAGCATCGCGCCCCGCTGCGCGAGAAAACGCGCGGCGTGCTTGCCCACCGCGCCGTAGCCCTGGATCGCGACCCGCGCACCCGTAAGCTTGATTCCACAATACGGCGCCGCGACCTCGGCACAGTGAAACAGTCCCCAGCCGGTCGCGCCGATTTCATCGAGCGGGATGCCGCCCATGGCTGCGGGCAGCCCCGTCGCGCGCCCGATTTCGTCCTTGACCCACGCCATGCACGTTTCGTCGGTGCCCATGTCGGGACCGAAAATGTAATCCTGCTCGTTGCGCAGTGCGTGGGCGAACGCGCGGATCAGCCGCTCCTTCTGCTCGCGCGGCATGCGCGGATCGCCGTAAAGCACCGACTTGCCGCCGCCGTGCGCCAGTCCGGCCGCAGAATTCTTGAGCGTCATTGCACGCGCAAGCCGGAAGCATTCCACCGTGCTGACGTCGGGCGCCACGCGCAGGCCGCCGATCGACGGCCCGCGCGCCACGTTGTCCACCACCAGCACGGCCCTGAGCCCGAGCGTGGGCTCATAGACGTGGATTACCTTGGCCGGTCCCAGCTCGTCGCCGAATGCAAATATGTCATTCATCGCTGCGCTCCTGCGGTGAGTCGCCTCGCCTGAAATCTATAGGCAGTGACGTGTCCGCGCTGCGATCAGCGAGGGACCCGCTTCGCCGAGCGGCTCGAATTCCTCGCCGGTAATCCGTTGATATAACAGGCGCTTCACCTCACGCCTCCATCAATCGCGCTTCATGCCAAGAGCCTTGATCACCTTGCCCCATTTCTCAACCTCGGCTTTCAGGTATGCGGAAAACTGCTCGGGACTGCTCGTGAGCGGCTCGTACCCCTGCTTCCCAAGTTGCTGGCGATAGTCGGGCGTAGCGGCAAGCTTGACGACTTCAGCGTTGAGCCGTGCAATGATCTCACGCGGTGTGGCCGCCGGCGCCATCAGCGCGAACCACGCTGCCACTTCCACTCCGCGCAAACCGGACTCTACGAGCGTGGGAACTTCCGGCAGCAGCGATAACCGGCGCGGGCTCGTCACGGCCAGCGCCACCAGCCGGCCCGAACGCACGAATTGGATCAGTGCGGTAATGCTGGCGAACATCGTCTGCGTTTCGCCGGAAAGTACCGACAATCCCGCCGGACCGGCGCCCTTGTACGGAACGTGGGTCATATTGATGCCCGCCGTGGTCTTGAATATCTCGGCGATGAGAAACAAGTTGCTGCCGGCGCCGCCGGATGCGTAATTGCTCTCGCCGGGGCGCGTCTTGGCCAGCGCGATCAGCTCCTTAACCGACCTTGCCGGCAACGCAGGATGGACGACCAGCACGTGATATCCGGCCGCGAGCGGACTCACTGCGGCGAATTCGCGCATCGGGTCGTACGGAACTTTCTCGATCTGAGGGTTGTTCTCGAGCGACGACTCCTCGCCGAGGAGCAGGGTGTAGCCG
>JACQOI010000259.1 GCA_016202615.1 Betaproteobacteria bacterium
GATTATTCGGGTCGAATCCAAGCGCCGCATATTGCGGGTTCCAAGATTCCGCAAGCAATGACTGCTCGACCCGCATCCGGCCACCCTTTGAGTTACTCCATCCGGACGCTAATAATTTGTTGCTATTCAAGTGAGCCACCATTTCACGAGCGCACTCTGCTAGGTAGGCCTCGTCCTGCGAGGTGGTATACTCGCGCAACACCAAGAACAACCCGTGTTCTCCCGGCTTGGTCAGGTTCAGTCGTGTTGGTTCTTCCTTCGTTTTGACCGTATAGTCGGCAATATTCCCTAACGCACGCAAGCGTTCTGCAGCAGCTTTATCGCTGGCGTCCTTACGTGCTTTGATCTGCTGCAGGCGCTCGCCAAGCTGACGGTAGGTGAAGCTCGGGTCGCCTTCCGAAAGCTCCGCGGTAAGCATGGCCTCCAGAGCAGCGGCCTTGTCTGCCGGAGTCGGTAATCCGTCAAGCTTTGCGACGTAATCCTTGTCGATCTTGAAGATGGGCAGGGATTCCGCGATGTCCATGAATGTCGTGTTTTCTTCAATCAGCTTTTGCGTCTTCGCAGAGAGCTCGCCAAAGGTATCTTTCCGGCTGGAACTTCTTTGCCGTCGCCGATGCGCGATATAAATGCTGCACAGCCAGCTATACACATAGCGATGATCATAGAGGCACGGGTCGGGCGATAGCGCTTCCCAAAGGCGCTCCAGACTTGTGAAATTATGTTCAAAAATCTTTGCTGAGTCTGGATCCTTAAGGCGTAGCATCGCAGCAAGCAGGCATTCACGCGTATCCGCAATTATGACGCCCTTGAACGTCTCCATACAGCGCGCCACCTCGCCATCCACAGTCGCCTTCAGTGCCTCCCAATCGATTAGCGCCTCTTCGCGGATGTTTTCATCGAAATTGAGCGCTTTATCCAGTTTTGCAAATACTCCGAAGTAATCCACTACCACGCCGGTCCGCTTGTTCATCGTGGGGAGCGGGCGATTCGTTCGTGCGATGGCCTGTAGCAAATTGTGATCGCGCAGCGGTTTGTCTAAGTACATCACCTGCTCGACAGGTGCATCGAAGCCAGTTAACAGACGGTCGCAGACGATGAGAATCTTCAGAGGGGGGCGCCACTTCGACCGATCTTCCCCGTACAGGTCCTGGTTCCAAATCTCCCATTCCTTCGGTGTGAGCTTAAAGTAGTCAATCAGATCGTCCTGCTTCTGTTTGCCATAGTGGAAGCGCTCAAGGTCTGCGTCGTCGTTCTGGCTTTCCGAAATGATCACATCCGACCACTCCGGCGGCAGTCCGCGCGCCTTAAGTTTAGTATCCAGCGCGTCCTTGAAGCGCGCGCAAGCCAGCCTGTCTACGCCAACAAGTTGTGCCTTGAACCCACTCGGGTCAGGATACTCAAGGAAGTGCTTAAGCATTTTCTCCAGCACGATCTCCACCCGGTCCGGGTGCCGCGCCAGCTCTTTCCACTGTGCGCGTTGGCGCTGGACGAGGTCTTTGGCTTCCTCGTCCTCCAGCTCCATTTCCTCGCACATCTGCTCGAAGCCGACACTCAGTGGCTTCTCATCCACGATGAACGCAACTTTGTCGCGGATGTAATGCACCTCCAATGTGGCGCCATCCTTGATCGAGCGCTTGATGCCGTAGTAGCTGAGGTAACGCTCCTGCTCGCCATCCATGATCGGGCCGAAGTCGCGGTGCGTATTTGTCATCGCACGGTCAATCGGCGTACCGGTGAGGCCAAAGCGGAAGGCATTCGGCAGCTTCACCCGCATGGTCATGGCGTAACTCTCGGCGTTAATGCCTTTCTGGGAGCGGTGACACTCGTCCACCAGGCTGATAATGTTGTCGTCCTGTAGGGGCGGCAGGTCGCCCATCTTCTGGAAGGACTGCAAAGTCGTAACCAGCGTGCCACGCCAAACACTCTTAAGTTTTTTCTTCAGATCCTCGACGCCCAGCGCTTTTTCTACGTTCGGGTAATCGCAGGCGTCAAAGTCATCAGAGATCTGCGTTTTCAGGTCGCGGCGATCGACCACGATTATTACTGTCGGATTCTTCAACCGCGCCTGGCGCCGCAACTTATAAGCGGCGAAAATCATCGTGAGTGACTTGCCCGAGCCTTGCGTATGCCAGATGAGCCCAGTCCGGTCTTGCGCGCTGACGGTACTGAGGGGTTTGCCCGCCAGTGCCAAGGTGCGGTCCACGATATCGTTAACGGCTTCGAATTGCTGATAACGCGCAATCTTCTTGGTCGTCTTGCCCTTCTTGGTCTCGAACACTACAAAGTGCTGCAGAAAATCCAGCACATGGCAGGGCTTTACGCGCAGTAAACCTTTTACGGGCACTTCCAGCGGATCGTCCGGTTTGTCGGCCTCCGGCTCGTTCCACCAGCCTTTCTTTTCGGGGTACTGCGACAGCCACGGTCCCCAAGTGTCGAGATGCTGGTCGATGTCGCCTTTGTGCGCATCGTGAAAGAGCACTGTGCCATATCGAAATTCGTCCTCATCCGCCGCCACACAGAATACATTAGGTGTGAGCATCAGCGGTGCCTGACGCTGGTAACGGTGGAGTTGATGCACCGCCTCAGTCCAGTCTTTATTGCTGGTGAGGTAGCTCTTATACTCAGCGACAACGAGCGGGATACCGTTCACCAGCAGTACCGTATCGTCGCGGCATTGCTTCACTCCCTGCACGCGATACTGGTTGGTCGCGGTGAAGTCGTTCAAGTGCTGTTTGGCGAGATCGAATTCGATGAAACGCACAGTTTTCGCCTGCTCCCCCGGCACCAGTTCAACCACAACACCGTCGCGCAGCCGGTCCAGTGTTTCGCGGTTGGCCGTTAACTTATCGGGGTGTGCCATCGTTTTGCGCAGCGCATTCACCGCCAGCAACGCTTGCGCGGGCGTCTTGACCTCTGGGTTAATGCGCAAGATTGCCTCCACCAGCAATTTTTCCACCAGCGGGTCTTCCAGCGGCCTGTCGAATGCGGCCATAGCCGCCTCGTCACGATACATCCAACCCAGCCCTTTATCGTGGCGCGTGGCGCTGCCGTAACCAGACAACCAGGCAATGACAGGAAGTTCGACGTAACCCGCTTCGCTCATGAACGTTTTTCTTCCTTGAACAGGTTGCGATTGATACGCACCTTGCCAGTCAGTAAGTCATGCATCAGGGATTTTTTCAATTCAGCCAAAGCCCGCTCCTTCTGTATTAACCCCGCGAGTTTCGCCTTGGCTGCTTTCATTATGGCCGCGATGTCGCGTTGCTCATCCGTCGTTGGTGGCACGGGGAATTGAAAGGCGCGGACTTGGGTTTTGTTCGTCGAGGCAAGATTGGTCGTGCGTTTGGCGACGCGGTTGAAATAGCGTTTGGCAATGTCGGACTCGACGACGAGTGCGAAGAACGCGGGATCAAGGAGGTCGCGATTCGCGCGGATGCGAAAGATGTGATTCTGGTGAAGGCAATCTGGAATCTGGCCTTCCCAAATCGTGCCGCGCCCAAGTTTGTCGAGGTCGCCGCCTTCGGTCATCAGCACATCGCCATTTTCCAGGCGGTAGTTTTCGACTTCCTCAACGCGGACACGCACCGTTTTTATTTCTGACAGATCGAGATGACCATCCTGCACGTTGGCAACGCGGAGGTAAGGCAATTCGACCGATTTGAACCCCGACACGTCTTTGCCGAGCGTCACGCCAGAACCAACATCCGCCACTTCATCCAAGCGGCGAGGTTTCCATTGCGCCGGGCGCTTCTGCTTTCCGTTGCGATTTGGATGAAGACCGGTCTCCAGCAAATCGTGAAGGAGTGAATGGTCGAGTTCGCGCGCACGGGTGATGGCAGCGCGGCTGCATTTCAGCGCTGTATCCACGGCATCGAGAATTCTGGCAATGGCGGCTTGTTCGTCCTCTTCCGTGGGCACCGCGAAGCACACGTGACTAACATCCCCTCGCGTGATGGAGCCGAAGGTTGTGCCTCCCGACAGTCGGACGAACGCTGATAATCCAAAGTTCAAAAGATAGTAGAGAAACTCACCATCAATTTTCTTATCGTTCGGAAGAAGGATTTCGCACGACTGGTTGCACGTAAGGGGAACCGCTGCGATGGCCATATTGCCAACGGTGCCGCGAGTCGAAAATACGATAGAGCCTTTTGGAACGAGTGTAGCATTAGAGTTCTTCAAGCCCTCCTCTGAGATGCTTTCCGCACCCCCTGTAATGAACTTAGAATCGTTGGCCGTAAGGTCGGTCGGGGTAATCCATGGAATGGTCCCATTACGCCAATATGCGAAATGCTCGCGGTCGGGGGTGCCGCCGCCGGCAAACCGCGCAATGATGCCCACGTTTGTCTCTTGCCAGCCCTGAGGGACACCGGTGCGAAGCAGAATTGAATGTGCAGCATCAAGCTTAGTCGACATATCCAATCGCCCGTAGCAATTTCTCGAGGTTATGTTCGGTATTTTTCAAAGCTTTCTCCGCTTCACTAAGCTCCTTGAGTGCATCCTTGACCTGCATGCGCGGCTCCGGCTCAAAAGTATCCACATAGCGCGGAATGTTGAGGTTGAATTCGTTTTCCTCGATCTCGTCGACGCCGACCACGCGAGCGTGCTTTAGCAACTCGTCCGGGTCACCATAGATAGCTTCCAGTTCGGTGCCGACCTGTTCCACGTCGCGCCGGTCATCCTCAGCGCGGCGTCGGGCTTCGGCGATCTTTTCGTCCCGCTCAGCAATCTTGGCAGCGATTTTCTCGCGCTGCTTTAGCAGCTTAGCTGCGGGCGATGCACCTGCAGTTTTCGCGGCGTTAAGTCCGGCATCGAACTTCGCGAGATTGTCGGCGTGCGGCTGGTATTCAACCTGCAACCGCCCGACTTCGTCCGACTCACGCAAATCAATCTGTTTGCGAATGCGCGCGCTGTGTTCCTTAACGAGCTTGGGAACTTTGGTGGCGTCGCCGTAGGACTGGTAGTGGACAAGAATTCGCATCACGTCCTGCGGGCGGAGTTCATTTTGCGCGGAGAGTTCGCGGAAGTCGCGGGCGGCATAGACGAGCAAAACCTGCTCGTGGCGGACCTTGGGGCGTTTTTTGCGGAGAATGACGAGACAGGCGGGGACAGTCGCACCATAGAAAACATTGAGTGGCAGCGATATGACAGCATCAATCAGACATGACTCCAATAAAGCCTGGCGGATCAAGTGCTCGTCATCCGCCTTGCGACGCTTCATCTTGGGATTGCCGTCGTCATCGAACTCGCCAGTCTCTTCCTCCACCTCCGGCTGGCCGCGAAATAGCACGCCTTGCGGGCAAACGACACCCGCGCGCCCATCGTCAGCGAGCGAGGCAACAATATGCAGAATAAATGCATAGTCGCCATAGCCGGCTGGTGGCGCGTGGAATGCGGTGCCGCGCCCAAAACGGCCGTAGGGGTCTTTATAGCCTTCCTTGCCGAAAACTTCTTTCTTGAGCTTGTCCTTCTTCTTCTTGTCGTCCGTATGTTGTTCCGGTTTTAGCCACCAGAACTCGTCGGAAAATGGGAAATTGGCGAGCACTAGCGAGAACTTTCGCACCTTGCCGTCCGGCTCCTTGAACGCTGGGTCGGTGATGGTACTTGTTCCAGCTTCGATAGTTGCTTCTAGGCCGTGCAGCACCGAGTTGATCTTGCCAATAGCCGCGTTGCCCCAGTTCATCTCTTGAGCGAAATACTGAGCGGAGGTGGCGTGATGGCCCCGTTCGCGCAAATAATCAGCAGAGTGAACAATCATGCCGCCGCTGCCGCCCGTCGGATCGTAAATGGTGTCTCCGGGGCGCGGTTCGAGAATGCGTACGAGTGTGTCCACCACCTCCGGCGGAGTAAAAAACTCACCCGCCTTGGCGCCCGCATCGTCGGCGAACTGCTTGATCAGGTATTCGTAGGCGCGGCCGAGGATGTCTGGTGCGACGCTATCGTTGGAAAGATCGTGCTCGTCGAAGTGCTGAATGAGCGCGTGGACCACTTCATTGGGTATGAGTTTTTTGCCACTCGCATCGGGCGCTGGCTGGTTCCAGTCCACGGTAAACACCCCACGCAATTCTTCGTTGGCGTTCGAGACCGCGCGCATGGCTTTCGTTAACACCTCGCCGAGGTTCGTCGAGGCAGCCTTAACATCACCCCACCGGCTGCCTTCAGGGATTTTAAAACGATGCTCGCCGCGAGCGCGAAACACAGCTTTTTGCTTCTCAGTAAATTTTTTTCCTTGTTGCTTCTCAAGTTCAGCTATAGCGTCGTCCGCTTCGTTCTCCCACTGGTCGCAAAGACGTTTGTAGAACATCAGCGACAGAATGTAATTCTTGTAATCCTGTCCTGCGGTCTTGCCGCGCAAAATATTCGCTGCGCCCCACAGGTGAGCCTCTAGTTGTTGTTGAGTAAGTTTCATCTTTTCACGTTTTAATTCGGTGGCTACCACACGGCAGATAAAACGCACCAATTTCTCGTCGCGCGCGGCGAGCTTGAGCGCCTTGGCGCGCGAACCGAGATCCTGCGCGATGCGGTTAATATCGTCGTCGAATAATCACGGGGTCGGGCTTGGCTAGTTGCATAATGGGCAGCCAGCGTGCCCTTCGCTCAATCGGGCCTGCAGGTAACGAGTCTGTGCGCACTCCCCTTGCTAATCCCCGCGAAGATTCTACGCTTCCTGGACGATCAGCGGAGAGACCATAGAATTTATTCGGGTCCCCTGAGAGCAGCCTTGCAGTCGCAGCCACATGAACCCGGAAGACGGGAGAGCGTGAGGGCGCGAGAGCGGAATGGCGTGGCCGAGCGCGGGTTTTATCGCTCAGGCCGCGCTCACTAGCGGCCCGCGGCGCTGGCCTCGCTCGCGCTTAGCCAGTGTCGGCAAACTTCTGACCGTTGCACCTATCTTTTTTTCGGCTAAGCGCAGTTCGTAGAGTTTCTGCAGGTTCAGCCAGAATTCTGCGCTGGTGGTGACGAAGTGTCTGAGGCGTAGCGCCATGTCGCCAGTCACTGCACGCGTGCCGTTCAGGACACCGGTTATCCGATTTATCGGCACCTTGAGCTGCCGACCGAACGCGGCTGCACTCATGCCAAGGACCTTCAACTGTTCCGCGAGATGTTCGCCGGGGTGAATGGCAGTGCGTCCCATATTGATCCTCATCAGTGGTATTCCTGAAGCTCACGATCGCGGCTTTCGCAGCAGCGGTATTTTAGTTGTTACGTTAACCATAGCGATATTCTCACTCGCCGGTTACCCACCGGGCCGGGGGGGGGGCGGGCCCCCCGCGCGCGCGCCCGTGGATAACCGGTTACTCGTGGTGCTTCCCCACTGGAAACTTCCTCGGGTAGATGGTATTTCTATAAAGCACTACAGTTGCCGTAGTAGCACACTTGGCAAAACTACGGTAACCGTAGCAGGCGGTAGATTCTCTACTGCTGTAACCCCTTCCATATTCGAGGATCGAGGTGTCCACAGTGCGTACAAGTCCCGCCCGGCGACCAATGATTGTATGCGTGGGAACTTCCAACTCAATTCCACAGTCACAGCGTCAATTGCGAGACGCGTCATTGCATTGCGTTCTCGTTCAGCAAACTATCGACAGAATATGCCATTGGACTTTGCTGGACGGTATTGAATTTTGTTGGCTGTGTCAGCCCGCTTGATGTCCGTTATCGCATCCCTTGCTCAGGAAGAGCGCCCTTAAAGCCGGAGAGATCTCCTGAAATGCCGGTGAAGCCGCAAGGCTCGGAGGTAATCGTAAGTAAGTTGGATGCCCCCAGGGGCTCAGTACTGCGCATGACGCAATGGTTGTTGCCCGCGTCGCCGCAGTACATCGTATCGCGTCGGCATAGCGATTTATTTGCTTGCGCGTCATAGTCGAACGGGTTTTACACACCGTTCATGGTCGGCATAACTGCCGCTCGCTGAATGCTGGGTGCGCCAACCGTGTGCCCATGCGTGAAGTTTGTGGTTACGTTCGTGCGATCTATTGCGGTGGCCTCCGCCGTTGCGTGTCTTGCGCCAACGCTCTGCCCGCGATCCTGCGGCAATTCGTATGCGCCAATAGCGCGATGTTACTGGCAGCCATGCTGCTAGTGACAGCGCGCACTATCCCTATAGCATCAATAAGTTAACGGGTGCTTTTGGAAGTGACCAGCCCACGTGATGAGCTCTCTGGCGCATCACACCGTACAACCGCGCAATGCGGTTCGTCCACCGGCCCGTTCCCAAAACGGGCGTCATTTGATCGGCGCGCAATCCGCGCACCCCTGATCCCTGGGTCAATGGCTCAACCCGATGGGTCGACTTCCCACAGGAGGACCATCGACGCCAAGAGCGGGTGCAGCCGCGGCAAGCAGCAATAGAAGCCCTGCACACAACGGGAGTGGTGTCCCGTGTCCCTCGTAGTGCTCGTCTGCTTAGGCAGCCGGGACGGACAGTAACACTAACCTGAAAGGCAATACACACCGGCAGCAGAAATGCAGTTTAACGAAAGGAAACGAGGCCCGATGATGCGACGGCAAACCCAATAACGACGCCATTTCCCCTCCAACCCCCCCATTTTTCGGGGGGGTTAGGCGAGGCGCCGATCCTTGCGAAGTCGGACAATCGGTGCTGGCAGCAACGCACATTGGAAGCATTGGGACAGGGGCATTGAAACCTGCACGATGAGGAAACCATGAGAAATCTGAACTACGAATTGAAGCAACTATGCCGGCGCAACCGCGACGGCAGTTTCGCCACCCAGTATGCGCGCGAACGCATTCTGACGATGATCGCGAACCAATTGCACGAGATGGGCTTCAAGGACATGCGGGCCACGAGCCTGAAACCCAAACACGTCCAAGCGCTGGTTGAGCGCTGGAAGGCCGAAGGGCTGTCTGCCGGAACGATCAAGAACCGGATGACGGAGCTTCGCTGGTGGGCGGAGAAGATCGCCAAGCAGAACGTCATCTTTAAGAACAACGATCAGTATGGCATCGCCAAGCGGCAATACGTGACCAATGTCAGTAAATCTCGCGAACTCACCACCGGCGACCTGGCGAAGATCACCGACCCCTATACGGCGCTGTCGCTCAAACTGCAGGCCGCATTCGGGCTGCGCCTCGAGGAGTCGATCAAGATCCGGCCGCTGCGGGCCGACAAAGGTGACCGGCTGGCGCTCAAGGACAGCTGGACCAAGGGTGGACGCGCGAGGGGGATCCCGATCCGCAATGCCGAGCAGCGGCAGGTACTGGACGAGGCCAAGCAATTCGCACGCAGGGGAAGCCTGATCCCCAAAACCATGACCTACGTGAAACAGATGCATCGCTTTAAGGCGCAGTGCATGGCGGCGGGCATTAACCATGTGCATGGACATCGCCACCAGTATGCGCAGCAGCGCTATCAGGAACTGACGGGCTGGGCGTGCCCGGCGCAGGGCGGGTCGACGTCGAAGCAACTCACGCCTGAGCAAAAACCAATAGACCGCGAAGCGCGGCTCACGATCAGCGCGGAGCTCGGTCATTACAGAGTGCAAATAGTCTCGGTCTATTGTGGAAAGTAGACCCGACTCAAGATGGCGCAACGACTGCAACTCGGCCGCAAACGGATTGCGATCGAGATGTGTTTCGACTGCAGCCGTAGTGCAGAAAGACTGCACGTTTACCTCTTCAGTTCGCTACACGCACATTCCACGCAATTCGAGCTCATTAAAGCCAGGAGGCGATAAACATAAGCCATTCGATCCCGCAGGGGCGTCCCCTACCCGGGCGCAAGCAAGTCCAATCCCGCATTGATGATCTACAAATCAAAAACAGCCACCCTTCCGCGCCCGCTGCCCCTGGGCACTCGCGCAGTAAGGCCAGGGGGAAACCTTGGAAGCATTTTCCTGCACGAAACCGCATTCATCTGAAAAGTCTCTCCACAACTGTGAGACTTTTTCCCAGACAACCCGAGCCTTTTGTGCTAGCCCACATTTTCCGCAGCAAGCGTTCCACCTGCCAACCCATTCCGATCGCATCTTTTTATCCCCCCTTTTCTCTAGGAAACACGCCACTTTTTTGGGGCGCCGTCGGGCTTCGCGCATCGAACACGAAAAGGAGCCTGATCGGCGAGCTAGCACAAATCGCAATTCTTGTCAGCGATTTAGTGTCACCAACGTGGGGAGACTTTTCGCGAGACGTAGACGTCACGAGCTATTAGCATCCGATCCAGGACGATTGGCGACCGCACTGGATGATAGGCCCGATATGCCTGCCTGTTTCATCACGCTCCGGTCTCATGGTTTGGCTTACGCGAAATCAAATATTTCTCAGTGCCTTAACGAGGACCTGATTCCACGTCGCCCCCGGATCTTGCGGCGCCAGAATGTCCCAGCCGTCCATAGACTACCAAGAGGTGATCGACATGAGTAATTCAATCCAGCAAGGGCTCGCGATTCTTCGCTGCAAACAGGTCCAGGCCCGCACGGGGCTTGCCCGCAGCACGATTTACCTGAACATCAAGAGCGGCACATTTCCGCGACCGGTGCAGCTCGGTCCCCGTGCCGTCGGCTGGCTCGAATCCGAGGTAAGCGATTGGATCGCCGAACGCGTACGAATCGCCCGCGGTAACGCCAAATCTGCCGGCTGAGCGGCGAAGCACATGGCCGAAGAGCGGAAGTCCGACCTGGGCAAGCCGGTACAATGATCAATCGCGCCTGGGGAGCGATCGAACGATTCCGCAAAGCGATGAGTTTGCGCGGCATCATCGCACCCGCCGATATCGTCGCCGATGGCCGTATTCATCGTTGCGACGCCGAGGGCAAGAACGGCAAACGCGACTCCTCTTACCTGCTGCATCTGGACGGTACTCCCGCCGGCGGATTCGAGAACTGGCGCGATGGGAAAGGTTGGGAAGACTGGCGCGCAGACCCCGAACGCGCAATGTCCCCGTCCGAGGAAACCGCGCACCGTCAGGCAATCGAGGCCGCACAACAAGCACGCGACGGCGAACTGGCGATGCGGCAAACCGAGGCGCGCGGTTGCGCAGCGGCGATTTGGCAATCCGCGACGCCGGCGCCCGACGATCACGCCTACCTGGCGGCGAAAGGAATCAGAGGATACGGGCTGCGCGTTCATGAGGAGCGTCTTGTAATCCCATTGCTGGATACATCTGGCGAGCTGCATTCGTTGCAGTTTATTTCCGGCGATGGTGAAAAGCGTTTCTTGACCGGCGGGCGGGTGCGCGACTGTTGTTTTGCCATCGGTCAGCCTGATGTATCGATTTGCATCTGCGAAGGATATGCCACCGGTGCGAGCATTCACGCCGCAACAGGGCAAGCGGTGGCAGTGGCATTTAACGCTACCAACCTGCTGTCGGTTGCGAAGTCACTGCGCGCCATGTTTCCAGATTTGAAGCTGACCCTATGCGCTGACAATGACGCATGGACGGATGGCAACCCAGGAGTGAACCACGCGACGGAAGCAGCGCAGACAGTTGGTGCTCTGCTGGTTGTCCCGACGTTTAAGGATGGCAGCAGCAAACCCACGGATTTTAACGACCTGCACCAGCTCGAGGGATCAGAAGCCGTGCGCGCGCAAATCGCGAACGCGGCCCAGGTTGTGCCTGCGGCGAGTACCACGCAGGATTTGGATCTAGCGGGCGAGCTCAAGAAACTCGCCGCGATGTCACCGCTTGAATATGAACACGTCAGGGTTGCCACCGCCGAACGGCTCGGCGTGCGGACAACCGTGCTCGACGCCGAGGTCAAGAAACTGCGTGCACCGGACGCTACGCAACCAAGCGCCGGGAAACCTCTCGAATTTGAGGACGTAGAACCCTATCCCGATCCCGTTGATGGCGTCCAATTGCTGGAGAAAATTGTTTCCGAAATCAGGCGATTCGTCGCGCTTCCGATACGAGCCGATATCGCGCTGGCACTTTGGGCCGTTCATACCTACGCCTTTGACTATGGAGAATGCTCCCCGATTCTGGCGCTGATTTCCCCCGCCCCGCGATGCGGAAAAACCACGACGCTCAATTTGCTGGCGAGGCTCGTCAACCGTCCGTTGCCGGCGGCAAACATTTCGATGCCATCGTTATTCCGGACCGTGGAAGTGTGCCGGCCGACCCTTTTAATTGACGAGGCCGACACGTTCATGCGGGATAACCTGGAACTGCGCGGTGTTATCAACAGCGGACACGCGCGAGATTCAGCATACGTCATTCGCACCGTGGGGGATGATCATGAGCCGCGCCAGTTCTCGACGTGGGCACCGAAAGCGATAGCCTCAATCTCCAAACTGCCGGGTACAATTACAGACCGGTCGATCGTGATCAGCTTGCGCCGTAAGTTGCCAAGCGACAGGGTTACGAGGCTGACCCGGCAACACCAATTCCATGATCTACGGGCACAGGTTGCGCGATGGGTAATCGACCACGCCAACGAGATCACGGGGGCAAACCCGGTTATTCCCGAGGAACTAAACGACCGGGCCGCCGATAGCTGGCGACCGCTGTTGGTCCTGGCCGATCTGATGGGCGGGCCATGGCCGGAGCTGGCAAAGCAAGCGGCCAAAACTCTTTCCGGGGAACGCAACGAGGAAGCACTGGGAGTGCTGTTGCTCTCCGACATTCGGGCGATATTCGGAGACAAGAAAACCGACCGGATGCCAAGCAAGACACTGGCCGAGTCGTTGGCAGCGATTGAGGGACGTCCGTGGGCAGAGTACCGACACGGAAAACCGATCACACCAAACCAGTTGGCACGGACGCTCAATGAGTTTGGTATTTCGCCGGCCCCAACGCGATCAGGCGATGACATCTTCAAGGGTTATGTGCTGGACAAGTTCAGCGACGTTTTCGAGCGCTATCTGCAAATTGCCCCTCCGGGGGGTAATCAACCGGTTACGCGGTTACAAGTCAATGCTGGCGCGGATTGTAACCCTTTGCAAACCGTTACACGCGATTTGGGCGTAACTCTTCGTGAAGAGTTACAAGCCAATACTGGTGCGGGTTGTAACCGTGTAACCGTTCAAAAGGGGGGGAAGGAGCGTTTCCACGATATCGCGCCGCCGGCGGACGATGAGGTCGTGATATGAACACCCCCGAGGTATTGGAGCGGATCACGGCGGCAGGTGTCACGCTCGCGGCGCGCGGCGGCAACATCGTAGCCCGTCCGCGAGCCGCAGTGACCCCCGAGGTGCTCGAACTCATCAAGGCTCACAAGCGGGATCTGCTGGCGGCAATCGAGCCGCCACTTATTGCGCGGGCCGTCGAGATCCTGCGTGAGCGCCCCGGCGATGTGCGAGCCGTGGTTGGCAAGCCGCAGTCGAATGGTCGCTGCCTGGTGGCCGTTGCCATTCGCAATCCGGATGGCAGCATTGAAACTCGTCTGTTGGACGCCCGCATTGATCCATTCGCTTTGTTGGAACTGGCCGAACGCCACGGTGCGACAGTTCATTAACCCGCATATCATCGGCGATTAGGTGCAAGGTTCGGCCCGGAAGGGCGATCGGCAACGCAACTAGACCCCATCACCGACCCGCGGCACAATATCCGCTGGAAAGGCGAGGCTTTGCAACCATCCGAGCGCGGGCTTCTTCGACGATCGATTCGGTGAATGTCGCGCCGGCCAGGCGTCCTCGCTAGCTCAAGGCTCGATTTCCGATTCGCCGAGCCAGTAACACGCCAGCGCCGCCGGAATTTTCATGGCGCGGGTCTTGGCGCCAGCCGCCGGCAAAGGGAGGGGGCCAAAATCACGAACATCCTTGGTTATGACGTAGGCACGATCGACTTTGCGCTGCGCACAAAATTCCGCCAGCCCTTTCAATTCTCCGGCGCCGGTATCCTGCGAACGGTATTTGACCTCGAACGGCACCAGCCGCCGCTCGATATCAGCGATGATATCCACCTCGTGCCCTTTCTTCCCGCGCCAGTAAGAAAAGCCGATGCTGCGCTGATAGTAGCGCGTAAACACATGCTTGAAAAACGCGGTCTCCACCGCGCGTCCGAGCGCGGTGGCGTCTTCGAGCAGGGACTTCCCTTTGAGCAGGACGCTTGGCGCGATTGCGGCATCGGCAAGATAGACCTTGGGCCGTCCGCGCAACACTTCCTTGCCGTAACCGAACGGCATCAGCCGGTAGATCAGGTGGGTGGCTTCGAGCAAATCGATGAAGTTCGCCACCGTCGGGCGTTTCAGCGCGAGATTCTTGCACAGTTCCGGCAGATCGAGCAGTCCGCCTCCGTGCAGGCACAGATAGAGAAAGACCTGCTCCAGTTCCACCACGCGGCGCACGCCGAAGAGCGCGGTCATGTCGCGCTTCAGCACCTTGTCAACGATGTCTTCGCGCAGCAGCTTCTGCGCGGTCGTGATGTTTTCGACCAGCGCGCTTTGCGGAAAGCCGCCGCGCAACAGATATTCGTGGAAGAGCGCGATCAGCGGACGCGCGTCCTCGGCCGTGCGCGTGAACTGGGCGGGCTTCCAGTCGTAGAGCTGGGTGAACGAAGTCACCTTGGGCAGAGCGGGCGCTTTGAGCTTGCGGATCTGCAGATACTCGTAGAAGGACAGCGTCGCAAGGCGGATCGTCTGCCAGCGCCCGACGCCGGATTCGAGTCCTTCGCGCGTGAGCGGCGTGGCCGAGCCGGTGATGGCGATGCGCCGCCGTTTTTCGAAATCCACCTGGTGCTTGACCCACACCTGCCAGTCTTTGCTGATCTGGATCTCGTCGAGGAACAGATATTCGGGGCCTTCCCCAGGCGCTTCGAATTCGCGCCAAAGTTGCAGCAGGCGATCAAGCCCTACGAGTTTTACCAGTGGATGATCGAAGGTCGCATAAAGTATATTGGCCGCCAGCACACCGCGGTCGAGCAGATCGTGGATCGCCTGCAGGAACAGTGTGGTTTTGCCTACCTGCCGCGCACCCGACAGCAGCAGCGCGCGCCCCGCCGGCGGCTTCACCAGCCAGTTGTCGATCTCGCGGTAGGCGGCACGGCGCCACGGTGGCAGGTCGGCAACGCGCCCACCAGCCCACCACGGGTTGTACTGGCGCAGGACGGCGAACAGTTCGGCAGGCGACGCGATCATGCAGAGAAATTTAACAAAAATCCATTAATAGTGCAAGTATATATTAACTAATTGGCGATATTTGTGTGGATTCCGCTTGGTGGGGGTCCCGTGTCGCGAAAGACAGATTTGGGAAAGCGAGTCGTGATTTTTCCAATGTTTCGGTAGTTTTTGATAACTACCGAAAGAACGGAACGGCGCCCGACGCAATCACAGGACTGTGTAGCACGGCGTCGCCCAGCACCTCCAGCCAGGCGCGGGCGGAACCTTCAATGACGGATCCCTAAAATTTATCCATCAGGATTATCCGGGTATGCATTGGTCAATCGCTCAGCATTCAGGGTTGTGCGGCTTTCTCAAAATCCTGTTTGAAACCGATACCCAGATTCCATCACCGACCTGCAGTACAATATTTTCGGAAAGGCGGCCCTGAAGAAGTAGTCGTTACCATATGATCCGCTCAGACCGACTGCTGTACGTGCTTAATCAACCCTTGAACCAAAGTAACACAACGCCGACTGGGGCGGTTTTGGGGGCATATTCTGATCATGAAATACATAAATCAAGCATTGACGCGGTTTTCCGGCCGTTATTCGATGGAACCCATCACCACCATTACATTGTTCGAAGCAGTCCAAAGAAGTCCGGAAAGCAAAGTGAAAACAACGCTTCCGGACTTTTTCTTGTCCGAGGTAGCCCAATGTCCAGTACCCTAATGTCC
>JACQOI010000023.1 GCA_016202615.1 Betaproteobacteria bacterium
ATTCAATCGAAGCGGTCGAATTTGCGGAAAAGCGCGGGTAAATTCGCATCTCCGCTATCCTTTTCCGCAATTTCACTGGCGCCGGTTTTGCATTAGGAGTTTGTCGGGGCTAAGTCCGACAAACTACCAGGAGAAGGGCAACGGCGTCATCGTGAGGTGCCCTTTTTCTTGCGTTTGGATTTCTGTTTGCCGGATTTAAAACGTTGGGTTGGCGCGCTTTTGCCGAGAAGGTGATTTCAGGGGATTCCAGTTTTTTATCCACTGGCCGGCGTTGCCAAGGACATGAGTTCCGTCGGTGTTATGCACCACTATCGTCGGGTTGGAAACCCATGCCCATCCAAGCACGGTTTTCGCGCTGGCGTTCTGCCCGACGGTAAAAAATGTGCTGACAGCGTTGCGATTCCAATCCGAAGACCGGTTTGCAAGATGGGTGTCCCTCCCCGGACAATTGTTGGGGGGAAAGCCGCCGCCTGGGCAGCGGGCATCTGCCCCGAGTTCGCCGATAATAAAAGGTTTGTCCAGTTTTGAAACATCGGGAATAGCGCCGTCGTCCCGGTAGATGTGCAGACTGTAATAATCAGCGGCGTCGTTAAACCAGGGTTGATTCTTGGGGTCTGTAACAGGAAGTCTAAAATATGGGCTGTTATCGATTCCTACCGGCTGGTTAGTCCGCGTGCTTTTGACGGCCTGGTGGAAATCTCTGGAAAAATCACGGGTCACATGAAACATCCATCCATCGGAGACTTCCTTAATGCCGTGCCAGGAAGCAATGGCCGGTCCGTATTCTGTTTTGCCGCTATACATGCTGACCCAGTCCTTGACTGCCTGGATGTAGTTTCTCCATTTGGCGTTTCTGGTTCCGAAGGCGACTCTGGCTGGTCCAATGTAGGTTATGGCGTTGCTATCTGCCACGGCGGTAAGGCTAATCCGGGTAGTACCGGACGGGATGACGGCGGTGCGGGAAGCCCAGGTATAAGTTCTCCAGTTATCGCTGTAACCTTTCCAGTTAGTGCTTTGGTTTCCGGCCAAAATCCAGTCTCGGTCCAATAGTCTGCCGTTGCTATCGTAATAATTCGTGTAAAAGTTGACCAATGCTCCCTTATAGGTTACCGAAAGAGCATATAGGGCTCCTGGGTTGGTATAGGGGACTCTGGGGGAAGAAAGAAAAATCTTGCGTTTGGAGCGGGAAGTAAGTTTCAAGAATTTTGCCGGACTTCCAGGGAGCCCGTCGCTGTTTTCCCTGGAATAGGAATTGTAAGTGAGGTTACCAAGATCGATCATCCAGTTATCGGGAAAATCATCTTTGGGATTTGAATCTTCAGTCATATCACCATTTGCTGCACCTGCCCCTAAGATATCAGCCCCGGAAAAAACCGGCATCAAAGTATTGAATTCAAAATTATATGGATCACGTTCTGTGCTGCTTGAGCCTACAAGCATAGTCACAATAACTTCCATATCTCTTCCTTTTACCACGTTTTTGAGAAAGCTCTCCCAGTTCGCCTTATAGGTCGGGTTCCATTGAGTGACGTAGGCGGCGGTGCCCCATTTGCCGTCTTTGACCAGCATTCTATCCAGCCAGAGCCAGATACCGACTGTTTTCACCCCCATGCTTTGAATATGATCGAAAGCCTTCGACATAACGCCTTCGTCATATTTTGTCGAAAGCCAGTCCCTGAAGGTTGAGACACCCCGTTTATCGATGCCCTAGGGAAGATTCAAACCCTTATACGTTTTGAACGTTACGGGGGCGGGCGCGGAAGGTCCGGCTTCAGAAGGAGGAACTCTGGGGCCAGCCGCGGGAGTTGCCTGGCTTGTTTGGGCGAAGGTTATTCCCGGCCCCGGGGAAACAACCGTAAACAGCAGTGCGGTTGTAAAAACACACAATGGGCGAGTATTCATGCGCCTCCTCAGTCAGGCTCGCGCATTCGGCACGATTATCAGACTATCGTGCGGCCGAGCAGCAGGTATTCCATCAGCGCTTTTTGCACGTGCAGCCGGTTCTCGGCCTCGTCCCATACCACGCTTTGCGGCCCGTCGATCACCTCCGCCGCGACTTCCTCGCCGCGGTGCGCAGGCAGGCAGTGCATGAACAGCGCATCGGCCGTGGCAAGTCCCATCATTTCCGCGTCGACCTGCCAGTCTTCGAAATCATGCTTGCGCTCGGCGTCTTCGGCCTCCATGCCCATGCTGGTCCAGACGTCGGTGGTGACGAGGTCCGCGCCGCGCACCGCCTCCAGCGGGTCGGAAAACGATTCGAAGTGGCTGGTGTCGTAAATACCGGCGCGCTCGGGCTCGACCTCGTAGCCGGGCGGCGTCGAGACGTGCACGTTGAAGTCGAATATCGTCGCCGCCTGCAGCCAGGTGTTGCAGACGTTGTTGGAGTCGCCTATCCACGCCACCGTCCTGCCGCGGATCGAGCCGCGGTGCTCGATGTAGGTGAAGATGTCGCCCAGGATCTGGCACGGATGGTATTCGTTGGTAAGCCCGTTAATGACCGGCACGCGCGAGTATTTCGAAAAGCACTCGATGATCGTCTGCTCGAAGGTGCGGATCATGATGATGTCGACCATGCGCGAGATCACGCGCGCGACGTCCTCGATCGGCTCGCCGCGCCCCATCTGCGTGTCGCGCGTCATCAGCGTGATCACCGAGCCGCCGAGCTGGTTCATGCCGGCCTCGAACGACACGCGCGTGCGCGTCGAGTGTTTCTCGAACACCAGCGCGAGCGTGCGGTCGACCAGCGGCTGGTACGGCTCGTAGCGCTTGAACTTGTCCTTGATCCAGCGCGTGCGCGCGAACAGGTACTCGTACTCGTCGAGAGTAAAGTCCCTGAACTGCAGATAGTGACGGAGTTCCACGGCGGAAAGGAACGCAGCGACCGCTCAGGCGGTCGGCACTGCCGGCTGGGCGGCGCGGCTACGGGCGAGGAAATCCGTGATCAGCGGGGTCAGCGTCGTGACGAGCAGTTTGCACTCGTCGCGCTTGATGGTGAGCGGTGGCAGCAACCGGACCACGTTGTCGTCGGTGACGTTGATCAAAAAGCCAGCCTCGAGCGCGCGCGTGACCAGCTCGTTGCACGGGTAGTCGAGCTCGATGCCGATCATCAGTCCCTTGCCGCGGATCTCGCGCACGCCGGCGACGCCCTCGAGTCCGGCGCGGAAACCGTCGCGGAGGAATTCGCCCATCGTGCTCGCGTTCGCCATCAGGCTATCGTGCTCGATGATGTCGAGCGTGGCGAGCGCGGCGGCGCACGCGAGCGGGTTGCCGCCGAAGGTCGAGCCGTGGTTGCCGGGCTTGAACACGCCGGCGGCTGCGCCTGCGGCAAGGCACGCGCCGATCGGCACGCCCGAGGCAAGCCCCTTCGCGAGCGTCATCACGTCGGGCCTCACGCCCGAGTGCTGGAACGCGAACCATTTGCCGGTGCGGCCGGTGCCGGTCTGGACTTCGTCGAGCATCAGGAGCCACTGATTGGCATCGCAGATTTCGCGCAGGCAGTGCAGGTAATCGGCATGGCAGATGTTGATGCCGCCTTCGCCCTGGATCAGCTCGACCAGCACCGCGACCACATCGCGGTTGTTCGCGGCGACTTTCCTGACCGCGGCCAGGTCGTCGAACGGCACGCGCACGAAGCCGGGCACCAGCGGCTCGAAGCCGGCCTGCACCTTGCGGCTGCCGGTTGCCGACAGCGTCGCGACGGTGCGGCCGTGGAATGCCTTTTCCATCACGATGATCGCCGGCGCCTCGATGCCCTTGCCGTGGCCGTAGAGCCGCGCGATCTTGATCGCGGCCTCGTTGGCCTCGCAACCCGAATTGCAGAAGAAAACCTCGTCCATGCCCGAAATCGCGGCCAGCCGGTCGGCGAGCTGCTCCTGGCGCTCGATTTCGTAGAGGTTGGAGGTGTGGATCAGCTTGCCCACCTGCTCGGTGATCGCCCGCACCAGCTCGGGATGGCTATGGCCGAGCCCGCACACCGCGATCCCGGCGAGCGCGTCGAGATAGCGTTTTCCCTGTTTGTCCCATACCCAGCAGCCCTCGCCGCGCTCAAGCGCGAGCGGCAGCCGTTTATAGGTGTTCATTACGTGCGTCATGAAAAATCTGCTCCCAAAAACAATACGGCGGATGCCGCCGCCCAGCCAGTCGCGAACCGCGGACCGGTGCAGGCTTAAGCCATCGCCTTGATGGCGGCGGACAGGCGGCTCTTGTGGCGCGAGGCTTTGTTCTTGTGAATGATTTTCTTGTCGGCGATCGAGTCGAGCGCTTTGGTCGATTCGCGCAATACGGCGCGCGCTGCCGCCTTGTCGCCGGCTTCGATCGCTTTCTTGACGCGCTTGATCGCGCTGCGCAGCTCCGAGCGCAAGCTCGCGTTGTGCTGGCGGCGTTTCTCGCTCTGACGCGCCGCTTTTCTGGCGGATGCTATATTGGCCATATCTACCCCTTGGGCCGGTGATGAAAAAGGGCGCTATGATACGGGCGTTTTTGCCGTTTAGCAAGAAGAATCACCGGGTTATCCCGACGCTCCAACCCACACGCCATGAACCTGTTAAAAGCGCTCGCCACGGTCAGCAGCATGACGCTGCTGTCGCGCATCCTGGGTTTTGTACGCGATACCGTCATTGCGCGCGCGTTCGGCGCCGGGGTTGCGACCGATGCTTTTTTCGTCGCGTTCAAGATTCCCAACCTGCTGCGGCGGCTGTTCGCCGAGGGCGCGTTCTCACAGGCGTTCGTTCCGATCCTCGCCGAATACAAGAACCGCCGCGGCGAGGACGACACGCGGCTGCTGATCGATCACGTTGCCGGGTTGCTGGCGCTGGCGCTGTTCATCGTCACGCTGCTCGGGGTGGCGGTAGCGCCGATGATCGTCTATGTGAGCGCGCCGGGATTCGCCGCCAATCCGCAGAAATTCGCGCTCACCATCGACCTGCTGCGTATCACGTTTCCCTACATCCTGTTCATTTCGCTGGTGTCGCTCGCCGGCGGCATCCTCAACACTTACAGCCGTTTCTCGGTGCCGGCGCTGACGCCGACGCTGCTCAACCTGTCATTCATCGGCTTCGCGCTATGGCTGGCGCCTTATTTCGACCCGCCGGTCAAGGCGCTCGCGTGGGCGGTATTCTGCGGCGGCGTGCTGCAGTTGGCGTTCCAGGTGCCGTTCCTGCTGCGGCTGAAAATGCTGCCGCGCTTCAAGCTCGACTTCAAGGACGAAGGCGTGTGGCGCGTGGTAAGGCAGATGGGACCCGCGGTGTTCGGCGTGTCGATCAGCCAGGTGAGCCTGCTGATCAATATCGTCTTTGCCTCGTTCCTCGTCACCGGCAGCGTGTCGTGGCTGTATTACGCGGATCGGCTGATGGAATTTCCGACCGGACTGCTCGGTGTCGCGCTCGGCACCATCCTGCTGCCGAGCCTCGCCAAGCATTACGCCGAGCAGTCGGCCGGGGAATATGCGAAGTTGCTCGACTGGGGACTGCGGCTGACGTTGATGCTGGCGCTGCCGGCAGCCGTGGCGCTGGCGCTGCTTGCGGTGCCGCTGATCACCACGCTTTTTCACTACGGCGAATTTTCGGCGCACGACGTGCTGATGACGCGCAACGCGCTGGTGGCCTACAGCATCGGCCTGCTGGGGCTGATCCTGGTCAAGGTGCTCGCGCCCGGCTTCTATGCGCGGCAGAACATCAAGACCCCGGTCAAGATCGCGCTCGTCTCGCTCGCCGCGACGCAGGCGATGAACTTCGTTTTCATATGGCCGTTCCAGCACGCCGGGCTGGCCCTGGCCATCGGGCTCGGCGCGTGCCTCAATGCCGGGCTGCTGTATTACAAGCTGCGGCAGCACCACATCTACTCGCCGCAGCCGGGATGGCTCGTGTTCGCGCTGAAAATCGCGCTTGCGATCGCCGTCATGGGCGTGTGCCTGTGGTTTGCTGCAGGCAGGACGGAGGCGTGGCTCACGGCGTTACCGTCTATCAAAGTGCTGTGGCTGGCGGGCGTGGTTGCGCTGGGGGCGGTGGCATATTTCAGCACGCTGTGGCTGCTCGGCTTCCGGTTGCGTGATTTTGTCAGGCGCGCTCCTGAAGAATAACGATGGGGAAGCGTAATGCCTGCCCCCAAGAAGAAAAAAGGCACGGCCGAGGTTGATGAGCGGTTTCCTGGCAAGGTCATTCGGCTAAGCGCCGGGCATCGCGCTGTCGTTGAGGAGAGGCCAGAGGTCAAGAAGGCGGGCGGTGTCTATTACACACCGACTTATATTGTTGACTATATCGTCAAGCATACGGTCGGCAAGCTGGTCGATGGCAAGAAACCTGACCAGGTGGCGAAGCTGCGAATACTCGATCCGGCGTGTGGCTCGGGGTTATTCCTTCTTGGGGCTTATCAATGTTTGCTCGATTGGCACCGTGACTGGTACGAGAACAACGATCCGGGAAAGCATGCGCGCGGGCGCGAGCCCGGGATATTCCGCGCACCGGGCGGTGGCTGGCGTCTCACACGGCAACAGCGCAAGCGCATCCTGCTCAACAATATTTACGGAGTGGATATCGATCCACAGGCCGTCGAAGTGGCCAAGCTGTCGCTGCTGCTCAAGGTGCTGGAGGAGACCTCGGGCGGAACCATTCGGGGATTGCAAATGCGCGAACGCGCGCTGCCTGACCTCGATGGCAACATCAAATGCGGCAATTCACTTGTCGGGCCTGACTTCTTTGCGGGCAGGTTTGATTGTGACGAGTCGGAGCGGTTGCACATAAATGCATTTGACTGGTCCGCCGAGTTTCCTCTGATTATGAAGTCTGGTGGGTTTGACGCGGTAATTGGCAATCCGCCCTGGGTTTCGCTCTCCGGGAAGTTTGGAGCCGAAATATACTCGAAGGAGAAAATCGAATATCTGACGAGCCGATTTGGTGGGAACACGTACATGCCAAACATGTACGAGTATTTTGTGTCGCAAGGGCTGACTCTGACTCGCAAGGCTGGATATTTCAGCTTCATCGTACCTGACCGGCTTGGGTTTAACGGGCAATTCGTGAAACTGCGCGAAAGAATATTGTTGGAGTCGAATGTCATTGCATTGATGTATAAAGCACCCTTCCCAAAAATAGTCGCGGACACCTTGATTTTCGTTCTCCAGAAGGGCGATAGGTCGAAGCATGATGCCGTGCTTATCTCCGAGTACGGACGGGATGCTGTAGAAATGTCTCAGGATGACATGTTGCGCGATCCGATACATCGCTTTCAGTATTTCGAAAGCGCGGAAGCGATGCGGCTAATAGCCAAGATTGAATCGCTCAAAGCGAGAACTGTTATCAAGGATCTATGCGATTCAACGTCTGGATTTGGGGGCAAGTCAGCGCTTATACGATCAACAAGATCGAGCGAACGCCAGATTCCCGCGTTAAAGGGGGATAGCATCGGAAGATACGAGTTGAAAAAGCAATACTGGTTCGATTTCAGAAAGGAAAACATCACGGGCCGCACAACGGATACCGGAAAGCTTGGATGTTCGCCCAAGATTCTTTTGCGTAAGACGGGCGACAGCATCACAGCAACCTACGATGAATCGGGAATCTTCCCGGAGCAATCATTGTATTTCTTGTTCAACGCGAGGAATCGCGTGAGCCTCAAATTCATTCTTGGGGTTCTGAATTCCCGATTGCTCACCGGCTATTATCGGGCGAAATCGTTGACGAATAGGGAAAGCATTGCGCAAGTCAAGAAGAACGATTTGGACGAACTGCCTATTCCCGTCATGAATCTGTCCAATTCACACGAGCGGGCCCACCACGAGAAAATGATCAAGCTCGTGGAGCAAATGCTGGTTCTACATGAACAGCTCGTCGCGGCCAAGACCGGCCATGAGAAAAACATTCTTCAGCGCCGGATCGGCGCCACCGACCAGCAAATCGACCAGTTGGTATATGAGCTATACAGCTTGACTAACGAAGAAATCAAGATCGTTGAGGATGTTGAGCTTGTACGGCGCAGCGCGGAATAGGCCTCCTCGGTTTCTCGATCTCCTTATAATGATTTGAACAGACTATAAATTGTCGTTATAATATGCGCTCCGTGGAATACGCATACTGCACACTGCTGACCGTATTTGTCAGTTTTCCCTTAAAGCCCCCTTCGCCTTAAGGGTCTTCGTCGCGTCATGTACGTGGCTGGCCTATCATGTTCGAAGTTTTCATCTATATGAGAGGAAAGTTGCCATGCACAGACGTGATTTCGTCAAGACCGCCGCCATACTGCTGACGGTCGCGACGGTTTCGGTATTGCCGCAGTTCTCGATTCCCGCGTTCGCCCAGTCGTCCCTCAAGGTTTCCGCTATTCCCGACGAGGCGCCGACAGAGTTGCAGCGCAAGTTCGCTCCGCTCGGCAAATATCTGGAGACCGAAATCGGGATGAAAGTCGAGTTCATTCCGGTGTCCGACTATGCCGCAGTGGTCGAAGCACTGGCTTCGAGGAAACTCGACATGGCATGGCTTGGGGGTTTTACCTTCGTGCAAGCGCGGCTGCGCACCGGCAACGCCAACCCGATCATCCAGCGTGAGGAAGACCGGGTATTCACCAGCAAGTTCATAGCCGATGCCGCGAGCGGCATCAACAGCCTCGCCGATCTCAAGGGCAAGGACTTCACTTTCGGCTCGGTGTCGTCGACCTCCGGGCATCTGATGCCGCGCTACTTCCTGCAGCAGGCCAAGATCAATCCTGAAAAGGATTTCAAGCGGGTCGCGTATTCGGGCGCGCACGATGCGACGGCGCTGCAGGTCGAATCGGGTAAGGTCGCCGCGGGCGTGCTCAATGCATCAGTCTGGGAGAAACTGGTGAGTGAAAAAAAGGTCGATACCACTAAGGTGAAGGTGATTTATACCACGCCGACCTATTTCGACTACAACTGGACGGTGCGCGGTGATCTCGGTCCAGTGCTGGTGAAAAAGCTGACCGCCGCGTTTCTTAAGCTGGATGCCAAAAACCCGGCGCATAAGGAAATCATGGATTTGCAGCGCGCGAGCAGGTTTGTCCCCGCCAATCCGGATAACTACAAGGGTATAGAGTCAGCCGCACGCGCGGCGGGGCTGCTCAAGTAGTCGGGTGAGCGTCGATCTCAAAGGGGTGGATTTTGCCCACCCCAACGGCCATCAGGCGCTGCGCGGCATTTCGCTCGAGGTCGCTCACGGCGGGCGCGTCGCGGTCATCGGTCCGTCGGGCGCGGGCAAAACCACCTTGTTGCGCGTGCTGGCTACCGCGCTCAAGCCGAGCGGCGGTGCGATCTCCGTGCTCGGCGCCAATCCGTGGCAGCTTGGGCGCTCCAGGCTGCGCCGGCTGCGTTCTCGCATCGGTATGGTGTACCAGTCGCCTCCGCTGCCGCCGCGCAGCCGCGCGATCACCGCGGTACTCGCGGGCCGGCTCGGCCGCTGGTCGTGGTGGAAGGCGCTCGCTTCGTTGCTTTACCCTGTTGATATCGACGGCGCACATGCCATGCTGGCCCGCATGGAAATCGCTGACAAGTTGTTCGAGCGTTGCGACCGGCTCTCGGGCGGGCAGTTGCAGCGCGTCGGCGTGGCACGAGTGCTGTATCAGCAACCCGATTTGATACTCACGGACGAGCCGGTGTCGGCGGTCGACCCGGCGCTGTCGGATCGCGTGATCGGCGAACTTAACCGCGAGGCGCAGGCGCGGAATGTGACTCTGATCGCGAGCTTGCACGCGGTCGATCTCGCCTTGCACTGGTTTCCGCGCATCGTCGGTATCAGGAACGGCGAGGTCGCTTTCGATCTGCCGCCGGTGCGCATCACCGACGCCATGCTGCAGGATCTGTACGCGTCGGAAACGGCCGTGGTGCCAACCCAGGCCGCGCTGCCGTTCGACCTGCCGGCTTCGGGCACCCGCCGCAAGCTGGTGCGATTGTAATCCGTGAAGGGTGACGGGTGACGGGTGACGGGGCAAATCGCGCGTTAACGCTGGGGCGCGACCCGGCGGCGCTGCCGCGTTTGGTGCTGACCGCGATAATCCTGCTGCTGTTGTGGCCGGGATTCAAGCTCACCGAATTTGATCCTGCGGTGCTGTTCGACCCGCGCAATCGCGAAACCATG
>JACQOI010000252.1 GCA_016202615.1 Betaproteobacteria bacterium
CTTCAGAAGTTACATTATTTCAGTGTAGGGTGCGCTTGCGCACCGATTGCCAGATGGTGCGCAAGCGCACCCTACTCCAATTATTAATGCTTTTTTGATTTGGAAATGGAATTACTCGACCGTCACCGATTTCGCGAGATTGCGCGGCTTGTCCACGTCGTTGCCGCGCGCCAGCGCCGTGTGATAGGCGAGTAATTGCAGTGGCACGGTATGCAAGATAGGGCTCAGGATTCCGGCGTGGTCGGTGAGCGCGATCACGTGCACGCCGTCGCTCGGCTGGATGTGCGCGTCTTGGTCGGCCAGCACGTAGAGTTCGCCGCCGCGCGCGCGCACTTCCTGCATGTTCGACTTGAGCTTCCCGAGCAGCGCGTCGTTGGGCGCGATGGCCACCACCGGCATGTGGCTATCGACCAGCGCGAGCGGCCCGTGCTTGAGCTCGCCGGCCGGATAGGCCTCGGCATGTATGTACGAGATTTCCTTGAGCTTGAGCGCGCCTTCCATTGCGATCGGGTGGTGGATGCCGCGGCCGAGGAACAGCGCATGTTCGTGCGCGGCAAAGCGTGTCGCCCAACCCTTGATCTGCGGCTCGACCTGCAATACGTGCGACAGCGCGGCCGGCAAATGCCGCAGCGCGAGGATCAGTTCGCGTTCATGCGCGGGGGCAATGCGTCCGCGCAGCTTCGCGAGCACTAGCGTCAGCAGCACCAGCACCGCAAGCTGGGTGGTGAAGGTCTTGGTCGAGGCGACCCCGATTTCGGGGCCGGCGCGGGTCAGGAAACGCAGCTCCGACAGCCGCACCAGAGCGCTTTCGGGCACGTTGCAGACCGTCAGGCAATACGCGTGGCCGAGGCTCTTCGCATGGATGAGCCCGGCGATCGTGTCGGCTGTCTCTCCCGATTGCGAAATCGTGACCACCAGCGCGCGCGGGTTCGGCACCGATGCGCGGTAGCGGTACTCGCTTGCGATCTCGACGTTGCACGGCAGGCCGGCAATCGCTTCGATCCAGTAGCGCGCAACGACGCCGGCGTGATAGCTGGTGCCGCAAGCGAGTATCAGCACGCTGTCGGTCTCGCGCAGCATCGCCCCGGCTTCGGCGCCGAACAGCTGCGGCGAAATCGACTGTGCATTGGTCACCATTTCGAGCGTGTTGGCGACGGCTCCGGGCTGCTCGAAGATTTCCTTCTGCATGTAATGCCGGTACGGCCCGAGCTCGACCGCATCCGCGGTGAGCTCGCTCACGCGCACCTTGCGCTCGACCTCCTTGCCCGCCGCATCGCGGATCTCAAAACCACCGAGCTTGATGTCGACGACGTCGCCCTCTTCGAGATAGATCATCTTGCGCGTAACCTGCAGCAGCGCGGAGGCGTCCGAGGCGGCGAAATTCTCGCCCTCGCCGACGCCGAGCAGCAGCGGCGCGCCCATGCGAGCCACCACCAGGCGCTGCGGCTCGTGCTCAGCGACGACCGCGATCGCGTAGGCGCCCTGCAACTCCGAAACCGCGGCGCGCGTGGCCGCGGGCAAATCACCGGTTTCCTTGAGCCGGGCGTGGATCAGGTGCGCGATCACCTCGGTATCGGTGTCCGAAGTGAATTGATAGCCCGCCGCCTGCAGCTGGCCGCGGATCGCGTCGTGGTTCTCGATGATGCCGTTGTGCACCACCGCAATGCCGCCGCTGACATGGGGATGCGCATTGCGCTCCGACGGCACGCCGTGCGTCGCCCAGCGCGTATGCGCAATGCCGGTGTTGCCGCTCAACTTCTGTTGCACGGCGAGCGCCGCGAGCTCGGCGACGCGGCCGGCGCTGCGCAACCGCTGCAACGTGCCATTGATGACCGCGACCCCCGCCGAATCGTAGCCGCGATACTCGAGCCGCTTCAGCCCTTCGAGCAGAATGGGAACAACGTTGCGTTGGGCGACCGCGCCGACTATCCCGCACATGGCTAGACGCCGAGAGGCGAAAGTCGAGAGACGAGAGGCCGGGTTCTTAACTCCTCACTTCTCACCGCTTACCCCTCACTGGTTTCCCGGGCCGTTTCCAGCCCGGTCGATGCTGCTGAGTTTTCGGGTTGATGACCAGTCCGCCCGGCGGGGTGTCCTTCCACACCGTGGTGCCGGCGCCGACGGTCGCCCCTTTCGCGACGGTAACCGGCGCGACGAGCTGAACGTCCGAACCGATATGAACACCGTCTTCGATCACGGTGCGATGCTTGGCAGCACCGTCGTAATTGCAGGTGATGGTGCCGGCGCCGATATTGACGTCGCGGCCCACACTCGTATCGCCAATGTAAGCCAGATGGTTGGCTTTGGAGCCGCGCCCTATGGATGACGCCTTGACCTCGACGAAGTTGCCGATATGCACGTCCTTGGCAAGCCGGGTGCCGGGACGGATGCGGGCGTAAGGACCAATACGGCAGTTCTTGCCAATCGCCGCGCCGTCGATCATCGAAAACGGCGCTATGCGTGTCGCCGCGCCGATCCTGGTATTTCTGAGCACGCAGTTGGCGCCGATCTCGGCGCCGTCGCCAAGTTCAACCGTGCCCTCGAACAGACAATTGATATCGATGCGCACGTCGCGCCCGCACACGAGCTCGCCCCGCACGTCGATGCGCTTCGGGTCGGCGAGCGTGACGCCAGCTTCGAGCAGACGCGTCGCGGTCCGCGCCTGGTAAATACGCTCGAGCCGGGCAAGGTTTTGTTTGCTGTTGACGCCGAGGATTTCGCAGTTGTCTCGCGGCGCGCCGGATTCAACTTTGACGCGGTCCTTGAGCGCGAGCGCCACCACGTCGGTCAGGTAATATTCGCGCTGCGCGTTGCGCTTCGAAAGCTTACCCAGCCAGCCGGCGAGCCGCCTGCCGGGCAACAGCATGATGCCGGTGTTGACTTCGCGGATGCGGCGTTGTCTTTCGGTCGCGTCTTTTTCTTCGACGATCGCGGTGATGGCGCGTTTGGCATTACGGATAATCCGGCCGTAGCCACCCGGATCGTCGAGCTCGGCGGTCAGTATCTTCAGGCGCTCGCCTGCGCCAGCGATTAACGCAGCCAGCGTCGATTCGGCGATCAGTGGCACATCGCCATACAACACCAGCGTATCTTTACGCGCGTCGAGATGCGGAAGCGCCTGCCTGAGCGCATGGCCGGTGCCGAGTTGGGGCGCCTGTTTGATCAAGACGAGATCGTCAGCGCGCACTGCAGCCGGCACCTGTTCGCCGCCGTAGCCGTAAACGACGCAGATACGCGCCGGCTTGAGCGTGCGCGCCGTCGCGATCACATGCGCGAGCAGCGGCCGCCCCGCAAGCGGGTGCAGCACCTTGGGCAGATCCGAGTGCATGCGTTTGCCCTGACCCGCGGCAAGAATGACTACGTTCAACGCCATCCGGGAATTATCGCACAGCAGCCCTGTAATCAGCGTTTTGCGGCGCGCCGGGAGATGTAATTGGCGAGCGCTTCGCGCTGCGCCGCAGCGAGATGCAGGCCGGCTTTGGTGCGGCGATACAAAATGTCCTCAGCACTGCATGCCCATTCGTGCTCGATCATGTAATCGATTTCGCGCGCATAGAGGTCGGCGCCGAAATGCACGCCGAGCTCGGCGGCCGTGCGCACACCTTGCAACACGCTGTGCGCCAAGGACCCGTGGCGCCGCGCCAGCGCGCGCAGCAGCGGCACCGGCAACGACGCGTATTCGGCGGCAAGCCGGGCACCAAATGCGGTGGGAGTGCCGCCGAGATCGCCGCCCGGCAGGGGTGTGCCGGCAGTCCACGCCGCTTTCATGCCGGGGAACCATGGCGCGAGCTTGTCGAGCACGTGTTCCGCCAGCCTGCGATAAGTCGTGATTTTGCCGCCAAATACCGACAACACCGGCGCCGATTTGTGATCCGCATCGAGGCGCAGCGTGTAATCGCGCGTCACCGCCGACGGGTCCGCCGTGCCGTCGTCATAGAGCGGCCGGATGCCGGCGTAGCTCCACACCACATCCGCAGGCGCGACCGGCTGCGCCAGGTAACGGTTCACCGCGCGGCACAGATAAGCGATTTCATCCGCGCTTGCGCTCGGCGTCGAGGGGTCGCCATCGACCGCCACATCGGTGGTGCCGATCAGCGTGTAGCCACCTTCATACGGGATCATGAAGACCACGCGCCGATCATCGTTCTGCAGGATGAGCGCGTGTTCGCCGTGGTAGGCTTTCGGCACCACGATGTGGCTGCCTTTGACCAGCTTGACGTTGTCGCGGCTGGGCTGGTGCAAACGGTCGTTCAACACTTGCTTGACCCATGGACCTGCGGCATTGACGATACCGCGCGCAAACACGGTGCGCTCGGCGCCAGGCGTTGCGCGCAGCAGCGCCTCCCAGCCATCGCCGGCACGTTTTGCCGACACGCACTCGGTTCGCGTCAGGATGTCTGCGCCGAGCTCGCGTGCGCTTAACGCGTTGGCGAGCACCAATCGCGCATCGTCGACGCGGCAATCGGAATAGACGAAACCGTTGGTCAGCGTCGCCTTGAGGCCCGATTCATAAGGTGGCGCCCGCAGATCGACGCCGCGCGATGCCGGCAGCCGGGTGCGGCGCCCGAGGTGGTCATATAGGAACAGGCCGGTGCGTATCATCCAGCGCGGCCGCAGTTCCGGCACGTGCGGCATCGCAAAGGTGAGCGGCGCCACCAGGTGCGGCGCGATCGCGAGCAGCACTTCGCGCTCGGCGAGCGCTTCCGCGACGAGCCGAAACTCATAACGCTCGAGGTAGCGCAGCCCGCCGTGAATCAGCTTGCTGCTCGAGGACGAGGTTGCGGCGCCGAGATCGTGCGTTTCGACCAGCAGCACCTTGAGCCCGCGCCCGGCGGCGTCGCGCGCAACGCCGGCGCCATTAATGCCGCCGCCGATCACCAGCAGATCGTAGTGATCCATCCCATGCCGCCTATTGCGCCGTAATCATAAACATTTATGTTGCCTGTTCAACATTCTGCCCGCAAAATAGCTCGATGATTTACCTTGACCACAACGCGACGACGCCGGTGCTGCCGGAAGTGCTGGAGGCGATGATGCCTTATTTCACCACCCGGTGGGGCAATCCGTCGAGCGCGTACAAGTTCGGTGCGAAAGTGACGGCAATCCCTCAAGCCTACCTCGACACTATCCTGCCGCTGATCGGCGAGGCACGTGATTTTCTGGAGCACGGCGAAACGCTGGCTCCAATCGCGTTCATCGGCAACTTCGCGACTCAGCAGACGACGCCGGTCCTGATCGACAGCCGCGATGAAGCAGCCATGGACCGCTCGGCGCGAGCGGTAAAGCACGCCGCGGAAAGCTTGGCCGCGGACTTCATCTTC
>JACQOI010000253.1 GCA_016202615.1 Betaproteobacteria bacterium
ATTGGTCGAATGCAGATCAATCCCGCTATACTTCATGTTGCCTCCTCAAGGTCAAGTTGAGCTTCGCAATTCAACTTTAACCCCGCCGCCTAACCCGCGGCAGGAGGCCTTTCAATGATTATCAGTGTCAGATTCGGAACGCGCTTGTCCTGCGGTCCCTTGCCCCCGGCAAGGAAGCGGCCCTGTTTCTGGCCGCCGAGAATATTGCGCGGCGTGTGGCATTCGCCGCAGTGACCGAGGGCCTCGACCAGGTAAGCGCCCCGGTTGAGGACCGGCGCGCGCTGTTTGTCTTCCACAAAAGCGCCGGGTGTGAAGAACAGCCGCTTCCACGGCGCAACGAGCAAGCGCCAGCCGAACGGAAAACGCAGATCGTGCGCTTGATTGGCCCGGCTGCTCGGCGCAAGCGTGCGCAGAAAAGCCCAGAGGTCGCGCAAGTCGCCATCTGAGATTTTCGTAAACGACGGGTAGGGGAACGCCGGGAAGTAATTGCTTCCATCAGGCTTCTCCCCCAGGCGCATGGCACGCACGAAATCAGCCTCGCTCCAGCGCCCGATCCCGGCTTGCGGATCCGGCGTGATATTCGGCCCATAGAAGATTCCGAAAGGCGTCTTGAGCGCGCGGCCGCCCGCAAAGGGCGTGGCGTCCTTCTTGTCTTCCGTGTGGCAAGCGAGGCAGCCCCCGGCCTGCGCGAGGTATTGTCCGCGCTTCGCATCTCCCTGCGCGAAAGCATCGCCGATCGCTGCTCCGAGCAGCAGGGCGATGACACCTGCCTGCAGTGCGCACCGCAGTTCAGCCGCCTTTTCGCGCATCGAGCACGCCAAAAAACTGAGAAGCCCGCTGCCGCGGGCTTGGAAAAGAATGGATTTGATTATTGTCGTTCGCGGAATGTTTCGTGGCAACTGCCGCAGGCTTTGTCGACTGCCTCGATCTGCGCTTTTATGGCTGGCTCACTGCCGCCTTTGCTCACCGCCACGAGCTTGGCGACTTCGCTCTGCAAGCGGTCCTGGTTCTCCTTGAACTTGACGGTATCAGTGTAAACCGCCGGTAGCGCCCCGCTTTTCGCGTCTTTGGTGTTGGGAGCGAAGCCGTCCCATGGCATTTTGCTCAACGCATCGAGGTAAGCTGCATTGCGAACAGCTGCGTTAGCATCATAAGGAATCCTGCCTCGAACCATATTAAGCAGCGGATAGAAGTACTTGCCCTGCAAGGTCATCGCCGCTTGGCGCTGCTTGACTAAAGTTTGGGGCTTTACCTGGGAAAACGCAGTGAGCGAGTAACCGCCCCCCACCGTGACGGCAAGCGCGATGGGAAAAAGTCTTTTGTACATTTTGTCATCCTCTATCAAGTTTGAAATAAGAGCATTGCAACGGCATCGCCAACTGCGCCGGTTTGCGCGATCGGAGTTCCGCAGACCATTTCACGCCTAGCAGCCTGTCGGACTTGGCTCCGACAAACTCCTAGGTCCTGAAGCCGTAGAAGCTTGTCCACAGCGTGACCTCGTCACCGATAGCTGTGGGGAGCCCAAACTTCATGCCGAAATCAGAGCGCTTGAACGTGCCGGTGGCATTGCCGCCGCACTGATAACGCTTCCCGGCCGTTCGCGGATCTGGTCCGCATTTCCAACGCAAGATCCTGAGCGACACCGGCTTGGTCACGCCGAGTAGCGTCATATTTCCCTCGACCACCTCCGGGTCGTCGCCCTTGAATTTCACGCCTGTCGACCGGTAGCTCAAGGTCGGGAACTCGGCAACGTTGAAGAAGTCCGGGCTGCGCAAGTGATCGTCGCGCGTGCGCGCCCGGCCCCCCCGTTCGGTGTCGCCGGTGTTGAGGCTGGCGGTCTGGATGGTGATCTCGAGCGTGCCGGTCTTGGCCGCGCGGTCGATGGTGAACTTTCCCGTGGTCTTGCTGAAATGTCCACGCAGGGTCGCGTAGCCCAGGTGGTCCGTCTCCCAATACGGAATGGTATGGATCGGATCGATGTTGTACGACTCCACTTGAGCCGCAGCAGCGAGCGGCACCGTAAGGGCGATCAGCCCGATTGCGAGCTTAGTCATGCTGTGTCTCCTGTCCTCTCTGGTAGCAATGAGATAAGAACTAACTCAATATTCCGTCCGGGAATCGCCAGGCCAAGGCACAAGCCGCGCCGCCGATAATAAAGCCGTAGAGCGAAAGCAGCACCGCCTGCAGCCATACCGGGGCCTTCTCCGGGACCGGCAGGCGCGCGCCCACCGGTACGAGCGCGAGCACGAGCAGCGTGTACCAAGGCAGCTTGGCGAGGATCATGGCGCCGGCGGCAACGAGACCGGCAGTGAGTGTCACCGAGAGGGTGAAGGTAGCGCCAGCGAAGCTTTTTTTCCCCGCGATCATCTGCGGCAACAGGAATGCTCCGGCCGCCGCTCCCAGCGCGATTCCGTACAACCCGTATGAATTTGATGCGCCCAATATCGCAGCAATTCCGACGCCGAGGCCGAGGGCGAGACCCGCCGCCCCCGCACGCACAGCGTCCGCGGCGAGGCATGTTTGGGCGAACCCGACCATGAAGGCCACGCCCACCATGGCAGTGGCGCCCAGCAGCCAGGCCTCAGCGGCCGGTTTCTGCGCGAGCACCGGCCAGAACGCCCACCATGCTCCCGCGGCTGCGCACAGCGCAAGGACCGCGATCCCCAGACGCGTCGGCTTGAACACGAAATCGGCGAGAACTCCGAGCATCGGCGCAGCGATGCTCAGGACGAGTATCTTGCGGGTGGCGGTCAACGGCGTGAAGGTCAGCCCCGACACAAAATACATGGCGGTGAGAAACGCCGCCGCGACCGCGAGGCCGCCAAGCCGCAGCGGGCCCAGTAGCAATACCACGACGAGCGCGACCACGAAAGGCGCGACGCCGCCTTGCACGGCGGGATTGCTGAGCAGATTCTCCAAGGGTTTTTCTCGATCCTGTCGACAGGCTATCTACGCTGATGAAACAAAGCCTAATTACGAACGCATCAACTCGTCGCCTGCGGCTGGCTCGGTCTGGGCCAAGGCACTACGTTGGTAACATCCGTGTATAACAGTCCCCGACGGCAGTCTATTCCAGTCCGGCGTTGGATGTCCTCGCCGGGCGGGTAGGCGGGGGAGACATTTCATCCTCTTCTACAATTCTACCGGCCCCGCTTTTGCATTGGGAGTTTGTCGGGGCTAAGTCCGACAAACTCCTGGACACACGAACCGCGCCGCTCGCGCAGTGTAAGAGCCGTCGAATCCATCCGTCAACAGGTTGCCCGCGATTCCGTCATACGAATTCGGACTTGGCGCTGCGACCGCGCTTGATTTCGCCGCGCCGGCGCTTGGTTTCGAGCCGGCGCCGTTTGGCGGCGGCGCTCGGCCTGGTCTTTTTACGCGGCTTGGGTTTGTGGGTTGCCGCGCGGATCAGGGCGACCAGCCGCTCGCGCGCATCGGCGCGGTTCTGCACCTGGGTGCGGTGGCGCTGCGCGCTGATCACGAGCTCACCGGCGCTGTTAATGCGATTGCCGGCGAGCTTGATCAAGCGCTCCCGCACGTCCTGCGGCAGCGACGGTGACGCGTATACGTTGAAGCGCAGTTGGACGGCAGTTGACACTTTGTTGACGTTCTGGCCGCCCGGGCCCGAGGCGCGCACGAACTGCTCGACGATCTGGCGCTCGTCGATCGTGATTTCAGGCGTTATTCTGAGCATGCACGCAGTGTAGCGGGCAGCCGCGCGTGCCACAAGAACAGCCGGCCACACATGCTAGAATTGTTGGTGTCTTCGCCGTGCCGCCGCGCCGGTCGGTTGCGAATGAGCCGTGGCAATCTGGAGCGCATCGATGAAATTCTTGATTTCACCGCGTATCGGTTATCTTGCCGGATTTCTGGCTTGCGTCGGGCTGTTCGCGTTCGCGGTCTACCTGCAGTATTACGAATACCAGAATCCGTGCCCGCTGTGCATATTGCAGCGCGTGGCCTTCATCGCCATGATGGCGGTGTTTCTCGTCGCCGCCATTCACGGTCCGCGCTTTATCGGTGCTTGTGTTTACAGCGGGTTGCTGGTGGCGATCGCGACGGCAGGGGGCGCCGTCGCAACGCGCCACGTCTGGTTGCAGCATCTGCCCAAGGATCGCGTGCCGGAATGCGGCCCGGGGCTGGAATACATGCTCGAGAAGTTCCCGCTGACCCAGGCGCTGGAGAAGATTTTCCGCGGGTCCGGCGAATGCGCCGAAGTGGGCTGGACATTTCTGGGCTTGTCAATTGCCGAGTGGTCGCTGGTTTGGTTCGTGCTGCTCGCCGTGCTGGCGGTCGTTATCGCCATGGCCGCGCGCAGGCAATGAAGAGCAGGCAGGGTGATCGTCGATCGGGATAAGCATTACCTGCCGCACGACGCCTCTGACTACCTCGGCGACGCGTGGAATGCTCCCCGCGTTGTGTGCTCACCACCCGCCGCGACGTCGCGGAGGCTGACCAGGGGTTGAGCTGGCAACAAAAAAGCCGCTGCGATTGCAAGCGGCTTTCGGTTTACGCCCGGATGTCAGGCGTCAGCTGCCGTTCCAGGTGCGAGATCTGATCTTTGATCAGGAGCTTTTTCTTCTTGAGGCGTTGCAGTTGCAGTTGATCCTGGCCCGGTTTTTCCGCCAGTCTGGCAATTACGTCGTCGAGATCGCGGTGTTCGAGGTGCAGTTCGTTGATCCGTTGCTTAAGAGATTCCACATCAGTCTGCATGGGCAGGCCCCTCCATTCAGAACACTCGTGAAAAGTATAGCCCCATTTTTTTGGAAAAACGAGGGTCGGCGGCAGGTTCACGCAAGGGGCTGTGGCAGTGGTCGCATGCAAATCGTAACCTGCTGTTTTTTTTATTGAATTCGACCTGCTTCGCCATTTGAGCGCATCATCAAGGGGCATGGCTACTCAGGGGAAAATAAAAACGCCGCGGGTTACGCGGCGTGAAAGTAAAAAGACTGCGGCAACACCGGGGGAGGAGGGGAGCCTGGCGTTGCCGCCGCTGCCGGGAGGCAGCGCTCAAATCTGCGTTGCGAGGGCGTAGACCTTGCCGAGGAACGAATCGACGTCGACGGTCGTCAGATCTTCGGGCAACTCGGGGCTGATCGCGCATTGAGCAACGTCGTTGAACATCAGAACCACCGCCGGATTCCAGTTCGCGTTCATGATTTCGTCTCCATAAGTGCCGTTTTTCAGCACGCTGACCGGTGCCGCTTTGGTCGTCCGGTATTGGTCCAAGTAGATCACCATGTTCGCCTCCATCAGCCTGTCGATTACTTCGTTGCCTGTGGTTACGCAAATTGCAGGCCAGCCTCCGGCCTGGCTTTTGGCATGGCTTCAAATATGTGCTTAAGTCATTGTTCCAAATAATAAATCAGTCAAACGGCTGGGATGTGACAATTGTCGCGCAGCAGCCAGATGTGACCGAATTCCTGCCGAATTGGCGACTCACCGCCGACGACGACTACAATCCTAACCGGATTTCGACGCCGTCTCGACAACCCGCCCGCCGTGTCTGACTCGAGCCAACTCCGGTATCGGTGCATGTTTGCGGCTACTCGGGATTTTTGAGATAGGTTTTAGAAGGAGAGATACAAGTGGGGGTTTTTTTCATTTCAATGCTGCGCGGTGTGCTTGCGGCAACCGCATTGATCGTGGTCGCGGCAACGGCGGCGCAGCAGTACCAGTATCCGAACAATCTCGACGTGCCGTATGTGCCGACCAACCAGCCGACGGTCGAGGCGATGCTGCGCATCGCCAACGTCGGCCCCAACGATTACGTGATCGATCTTGGCTCCGGCGACGGCCGCATCGTGATCACCGCGGCCAGGCAGTTCGGTGCGCACGGTTTTGGCGTCGATCTCGACCCGCAGCGCATCAAGGAGAGCACCGAGAATGCCATGGCCGCCGGCGTCAGCGACCGCGCCGTTTTTTACCAGCGCAACGTGTTCGACACCAAGTTGAGCGAAGCGACAGTGGTCACGATGTATCTGCTGCCGCGCATCAATTTGAAGCTGCGGCCGCGGCTGCTCGCCGAGCTCAAGCCCGGCACGCGCATCGTCGCGCACGACTTCGACATGGGGGAGTGGAAGGCCGACATTACCGCAACCGTGCGCGCCCACAACAGCACGGTGTATTACTGGGTCGTTCCCGCCGGGGTCGATGGGCTCTGGAACCTGCGTGTCGCCGATCCCAAGGGCGAGCACAGATACGATCTTGCGATCAAGCAGAAGTTCCAGGAAATCAACGTCAACACGAGCGCGGCAGGCAAGGCGGGCGTGGTGCGCGAAGAGCGGCTCGACGGCGACAGGATCACGTTCGTGCTGATCGACGGCGACGACTATATGAAGCGCCTGCGTTTCGAAGGGCGCGTCAACGGCGATACGATGGAAGGCACGATGCGCGGCGAGGGAAGCGCGCCGCGCACCGAGGTGAAGTGGCGCGCAACGCGTGCGGCGAAATAAGGACGGCGTTGGACACCGCAACCAATCAACCTCTGCCGGTCAGCTACGCCGACGTAGCCGCAGCAGCGAAAAAACTCGAAGGCGTAGCGCATCGCACGCCGGCCCTGACCTCGCGCACGGTCGATGAGCGCACCGGCGCGAAGGTATATTTCAAATGCGAGAACTTTCAGCGCATGGGCGCGTTCAAGTTCCGCGGCGCTTATTACGCGCTGTCGAACCTGAGCGACGAGCAGAAGCGCCGTGGCGTGGTCGCCTATTCGTCGGGCAATCACGCGCAGGCGGTCGCGCTTGCCGGCAAGCTGCTCGGCGTCAAAGCGGTGATCGTGATGCCGGACGACGCGCCGGCGGTCAAGCTCGACGCGACGCGCGGCTACGGCGCCGAAGTCATTATCTACAACCGCGAGACGCAGGACCGCGAGCAGATCGCGTGCGGCCTCGCCGAGAAGCGCAGCCTGACCGTGATCCCGCCGTTCGATCATCCGTACGTGGTCGCGGGGCAGGGTACGGCGGCGACGGAACTGATCGAGGACGTCGGCCCGCTCGATTATTTGCTGGTGCCATGCGGTGGTGGCGGACTGATCTCGGGTTGCGCAATCGCGGCGAATCACTTATCGCCCGGCATCAAGGCGATCGGCGTCGAGCCTGCCGCCGGGGACGACGTCACACGCTCGTTCCGAACCAAGACGCTGCAGATTGTCCACAACCCCGACACCATCGCCGACGGGGCGCGCACGCATTCGGCGGGCAAGATCACGTTTCCGCTGATCCTGCATCACGTCCACGACATGCTGACGGTGACCGATGAAGAGCTGCTGCGAAGCATGTTTTATCTTTGGGAGCGTATGAAGATCGTGGTCGAACCGACCGGCGCGCTCGCGGCGGCGGCATTGCTCGAAGGCAAGCTCGACGCGCGCGGCGGGCGCGTCGGCGTGATCATCAGCGGCGGGAACGTGGATCTGAAAAGTCTGACGCGGTTCATTTGATCTTGTGCGGCGGCGCGTCAGTTCTTCTCCGACCGTTTGCTTTTCCAAGGCGACCGTAGCGAACGAACGCGCTTCCATCCGGGTATTTTGTTGCCTTCTTGTTCAGGGTGATTTTGCCTTAGGAGTTTGTCGGGGTTAAGTCCGATAAACTCCTGGTGAGTTTATTATGAATGGTCAGCCGGTTTTGCTTTTAGCAGCCTGTACGGACTGTCAAGTCCGACGGGCTGCTAGGGCATGCTTATACGCGCATGCGTGTCCGCGAGTGTCCGAACC
>JACQOI010000262.1 GCA_016202615.1 Betaproteobacteria bacterium
CTCGGTGCCGGCGAAATCGGTAAAGGAGCTTAACGCCCTTGCCAAAGCAAAGCCGGGGCAGATCAACTACGCATCCGGTGGGAGTGGCTCTTCGGCACATCTTAACGCGGAATTGTTCAAAAGCATGACAGGCATTAATGTCGTCCACGTGCCCTACAAGGGCGCCGGGCCCGCCCTTATTGGCTTCGTCGCAGGCGAAGCCGGCGTGGGTTTCTGGTCGGTATCCGCGGCCTCACAGCTTGTAAAAGCCGGGCGGCTCCGCGCGCTGGCTACCACCGGCGAGAAACGCTCCCGCTCACTTCCCGATCTGCCCACCGTCGCTGAAGCCGGCGTGCCCGGGTTCGAAGCCAGTACCTGGACTGGCGTGCTCGCCCCGGCTGGAACCCCCAAGCCCATCATTGCGAAACTTCACGGCGAGCTCACGCGCATTCTGCAGCTTGCGGAAGTAAAGGAACGGCTCGCCGCGATCGATTTCGAGCCCGTGGGAAACACGCCGGAGGAGTTCGGCACGATCATCAAGAAGGAAGTGGTGAAGTGGGCCAAAGTAGTGAAGGAGTCCGGCGCGAAGGTGGATTAGCGTGCCGCTTCGTTACGAGGCAGGCGTTCCCCGCGAGCGCCTGCTGGCCTATGCTGCAAGCACGCCATTTTTTCGCAGGTCGCGAGCCAGCACCTAGCAGCCTGTCGGACTTAAGAGACCGCACAGGCTGCTAAGGAGTTTGTCGGCGCTAAGTCCGACAAATTCCTAGCGGCTGGACTTTCCCGCATTCTTATCGGGCCGTAATGCCAGCCGACTTAATGACCTTGGCCCAGAGTCGCATTTCATCACGAAGATGGTTGGAGAATTCGGCCGGGCTGCTGCCCACCAGTTCGGCGTCCTGTTCAATAAACTGTTTCTTCACGGACGCTACCGCAAGCGCCTTAACCACTTCCGCATGCAGCTTGTTGACAATGTCCTTCGGAATTCCCGCGGGGCCGACAAACCCGAACCAGACATAAATTGCCATGCCGGAGACGCCCGCTTCGCTCATCGATGGCACATCGGGCATTGATGGCGCACGCTTGCCATCGGTCGTAACCGCCAACGCGCGCATCCTGCCACTTTTGACGAACTGGAGCGCGGTTGGAACCGAAATGATCAGCATTTGAATTTGGCCGCCGATCAGCGCAGCAAAATTCTCGCCGCCCCCTTTGTACGGGATGTGCACGATGTCGACCTTGGCCGCTATTTTAAATAGTTCAGAGTACAAGTGAAGTGCGCTACCGGGGCCGCCCGACCCGTAGTTGTATTTTCCGGGATTCGCCTGCGCGAGCGCAACGAAATCCTTGAGCGTATTGACATTAAGCGCTGGATTCACCACGAGCACACTTGGGACGCGCATGATCTGCGTAATCGCGGTGAAATCTTTCTCGGTATCATACGGGAGCGACTTGGAGATGCCAGGCAATATCGTGAAAGCAGGATTGACCATCAACAGCGTATGCCCATCCGGCGCTGATTTGGCGACGATCCCGTTGCCAACGACACCGCCTGCGCCCGCGCGATTATCGACAATGAACGTTTTCCCGAGCTGTTCCGAGAGTTGCTGCGAGACCACTCGAGCGACTATATCGCTGATGCCGCCGGGCGCGAAGGGCGCTACCACGCGCACTGTCTTACCGGGATAAACTTCGGCGCCAAAGCACAGCGAAGCTCCAAACATCGTCAATACGAACAACCAAGCGTTACGCATGATTTATCTCCTTAGAGAAGCCGTTTGTCGCTTCAAAGGCGCAATCCAGGTGTCATCGAGACTCTATACTTGTTCAATATTTGCGGCAACCGTTCGATGTGTCAGCGGTGGCTCCCCCATATCATGGTAAAATAGCCCGGATAACTTCAGTTGGCTCAATCTTCGCAGGGATATAAGCACTAGGAGTTTGTCGGACTGTTAAGTCCGACAGGCTGCTAGGCGGTGCGCCCGGCATCGTCGCCGGCCAGAACCGAATGTAAGGAGGAATCCGCAGATGCATGCAGATGAACGCCGCACGGCGGCAAACGCTATGGTAGTTCACCGTCATGGTTTCGCACTCGGGCGGTGCGCGTCGGTGAACTGCGACCGGCTTCTGGCCCCGCTAGCGCTCTGTATTTTCGCGCTGCTCCTGACTCTGCCGGCGCCAGCCCCCGCGCAGACTTACCCTTCACGTCCGATCCGGCTGATCGTGCCTTATCCGCCCGGCGGCGCCATCGATATCGTCGGCCGCATCGTGGCGCAGAAGCTGGGCGAGCGTATCGGCCAGACCGTCGTGGTTGACAATCGCGGAGGCGCCGGCGGGGTGATCGGCGCCGGATTAGCGGCTAAGGCGGCACCTGATGGATACACGATTTGTGTGTGCAGCTCCAGCACCATGGTCACCAGCCCGTTCCTGACCGCCACACCTCCTTATGACGTGTACCGCGATTTCGCCCCAATCACCAATATGTTGTCGGTGCCCTATCTGTTGCTGGTGCGTCCAGGCGCCGGTATCAATTCGGTGAAAGACCTGGTCGCGCTGGCGAAGCAGAAACCAGGTACGCTCAACTACGGCTCGGCCGGCACCGGCAGCACCGCGCACCTGGCTGGGGCGATGTTCGTTTCGATGGCGGGACTCGATGTCGTGCACGTGCCGTACAAGGGCAGCGCGCAGGCGGCAACCGAGCTGATCGGCGGACGACTCCAGTTCGTCTTCGAGGTAGTCGCCGGGGGAGCGCAATACGTCAAGAGCGGGCAGCTGCGCGCGCTTGGCATCTCGACGCCCAAGCGCGCGGCGATTCTGCCGGACCTGCCAACCATCAGCGAAGCAGGCGTGCCCGGCTTTGAAGTGAGCACCTGGCACGCGATCTTCGCGCCCGGCGCCACGCCGATGCCGATCATCGCAAAACTCAATCGAGAAATCGTCGCGGCTATCAACGTGCCCGAGACCCGTGACCGGCTCACGGGAATCGGCGCCGAACTGGTCGGCAGCACGCCGGAGGAACTGCGTGCGCTCGTCGAGCGGGAGGCGCCGCGCTGGGAGAAACTCATCCTCCAGATGAACATCAGGGCGAAATGAGCGAACGCCGTTTACCGTGGCGGCTGGGTTCGAGGCCGCGCGTTAGTTGACGGCGTCCCCAAATTGCGGCAAATTCACGCTTTCTCTGACAGGGGGTAACCATGATTTACGAGATGAGGACATACGATATCAAGCCGAAATCGTTGCCGGAAGTCGAAAAGCGCTTCGGCGAAGCCTATGAATACCGCAAGAAACACTCACCGCTCGCGGCGTTCTGGCATACCGAGATCGGTCCGCTCAACCAAATCATTCACGTCTGGCCGTACCAGGACCTCGAAGAGCGCGCACGCGTCCGCGCCGCGGCCGTCAAGGACAGCAACTGGCCGCCCAAGATCAAGGAATTCATCGTGAGTCAACGGTCGGACATCATGATTCCGCTCTCGGTCTCGCCGGAACTCAAACCTGGCAAAATGGGCCCCTGCTTCGAAATGCGCATCTATACCTACGCGCCCGGCGAGCTGCCCAAGCTCATGAAGCTGTGGGAAATGGCGATCCCCAGGCGAGTCCAGTTCAGCCCGCTGTGCGCGGCGTGGTACTCCGAGCTCGGCGGACTCAACAAGTTCGTCCACATCTGGGGCTACCAGTCAGTCGACCAGCGCGACGAGATCCGCAAGAAAGCCCAGGCGACCGGATGGTGGCCGCCGTCAGCCTTCGCGAAAAAGGAAGGCGTGCCGGGCTACGAGCTGGTTGCCCAGGAAAACAAGATCCTGATGCCGTCCGCGTTCTCTCCGCTGCAATAACGCAACCAACATCTCACCTTTAAGAGAACCATCATGCCCAATGCCAACCTCATCTTCGATCACGTCCACCTCGTCAGCAAAGATCCTCACGCCGCCGCCAATTGGTATGTCGACAGGCTCGGCGGCGAAGTCGTCAAGAGAGTCGACAGCCGCGGCGCGCCGCAGATCTACGTGTCATTCGGCGGCGCCTTGGCCATCATCGTCCGCGGCCAGCGCGCCGCCGAGCTGGCGGTGGAGAAGCCCGGCCTGCAGTGGGGCGTCGATCACTTCGGCATGCAAGTGAAGGGCGATTTCGACGGCTTTTGCGCGGGGCTCCGGAGCAAGGGCGTCGCGTTCAGCATGGACCCCACCGACATCAACCCGACCACCCGCATCGCGTTCATCCAGGCGCCCGACGGGGTGAGCGTGGAACTGCTCAACAGGAAAGACCAGCCGTAGAGCCCGCTCAGCGAATAATCGGCAGATTCAATTACAGTATCTTTGGCGTGCCGGCGGTTTTACACCAGCGCCCCCGGCCGTTTCAGGTAGCGGTCCTTGATCGAATCGGCCGCCCAGCACGCGAGCGCCCCCAACGTGCCGGTCGGGTTGTTGGCGCTGTTCTGCGGAATCGCGCTGCCGCCGACCACGAATACGTTAGGCACGTCCCACGATTGCAAGTGCTTGTTGACCGCGCTGGTCGCCGGATCCGCACCCATCACAG
>JACQOI010000256.1 GCA_016202615.1 Betaproteobacteria bacterium
ATGTGACCCCGCAGCGGGATGCAAGCGCCGGAGATCCGCGTGCTCATGTGCGCTTTCACGGTCGCATCCCGTAAACGGGTCCCTGCTCCGCGCTCCGGCGCACCCTCTCCAACAAGTGGAGAGGGGAGCAAAATGTTCCCTTCTCCCGTTTTGGGAGAAGGGTTAGGGATGAGGGATGGCGGCCTTTTAACTTGAAACCTTAAACTCGAAACTTTAAACCCATATCAGAACAGGGTCGCTCCACCACAATTGGCCGAGGGGGTCGTGGCGTTCCAAGCGTTAGGCGCGGCGGCCAAGTAGCACGTTCCCGATCCGACCGGAGCGCCGGCGCCGCCATCATAGGCTGAAAACCGGAATATTCCCCCGATCGCATTACCGTCATCGATCTTACGGTCGACTTCGGCCAGCAGGTCGGAGGGTATTTGGCCCCCGGTCTTGAGGTTATGACGGGGGGTGCCTGCGGCGGGGTCAAACACATTATCCCAAACCAACTGCAGGAACACCGCAAAGGCGTTCGTCGGCGTGGTGGCATTTGATTCTGCTGCGGCACAGGTATACGAGCCATTGATAAACCCGGCTTTGGACAGATGTTCCCATGCGAGAACATTTTCGTTAGGTGTTGATGCTCCGGCTGTTTCAATCCGGCCGTCGCCGTCGCCATTTCCCGTGCATACCGCGGTGGAGATGCCCGCGATGTTGGTCGTTGCCGCGGTGTAATCTCCGGGCAGTGCACGGAAGCGGTCGAGGAAGCCGAAGTAGGCGGCCTTGACGCCGTCCTGCTGCGAAATCAGGTTGCGCACGCGCGCGCTGGTGATCAGTTCCTGGCCTTTCAGGACGCCGCCGAGCAGCAGGCCGATGATCACGAGCACGATCGCGATTTCAATCAGCGTAAAGCCGCTTTGTTTGGTACGCATAAATTTTCCTTTTCCAGACTGGACTTACGGTCCAAGTGTGCACAAAGTCGCAAAGTACATGCCACAGCGCCGAGCCGGCCGAGTTACGCTTTCCAATGGCGCCTGAGATCCGCGAATTTCGTCACGATGTGCGATCCTCATCCGTGGATAAGAACAGGTAAGCTATTGAAACTGCATAATTATTCTGCATATTGCGCCGCAACATGCGGGCTTTCATGTGAACCGGTGAGAATCAGGGTTTGATCGCCGAACCAGGCGGCGCGGGATGTCTATTTCTCGTCGGGGGAGCCGGTTTTTCGGCGTTTTTCAGCGCTTCGAGCCGCTCGAGCAGAAAATGCAACTCATGTTCATCCTTGATTTCCCCACTTGCGAGCAGGCCGCCGAGCAGGATCTTCGCGCTTTCAAGTTCGCCGATATCCTCGAGTATGAAGATTTGCATCTGGCGTGCCCAGCCAGGCGCTGCCGGCGCATGCCGCGCGATGTCGCGCGCATAGCGCAACGCGAGTTCGCCGTCCTGCAGGCGGTGTTTGGCCATGATGGTCGCATGCGCCAGCCAACGCCAGCGCCGGTTTGGGTCGCGCATGAACCGCTGGTGCACGAACTCCAGCATCAGTCGCTCACGCGCGGGGTCCGGCACCTGCGAATAAACCTGGGCCGCCATCAACATCGGATACTGGCCGATCGGGTCAAGCGCCAGGATGGTATCTAACCATTGCGTCACCCGCTGGTAGTCGAGGTCGCGAAACGGGATGCTGATTCCCGGTTGATTGTCAAACGCTTGCAAGTATAGTGTCATCAGTTGCGCGAGCACCACCGGTTCGCCGAGGCTTATCGCGCGCAGCGCTGCCACCGGCGGCGGGGCGCCGAGCGCCGCGGCGCTCGCTACCGGCTTCGGCTGTGCCGCCTGCCACGCGATTTGCAGGACCAACGCGGCAAGCAGCAGCATCCACACCCTGCGTGGCACAGCTCGCAGCTGGCGCTCGCCTCGCACCATTATTATAGATTCCTGCGGTAGAAGTCGAACATTGCCGCGGCGCCGAGCAGCACGATGTAGAGCGCCGCCTGCACGGCGTTGGCGCCGAGGTTCAGCCACGATGCGGTACTGTCGACGAGCCAGCTACTTTGCGTGAACCGGTCGAGCGCCGGCAACACCAGCGCCAGCGCATCGACAAGCAGCGAAATTACCTGGTGCGAGAGCGTGTCGCCGCCGAACAGCGGCGTGTCGCTCATCAGCCGGATCGCGGTCAGCGCGCGCGCCAGCAGATAAAAGCCGAACACGAAACTCGCTGCCGGCATCAATTGCGTGAAAGTTACGATGCAAAACAGGCTCAACGCGGTCATGATCGCGAGCTCGAGCGCGAGCGACAGCCCCCATTGCAGCGCCGCATCCGGCGGCGCGAGCAGCAGTTGCGGCAGGGTTGCAATCAACGCCACCAGCAGCGCGATCAGGGCAAAACCGAACAGGCGGCCGAGAATATAATGAGAGCGCGGCAAAGCGAACGACAAGGTAAGCTCGAGTCCCTTGTCGTTGAATTCGCGCACGATGCTGGTCAATATGTGCAGGCTCAGCACGAATACCGCCGCAAAGCGCGTCGCCGCGGCGGAAAATGCGATTTGCAGGCGCGCGCTTTCGGTGATGGCAAGCTGCTGAATAAAGTATGCCGTGCCGAGGATCAGCCCCAAGACGATGATAAACAGCCAGGGCAGGCGCGTACGCCAGGCCTCGAGCAGCGTAAAGCGGGCAATAGTCGCAATTTGCCGATGGCGCATGGAATAATCATTGCTTGTTTAAACCGGGTCAGTATAACCAAATTGAAGCCACCGCCGCCAACGATCGGGATAAGGCAGTTCAGGTGAACGAAACCACGCTCGGTTTACAGCGACGGCTGATCGGATCTCACCCGCAATGGTGGCTGGGGGCGATGCTGCTGGCGCTGCATTACGCGCTGGCGTGGGGCATCGACGACTGGTCGGCGCGTGCGATGCTGCTGGCGCATTTCGGACTGTTCCTGATGTGGCAGCCGGTGTGGCGCGGCGAGCGCAGCATCGAGTCGCGCCACGCGTATCTGGTGGTGATCGTCGGTCTGTTGCTTGCCGGGTGGAACAACTGGTGGCTGATGGCGGTGTGGTTGGCGGTGCTGTTCGCGTTGATCGGCGGCAACCTGCTTGGCAGCCAGCAGCCGCGTCAGCGGCTGGCGGCGATACTGGCCGCGCTCTATCTGCTGTCGCTGCTGCTGATATGGGTCGTGCCTCACCTGTTTGCCGATCAACGCTTTGAACCCGCTTTGGTGATACTGGTGCAGTACGGTTTGCAGTTGCTGCCGATTCTGATCATCGTCGTGCCGATTCCGGCGGGCAGCAAGTCCTCGCCGCTGGCGGTGGATTTATTCTACAGCCTGATGCTGTTCCTGCTGGTGACCGGCCTGGTGCTCGGCAGCTTTGTCGTGAAACAGGTCAGCCACGGCGACTATCCACTCGCGCTCGCGCAAAGCCTGATTGTAATGGCGCTGCTGCTGTTGACCTTGAGCTGGCTGTGGAACCCGCGCGGCGGCTTCATGGGGCTCGGCCACCAGTTGTCGCGTTACTTGATGAGCCTCGGCCTGCCGTTCGAGCGCTGGGTCAAGGGGCTTGCCGATCTCGCCGAGCGCGAGCGCGAGCCGTCGCGCTTCCTGTCGCTCGCGCTGCACAACATGTGCGAGCTGCCGTGGGTTGCGGGGCTGGCGTGGCAGGCGCCGCACAGCAGCGGCGAGATCGGCATGCGCTCGCGCTTTCAGACCGGGTATTCGTTTAAGGACTTGACCCTGACGTTTCACACGAAATGGTCGTTGAGCCCCGCGCTGCTGCTGCATCTGAAGCTGCTGACGCAGATGCTGGGCCATTTTTACGAAGCCAAGCAGCGCGAAGAGGCGCAGCGCCATAACGCGTATACCCAGGCGATCCATGAGACCGGCGCGCGGCTCACCCATGACGTCAAGAATCTGCTGCAGTCGCTGACCTCGCTGTGCGCCGTGGCGGAGAACAGCGGCGCCGACCAGGCTGCGGCGCTGCAGGAATTGATGAAACGGCAATTGCCGCAGATCACGCAACGGCTGTCGACCACGCTCGAAAAGCTGAGGGGGCCGCCGCAAGCCGCCGCCGCGCAGGTCGATGCCGCCGCCTGGCTCGAGGGGCTAAAACAGCGTTATCCGCGCAGCGAGATCGAATTCATCGTCGACGGCGCGCCGGCGGGCGCTACGCTGCCGCAAGAGTTGTTCGACAGCGTTGCCGAGAACCTGCTGCAGAACGCGATCGCCAAGTCGCAGCAGCATGCCGGGATGCGCATCAGCGTCACGGTGCGGCCGGCGGCCGGCGGGCGGCTCACGATCTGCGACAGCGGGAAGGCGATGCCGAAAGCGGTCGCGGCGCGCCTGTTCTCGGCGCCGGTGCCGTCGCAAAACGGGCTCGGCATCGGCCTCTATCAGGCGGCGAAGCAGGCGCAGCAATCGGGTTACAAACTCGAGTTGGTGAGCAACAGCGACGGCAGAGTGTGTTTCGAACTGGCGCGCACCTCCGGCCTAGGGTAATTTACCGGCCGCAACGAGGCGATTCAGCAATACCTTGTCCGATATCCACGTCACGACGTCGTCAAACTCACTACCCGCGACGGATGAAAACGTGCGGCTCACGAAGTCAGCGTTGTTATTAGTGTTTTCTACTTCGTCGGGACTTGGCACTACGCGCACTACCACGGGGCCGGTGGAAAACACGACAGCTGGCACATTAGTTGCCACCAAGGTGCCGGCTCCGCAGGTATTGATGGTGCACACGCGTAGATTGCCTGTACTGGTGAGTAAAATAGGCCCAGCGGCGAAGGTGCCGGTTACGCGATAACGATAAAGTTGTCCCCACGGATCGGTAGCCGGTACCCCTAACGTCGCCCACGGGACGGCCCCTTCAATCGAAGCTGCGACGCATGGTGTATTCTCCAACCCATCAGCGGGAATATCGGTATCAGGGCACGGCAGCCGTGCCGGCGTCTGACTCATCGCGAAACCCATCAGCGCATCGTTGATCTGCTCGAGAATCTTCTGCGCTTCGGAAATCTTGCGCTGCTCGACCTGCGATGAAAGGGGGGCGAGCAGCGATCCGAGCAATAATGCGACAACCACGAGCGCAACCGCCATCTCGATCAGCGTAAAGCCGGCGAGGCCGTTGATGCGCTGTGATCGTGAACGAAGAGTGCGGGGAGGGAGGGCCGGCAGCGGCATGCGGTTGCGCGGCCTATTACACGCCCGTGAGGAGGGTGGTCTTGAGCCGCTGGTCATCCCTGCCGGGCACGCCGGTGAACAGCAGCGTTGCTTTCTGGTTGGTGAGCGTGGTGGTGTTGACCGTGACGTTGATGCTGCCGGAAGCACATGGCGCGGGAGAATTGGTCGCGCATTCCGGCGACACGCTATAGGAAACCACTTGACGCCAGCCGTTGGCTTCAAACCAGTCGGCGCTGCCGGCGCCGAGCAGCGTCGCGGTTCCTGAATAAGGCGGGAAATCATTGACTGCATCGGGTGTGCCCGGGATCAGTCCGGTGGTCAGGTCTTGTACGCTGACGCACGCGTCGGAATTACCGCCCGCGAGGCAGTTAGAATTGCTGACCGAGGCGGCGAACGGATAGCGGCTGTTGGTTTTCGTCGTGGTCGTAGTCGTGGTGACGCCATCGACAGTGGCGGTGGTGCTGACGGTGTAGGATTGATTGAAATAGGCGTTCAGCGCGTCCTGCACTTCCTTGGCGACGCGCCTCTGCACTATCGCGAAAATGTCCGCCGGCTCGATTACCATCAGCCGGTCGTTAAATGAATCGCCAGCAGCCTGGCTGGTAAACACCAGTTTCTCGATATACGGCTGCTCGAGAAAACTGCTGATGGTGTTTTGATGGGCCGAATCGCGTGGTTGGGAATCGAGCTGCGCGCCGGGCGCGAACACGATGGCGGCAACATTGGAGGCACTGATAGTGCCCGTGACGGAAATCTGGCCCAGCGTATTGCTGTTGATGATGTTGGTGTCGACGTCGCGGAAGTTGGACGACACCGCGTACCACAGCCGTTCGCCGGCGGCATCGCGCAGATCGGCCAACCCCAGTGTTTTCCATGGCAGCCTGCCGATTTGTTGATCCACGGAACTACAAGTGCCTGCAGCCTCACCGACGATGCCGGTGCCGAGATCAGGACACGGCAGACTGCCAGGGTGATTGCCATCAGGCCCACCAGCCGCAGCGCGCCCGATCAGCGCCAGCTTCGCGAGCGCGAGCGCCGCGTTGGTCTTGCGTTCCTGCTCGTTGTTGATTGCCGTGGTGCTGAGCGAAGTCACCAGCACCGTGGTCGCGGCAATTCCGACGGCAGCGATGATGCCGATCAAGGCGTAGCCGCGCTGCGTGCGTAGGGTTCGGTGCAAGCCGGGTTTGCGTATCGTCATGGGTGCCTCCTCAGGGAGGGCGGTGCTATTCGTGCTATTTTAAGGGCTGGGAGACCGCCGGAGGTGTGACTTTTGGCACATCCGTCGGGGTATTTTCGCCGCCGGAAACGGCTTTTGCCTCGGGTTCGGGGGTTGCGCGCCTGGCATAGCCCTCCTGGATGGTGCCGCTGACGATTTCCACCGTCTGGCCGACCTTGAGGTCGATGCTGCGTCCGCTTTCGGGCATGGACAGCTTCACGCGGTTGTCATTCTTGCCGGGCGAAACATTGATGCCGCCGGTGTGCGGTTCGCTGACGGCACGGTTGTTGAGCCACACCGTGCTCTTGTCGTCGCTGCGCCGAACCAGACCGTTGACGCTTATGTTTTGCGGCACCGGCGCCGGCGCCGGTGCCGCCGCTTGCTCGTTGTCGCTGCCAATCTCAATCCGGATGTTCTGTTTGCGCGCGTTGTCGAGCGTGGCGCGTTGCGCCGGCGTGAAAAACATGCGCCCGAGATCGGCGGCCGCAAGCGGGCCCGCGCAAAGCATCAGGATTATGGCGGCAAGACGCGGTGCGCTCATGATTTCCTGTCTTCCGGCGTGCCGGGCCGCACCGTGATCCAGGCGAGCTCGCAGTCGGCGCGCAGGTTGGGCTGAAAGCGGATGCTGCCGCCGGTGTCAAGACGGTCCACGACGCATTGGTTGACCGAGAACACGCCGGCGCCCTGTTTGGCGAGCGTGGCCAAGAAACGCATCAGATCGTCCTCGTGCAGCAGCTTGATACTGAGTTTCATCAGCGATTGATGCAGCGTCAGCTGTCCGGGGTCGAGCTCGTTCGCATAGGGATACGGCTGCTGCGTGCTGATCTCATAGTCGACGCCGAATAATTGCGTTTGCTGATTGGCCACCCGCAATCCATCGAGCCAGTTGATGCGCTGCTCGTCGCCGGCGAAACCGAGCCGCTGCAGGTACTGATAGCTCCTCAGATAGCGCACGATGATGTCTTTTTCGTCGCCGGATTTCTGCAACCGCACGCGCGCATCGCGCAGTTGCTTCTGCTGCTGTGCCGATGCAAGCTGCGCCTGCTTGAGAGTCAGGTTGGTGTAATAGACCAGCCCGGCGCCGATCGCGACCATCAGGATCAGCGCAATCAACGGCGCCTTCAGCGCGCGCAAGTCGCTCGCGTTCATGGCGTTTGTTTCAACACCAACAGCAATTTGAATTCAGCCTTGCCGGCCTGCTCGCGGCTATCGGTGGTGTTACCGGCCAGCGTCAGGCTGGGGCTGATGTTAAGCGGCTGCTTGATAATCTTCACTTCGGCCACCGCGGGTTGCTGTGACAGCATTTCGGCGAAACGATTGATGGTGTCGATCGCGGCGCGGTAGTCGCCGCGAAATGGCCGCACCTCTCCCTCGACCAGCCCGCTTTGCCTGCGCGCGGCGCCGGCCGCGCCAGGGGCTCCCGCGTCACGGGCGGGCCTGGCCGATTTGCCGGGGTCCTGTTCAATGTCGGTGCGGCCGTATTTCCATCCAAAGCTCTTCAGCATGATGGCCGGATTACGCTCGAGCGCTTGGCTGAGGATATTCATCATAGTCTCGGGCGAGCGGGTGGTGGCGCCTATTCTGTGCGAGATCTCGACCGCGCGTTTCAGGTTCTCGGCGGTGGTCGGCGCCGCGGGAAACTGGCGCGTCGCCTCCAGGTACTTCGCCCGCAAATCCGCGGTCTCGGCCGCCGCTTTCCCGATCTCTGAGCGGGTATCGAAGATCTGGTACAGATTGAACGCACACCATGCCGCGACGGCGAACACGGTGACTGCGGTCAGCGCATAAATACCGCGGCGCGCCTGGTGCTGCCGGTAGCCGACCGTGGTATTGGCCGGCGCGAGGTTGCCGCCGGGCGCGCGCAGGCCCAGCAGGTGCAGATAAAGGGCATCGGTCGACGAGTCAAGCGCGGGCGCGGAGATGCCGAGACGGGCGGTGATTTCCTGGCGTCCGAGGCGGCGGCATTCGATGTTCGGATTGTCGCGCGCGATGACCTGCGCGAGTTCGATCAGCGAATCATTACGGTCGACGATCAGCACTGACAGCTGCTCGTCGAGCGTCATGATGCGCAGCGCGTGCAAATACAGGCGAGTGTTCGAAATCTCATCGGCGTAGCTCTTGATCGCCTGCGGACTGGCGCCGTCGATGTGCGCCAGCCGGCTGATGCGCAGCTTCTGATCGCGCAAGAAAGTCAATCGCAGGCCCGAACTGTCGATCGATACCACCAGCAGCTTGCCCTGCTTGAGCTGCAGCTTTTCGACCAGGGATTGACTGACGGCCGGCAGCAGGTAAATCCCGGCAATCGGCAATCCGCGCTCGATCACCGCTTGCACCCACGCCGTAATCAGCTCTGGATTGGTGAGCGCGCAGAACAGGTAGCGGTCATCGCGCCGTTTGCCGGTGTCGCGGCCCTGCAGCTGCGCGCTGCAATACGGCGTGTTGCGGTAATACTGCTTCAATTTGCGGCTCACCATCTCGCTGCGCTCGCTTCCAAAGCTATGCGGCAGCGATTCCAGGCGGTAGTCCTCCTCGACCGCGTCCACCAGCAGATGCGCCGGCAGGTTACCGATATGTGCGAGGTAGTCCCTGAACGCACTGAGCCCGTCTTCGCTATCAGCGAACACGTCGCATCCGGCGAAGCGCCCGCCCTGCCAGCGTGCCGCGCTGACTTGCCGCGCGGATACCGAGATCAGGAGCTTGTCAGCCATTACGCCTCATCTAAAACTTGATTTTACCCAGAATATCATACACCGGTCCCAGCACCGACCACATGATGAATATAAGCATGCCGCCGAGCAGAATAGTGAGCGCCGGGCCGAGCATGGCGAGACCCTTGTCGACGGCTTCCTTGACGTCGCGGTTATAGAAATAGGTGACGTTGAGCAACGCGGTATCGAGCGCGCCGGTGGCCTCGCCGACGCGCATCATGCGGATCACCAGCGGCGGGAACATGCCCAGATTCTGAAATGCCTCGGACAGGCTATCGCCGGCGTTGATCTGCGCACCGGCGCGCATCAGGCCGTCCGCAATGACTCGATTGCCGACGATGTCCTCCGAGGCCCTGATCGCTTCGAGGATGGTGATGCCCGATTTATACATCAGCGCGAAGAAGTTGGCGAAGCGCGACAGAATGATTTTTTTCAGAATGGGGCCGATTACCGGCAGGTGCAGTTTAGTGTAGTCCCACCAATATTGCGCCTTCGGGCTCTGGCGGACCAGGAGCACCATCGCGACCGCGAGCACAATCGGCACGCCGAACACGAACGGCCAGTAGTTGACGACGACGTTGGAGACGAAAATCAGCAGGCGGGTCTGCAGCGGCAGCGCGATGCCCATGGTTTTCAGGAGCTGCACCACCTGCGGCACCAGGTACATCAGCATGAACAGCATCACGCCAGTCACCACTACCAGTACCAGCGCCGGATACATCATCAGGCGCTTGGTCTGCGCCGCGAGCTCGTCCTGCCATTTAAGCGTATTGCCGAGGTTTTCGAATACCTCGGTTAATCGTCCGGCCTGCTCGCCGGCGCGAATCAGGCTTATGAACACGTTGTCGAAAACGTAGGGGTGCTGCGACATCGCCTGCGACAGGACGCGCCCGCCTTCCATGTCCTCGACCAGCGTCGTCAGCACCTCGCGAAAGCGCTGATTATCGATCGAATCGCGCAAATCCTTGATGCCGTCGAACAGCGGAATGCCGGAGCGCGTGATCTGCTCCATGTCGAAGCAGAAGGTGATCAGGTCGCGCCGTGTGATGCTGCCGCCGGCGCCGAATCCGCCGGCGCTTGGTTCGACCTCGCGGAACGTGATCAGGTCGAGTCCCATGCGGCGCAGCCGCAGCTCGAGGTCGACTTCATTCATCGCATCGAGCCCACCGCGCGCCGGGCGCCCGGTTTTATCGACGGCTTTGTACTGGAATGCGGGCACGGTTTATCTGCTCAGTGTTGAGTTTTAAATGTCGAGTGTTGAATTAAGAACGACAACGCACGGTCGCATCGATTTTCACTCAAAACTAAGCACTCAACATTCATCACTAAGCAAACCTTCCGGTCACGTCGATCGCACGCGACACCTCGGCGAGGCTGGTGGTGCCGTCGAGCACGCGCGCCATGCCTTCTTCCGCCAGCGGCCGGAAGTTCTTGGCGAGCGCCGCGGCGCGCAGCTCTTTTGCGGTAGCACGCCGCGCGACCAGCTCATCGATGTCGCTATCCATCACCAGCAGTTCCATCACCGCGGTGCGGCCCTTGTAGCCTTTATTGTTGCATTTGGAGCAGCCTACTGGACGGTAAATGTAACTTGCGTTTTCGCCCGCCGCGCCGAGTATTTGCCGCTCTTCCGGCGGCGGCGCATAGGCTTCCTTGCAGTGCGTACACAGTATGCGCACCAGGCGCTGCGCGATCACGCCGATGATGTTGCCGGCCATGATGTCGGGCTGGATGCCGATGTCGAGCAGGCGCGGGAACGCGCCGAGCGCGGAGTTGGTGTGCAACGTGCTGAATACCTGATGGCCGGTCATGGCGGCGCGGAACGCCATTTCCGCGGTATCGTGATCGCGGATTTCTCCGACCAGAATAATGTCCGGGTCCTGGCGCATCATCGAGCGGATGCCGTTCGCGAAATCCATGCGCACCGCGTCATTGAGCGAAGTCTGGCGCATCAGCGTTAACGGATACTCGACGGGATCCTCGAGCGTCATGATATTGACGGTCTCGTCGTTGATTTGCGACAGCAACGAATACAGCGTCGTGGTCTTGCCGCTGCCGGTCGGGCCGGTCACGATCAGGATGCCCTCCGGTCGCGCCAGCATCAGGTTCAGCTTGTCCAGGGCCGGTTTGACGAGGTTCATCTTGTCGAGACTGATGATCGATTTCTCGCGGTCAAGTATGCGCAGCACGATGTTCTCGCCGTGGACCGTCGGGTGGGTCGAGACGCGAAAATCGATGGGCCGGCCGTTAAGCGTCAGCGACAGCCGACCGTCCTGTGGGG
>JACQOI010000254.1 GCA_016202615.1 Betaproteobacteria bacterium
CGCAATCCCTGCACCGCTTCACGCTCCTGTTTTCTCAGTCGAAGTTCGGTTTGGCGCATCGCACGCACTCCTTGGGTGATGGAAATGCGCCATTATAATGTTTCGTAATCAATATGTCACGGTACTAGGCCCGCACAGCCGGTTCCTGCGGAGTCCGCAAGACCCACGGACCTGGTGCAAATGCCGAAAGTATCCGATCCGCCCAAGTTTGATTCGCAGAACTACCCGCCCGACGATCTGCCGGAAATCACGCAAGACCAACTGCGTGCCCTTACCGAACAGTCCGAACTTAGCGATGGGAACATAGAGCTAATCCGGCGCGAGGATAAACGGGCGAATCGCAAGATCGGTTTTTTCAAAGCTCTCACAGACCGCCCGGACGCCGGAACGCGCGAAGCAAGTGCCGGCGCAACGGTGGTAATTGCGGGCCTTGATGACTTGATGAAGCACGGCGTAAAGATTCAATCCGCCCGCTGGCGCAGCGGAAAAAAGAGAGGACAGCAGAAGCAAGCAGAAGGTATGGAAACCAAACAGCGAATCAAGCAATGTGAGAAGCAGCTACGAAATCAAAGCATCAACGATTCCTTGAGCAAGCGCATTGCCAATAAGCTCAATCTTTCTCCCGACTATGTACGGAGGATAAGAAAAAAACGGATGTAAGCTACCTTACGTCCGCTATTACCTGATCGGCGCTTTTCGCATGGGCGTATAACACGCTCTAAGTCGCGCGATGGCGCGAGAGAAAGCGGTGCAATATGCCAAACGCAGAAACCGCTAATCCCCGCAGGCTACGAACTGCACAAATCGAGCGCGGCTACGTCCAGACTTCCGGGGCCGCTGCATTCCTTAGCCTTTCCGATGCGTGGTTGCGGCTGCTCAGGTCACGCGGCGAAGGCCCGCCATACTACCGGCTGGGCCGCCGCGTCGTTTATCGGCGCGATGATCTGATTGAGTGGGCTTCGCGTTTTCGGGTGGCGTCATGAGGCGGCGATCCAGGCGAGCCGCACTGCGCGTGCGACTGAAAAAGTGCCTTGTAGCCGCCGGGCTTGCGGGTATCGCATCACGCCGGGCAATTCGCGCCGTGTTCATTTTGCTCGGGCTTGAAGGCACATGAATACAGCCCGCTTCGAGCGCTCAACACTGCCCGACCCTGTCGCATATTTCAACCGCGAAGGGTTGCGCCTTGTCGGTCGCGGGCGCTGGCGCTCGGTTGTGTGTCCGTTCCATGATGACGCGCGCCCGAGTCTGCGGGTGAATGTCGATACCGGCGCTTACAAATGCATGGCGTGCGGCGCGAAGGGCGGCGATGTGCTCGCGTTCCATCGGCAACGGCACGGACTCTCATTCGTGCAGGCGGCACGCGATTTAGGCGCGATGGCATGAACCCATTACCCGAGACTCCGAAACAAGCGGCGCGGCGATTGGCAGGCCCGATGCTGGATAAGGGATTCAAACCCGAGGGGCTGTATGAATACGCGAACGGCTCACAGAGTTTCTACCGCATTCGCCTGAAGCATCCCGACACCGGGGAAAAGTGGATACGCCCGATGTGGCTAAACGGGCGCGGCTGGGAGTTGGGCGAGCCTGAATTTGAAAATGGCAAGCCGCTTTATCGTCTGCGCGAGCTGGCGGAGAAACCTCGCGCGCCGGCCTGGTACGTCGAGGGCGAGAATAAAGTCAACGCGCTTGCCCGGTTGGGTGTGCTTGCAACGACTGCGGGCAGTGCGTCGAGCGACGAGCGGGCCGACTTCACCCCGCTTGCCAGTCGAGCGGTGACGATCTGGCCGGATAACGACAAACCGGGCATTGAACACGGCGAACGTGTTGCGGCGAAATTGCGGGCGCTTGGTTGTCGCGTCGAGTTGATTGACGCCCGCGCGCTATCGCTTTTCGAGGGCGGGGATTCTGTAAACTGGTTCAAGGCGAATCCGAATGCCAAGGCCGCCGATCTTTCGAGACTTCCGCGCTTGCGCGAAACGGTGAGCGCGCCAGCATCATGCGCTGACGATGTTACCGATGTAACCGTGTCGCTGATTCGCGGTAGCGACTTGAAGCCCGAGCCTATCGCGTGGCTGTGGCGGGACTTTCTTGCGTGCGGGAAGCTGCACATCATCGCCGGCGCACCGGGCGCAGGCAAAACAACGATCGCCATGGCGTTTGCGGCGACCGTGACAGCGGGCGGATGCTGGCCAGATGAAACGCGGGCGGAGCCGGGCAGCGTGCTGATCTGGTCGGGCGAGGATGGTTTGAACGACACGCTGTTGCCGCGATTGCTGGTAATGGGCGCTGGCCCGAATCGAATTTATTTTGTTGGCGACGTGATGGCAGACGGCAAGCCCCGTCCCTTCGACCCGGCGCGCGATATGCAGGCGCTTGAAGACCAAGCCGCGCGCATCAGTGACGTGCGCCTGTTGATCGTGGACCCCATCGTAAACGCGGTTGCCGGCGACTCCCATAAGAACACGGAAACCCGGCGCGCGTTGCAGCCGATTGTTGACCTGGCATCACGTCTTAGGGCGGCTGCGCTCGGCGTGTCTCATTTCAGCAAGAACACGGCTGGACGCGATCCCGTGGAATGAGTAACCGGATCGGTTGCGTTCGGGGCGTTGCCGCGCATCATCTTTGGCGCGGCGAAGTCAACTGAGGAAAACGGGCAAACGCGCCGGCTATTCGTTCGGGCGAAGTCCAACATTGGGCCGGACGGCGGCGGCTTCAACTATGCGTTGGAGCAAGTAGATGTGCCCGGCTTTCCTGGCCTGCTCGCTTCTCGTGTGGCGTGGGGGCAGCCGCTCGACGGGACGGCGTTGGAGCTGCTCGCCGTGGCCGAAGCGGTAGAAGACAGCGAAGAACGCGGCGCGCTTACCGAGGTAACGGATTGGTTGCGCGATCTACTGGCCGAGGAAAGCGGCACGATGGACAAGCGAGAGATCGTTCGGCTGGCACGGGATAACGGATTCTCGGAGCGCACCATCTACCGGGCGCGGGATAAGCTGGGCGTGCATGTTCGCACTACGGGTTTTGGCAAGGGCAAGCGCAGCGTGTGGTCAATCTTGCCAATATTGCCAACAAAAAATGATGGCAAGAATGGCAAAATTGGCACAGTTGGCGGGCATGGGGCCGCCGACGGTGAAGCGATCTGATGAACGCGCCAGACGTTTTGGCTCGCTTGGCTGCGGCTGGTATCCGGCTGAGTCCCCTACCGGATGGCCGGCTGTGGGCCGAACCCCGCGCGGCGCTCAATGATGACCTGCGGCAACTAATCCGGGCGCACAAAGTGGAACTCCTGAACGCGTTGGAATCGAACACCCTACCCGATCCGGCAGTCGAGTGCCGCCGGCAGCGGGTGCTTGAAATGCTGGCGCAGCGTCCAGGCACCCGCTATGCGGCGGTGACGGACATCGAAGCGGAACCAGACGCCGTGATCCTGGCGCTCGCAATCCGGGGTGTCGGGACATGCGAGTTGCGGATACCGCGCGAGAAGTACGACGGCGTGCTGCTGCTGGACCTGATCGAGCGGCACAGCGGCACGGTGCATTGATGGCCGGCAAGGGATACACGTTTGCCGGTGTCTGCAAAGCGGTGACAAAGGCGGGGACACCATGCCGGCATATTGTTGTCTATGCGAATGGCTACTGTCGGCAGCACGGTGGCGATTCGTCGGAATTTATGCGCGAGAGGTTCGAGAAGATCAAGGCAAAGGCGTTGCGCCGTCTAAGGCGATGGAAGAAACGAGCGGCTCGCGCAGCGCAGCACCGACAAGGCGAAGTAAGGGAACGATGGTAGGCACATGGCGCGCATGTATGGGCTGTTCTTGCGTGACCTCTATCCGGAGGGGCGCTGCCTCGCCAAGACCCGGAAGGGAACGCCGTGCAAGATCAGGGGTGAAGTATTCGA
>JACQOI010000255.1 GCA_016202615.1 Betaproteobacteria bacterium
GCACGCAAAATCGCACGCATTGCATTCGCGCTCTATAAGTCCGGTGAAGTCTTCGATGCTCAAAAACATTTTAAGACCGCTTGACAAAAACCATAGGATCTTCCCCCCTCAAGGGGGAAGGAGTTCCAATGGTATTTTGTGACACAGTAGGGCTAAGAAATCCTGAATCTTGGGCGATGGTCTCGGCTAGTTCAGGCTCAGGTTATGGATTCCAATCTACATGGGGGTAATCATAATGGTCGCTCTATTGCATCGTGTCGGTTCTCTTTTCCGTTTTTCCCGTCCTTTGCACCTCAGGATCTGGGCATTGCTTATCGCGTGCGCATCGGCAAACGCCTTTGCGCAGGACTATCCGAACAGACCCATCCGGTTCATTGTGACTTTCCTGCCCGGCGGGCCTGCGGATACCGTATCGCGCCTGATTGCATCGAAGCTTACCGACGCGTGGCGGCAGCAGGTCGTAATCGACAACCGCGCCGGTGCCAACGGCATTATTGGCAGCGAACTCGGGGCGCGTGCGGCCCCCGACGGGTACACGATGTTGTACATAAACACGTCGTTCACCATCAATACATCGCTGTATCCGAAGCTGCCTTATGACCCCGTGAAGGACTTGACGCCCGTCACGCCGATGGCCGCAGGCCCCGCCATGCTGGTCGTCGGGCTGTCGGTACCGGTACGTTCAGTGCAGGAACTCATCGCGCTGGCCAAGGCAAAACCCGGCGAACTCAGCTATGGGTCGTCCGGCAATGGCTCCCCCAGCCATCTGTCGGTCGAGCTGCTGAAAAGAGAAGCCAAAATCGACATATTGCACGTACCGTACAAAGGGGCGGCGGGGGTGGTCACCGATATGTTCGCCGGTCAAATCCAAATGACGATGTCGACGATTGCGGCAGTGCTGCCATACGTCAAGGCCAATCGGCTTCGGGCTCTCGCGGTGACATCCGCAAAACGCTGGCCCGCAACGCCCGACGTTCCGACTATCGCCGAGGCCGCGGTGCCGGGTTACGTACAGTCCAACTGGCACGGAATCGCAATGCCCGCCGGGGCACCCTCGGCGATCGTTGCGAAAGTCAATGCCGAACTGGCAAGAATCGCGAGGTTGCCCGACGTGCGCGAGCGCCTCGATGCTCTAGGCATGGCCCCGTTGAGCATGCCCCCGACCGAGTTTGCTGCGTTCGTAAAGGCCGATATCGGAAACTGGGCAAAAGTCGTGAAGCTATCCGGGGCGAAGCCCGAGTGAACCGAAAGCCAGGAGTTTGTCGGAGTCAAATCCGACAAACTCCTGGTGAGTTTATTATGAATGGTCAGCCGGTTTTGCTTTTAGCGGCCTGTACGGACTGTTAAGTCCGACAGGCTGCTGGGCGATTTCGGGGCTTAAATGGCAACCTCCCGGCGGGAAATCCGCAGCACATCCATTTCGATCATCGCAAATGCGGTGAGCCACAGCAGCGCGTCGTAAGCGTCGAACCATTCCCCGCGCCCTGCCCAAATCAGGACCAGAACCGCCAGTCCCGTGTAGAGCACGGCCGCTGTTGCCGCGAACGACGCCCGGCGCCGGGCCACGGCACGGGGGTGACGCACTTCGATTTCGAGCAGTACGACGACCGCGAGCCAGAGCCCGGTATTGACGGCGTCGAGCCACTCGTTCTGATAGGCGTAGCCGATGGCGGCCGCGCTTATCGCAGCGGCGGCGGCCAGCCGGGTGCCGTGGATTGCGATGGCCGTACCGCTCACGCGAAAGCGGTCGCCAAACCTGGTTTCCAGCTCGAAGAGCGCCAGCAGCACCAGCCAAGCCGTCGCATCCAGCGCCTCGCTCACCGTGCCGGCGAACAGGTAAAACGCCGTATTACACGCCAGCAGCGCGAATACCGCGATCTTGAATGCCGCGTACCACGGTGGGGCTGAACCGGAGGTGGCCACGGCGTTGCCTCCGGGCAATCTTAGGGCGCGCTTGCGCAAGACCGCGCTACGCGGCCGCGATGGGCGCCCGCTGGCGTCCGCCGCCGTACCATTGCGGCGCAAGCGAGCCCGCGAGCATGCCGCACACGGCCGCCAGCAGTCCTGCGAGCTGCGGCGGCAGCAGGCCTTGCGGGTTGACGGTTTCGAGCGCGATCCAGGTGACCAGGCCGAACCCGATTGCCCACGCAGCGCCCTGGGTGGTGGCGCGCCGCCAGTAGAGACCGAACACCAGCGGCACGAAGGCTGCGACCAGCGTGACCTTGTAGGCATTACCCACCATCTCGTAGATGTTGGACTCCGAGTTCAGCGCGAATACGGTCACTATTGCCGCGAAGCAGGCAACCACGCCGCGCATGGTCCACAGAAACTGGTTGTCGCTGAGTTCCTTCTTGAGGAAACCTTTGAGGATGTTTTCAGTGAAGGTCACCGACGGCGCAAGCAGCGTGCCCGAGGCGGTGGACATGATTGCCGACAGCAAGGCGCCGAAGAACATGATCTGGGCAAACAGTGGTGTATGTTGCAACACCAGGTGCGGCAGAATGTACTGCGGGTCTTTTTCAACGTGTTCCGCGACCATCTGCGCGTCGATGAGAGCAGCGGAATAGGCGAGAAAAATCGGCACGAAGGCGAACATAAAGTATGCAACACCGCCGATTACCGCACCCCATACCGCAATCTTCTCGGTGCGCGCCGAGGTCACGCGCTGGAAAACATCCTGCTGCGGGATCGAACCGAACATCATGGTGACCCAGGCGCCGGCGAACCACAGCACGTCGCGCAACTTGGGCTCGGGCCAGAACGTGAACTTGTCTGCGGCGCGGGCGTGTTCGATTACCGCGCCTGCGCCACCCGCCTTGTCGCCGACGATCCAGGTGATGTAAAGAATACCGACGACGATGATCACCATCTGGAAGAAATTGGTCCACGCCACCGAGAACATGCCGCCGTAAATGGTGTAGATGAGCACCACGCCGGCGCCGATCACGATGCCGGTCTGCACGGTCATTGCGCCGTCGGTGAGCACGTTGAACACCAGTCCGAGCGCGACAATCTGCGCGGATACCCAGCCGAGATAGGAGGCGACGATGGCAAGGCTGGTCGCGAACTCGACGCTGTGGTTGTAGCGCTGGCGGTAATAGTCGCCGATGGTAAGCAGATCCATGCGATAGAGGCGGGCGGCGAAGAATACGCCGACCAGCACCAGGCACATCGACGAGCCGAACGGATCCTCGATGATCCCGCCGAGCCCGTCCTTGGCGAACTTGGCCGGAATGCCGAGCACGGTTTCCGAGCCGAACCAGGTGGCGAACACGGTGGCTGCAACGACATAGAACGGCAGCGTGCGGCCGGCCACCACAAAATCCCTGGTGCTGTGCACCTTGGTGGCTGCGTAGAGGCCGATTCCAATCGAAGCCACCAGATAGAGCACGACAAACCAGATCAGCATATCAGCGGCTCTTGAACGGATTGACGGGCAGCGGTCAAGCGACCTCGCGCATTATACGAGTGAACGGTGAATGGTAAATGGTAAATGGTGAATCGTGAAGGGTGAAGGGTGAAGGGTGAAGGGTGAAGGGTTTAATGCTGTTTACCGCTCACCGCTTACCGCTCACCGCTCGCCGCTCACCGCTTACCGCTCACCGCTTACCGCTTACCGC
>JACQOI010000265.1 GCA_016202615.1 Betaproteobacteria bacterium
CCAAGAAGGTGTCCTTGCCGACGCCGTCATACACCACCGGAACACCCTTGCCCTTGGTGATTTCCTTGACGCGATCTACAAATTTTTCCCTGGACGTGACGATCACGTGCTTGCAACCGGCTTTCTTCGCCAGCGCGGCCTTCTCGTCGCTGCCCACCGTGCCGATTACCGTCGCGCCGAGGTATTTCGCCCACTGGCACAGGATCTGGCCGACACCTCCGGCCGCCGCGTGCATGAGTATGGTATCGCCTTTCTTGACCTTGTAGGTGCGTTTGAGCAGATACCACGCCGTCATGCCTTTGAGCATGATTGCGGCGGCGACCTTGTCGTCGATGCCGGCGGGAATTTTCACCAGCCGGCCGACCGGCCGCAAGCAAACCTCGGAATATGACCCGATCGGATTCGCATAGGCAACGCGGTCGCCGACCTTGAACTCCTTCACTTTCGGGCCGACCGCTTCGACCACGCCCGCGCCTTCCATGCCGAGCGTAAGCGGCAGCGTGTTCGGGTACAGGCCGATGCGGTGATAAACATCGATGAAATTGAGGCCGACCGCGGTATTGCGCACCAGTACTTCGCCCGGGCCGGGGCTGCCGACCTGGACTTCTTACCAGCGCATTTTCTCGGGACAGCCGGTTTCGTAAATGCGAATTGCGTGAGGCATTGCTGTTCTCCGTTGTCTGGTTTGACTTGAAGTGGACGTGCTGATGTTGCGAACTTTACATACTAGGAGTTTGTCGGACTTAGCCCCGACAAACTCCTAATGCAAAACCGGCGCCAGTAGAATTGCAGAAGAGGATAACAGATATGCGAATTTGCCGGCGCTTTTCCCCAAATTCGACCGTTTCGAGTAAGTTTATTAGGAATGGTCAGCCGGTTTTGCTTTTAGCAGCCTGTACGGACTGTTAAGTCCGACAGGCTGCTAGCGGAACCGCCGCAAAGCTCAAGCCCCAAACTGCGACCCGCCCGATTCCCGGTGCCTGATGGCGCCCGTGACCCGGCGTAAACTCAATCGAGCAGCCGCTTCACCCGCCGCGAAGCGGCGATCTGCCCTGCTTCAGAGAACCGCTCGTGATTGCGGTCGACCATGTCGAGGTCGTAGCGATAGCTCGCCATCATGCCGTAGGACTGGCGCAGGCCCCGGGGCGAGGTGTCGGCGAGCCAGAAGATCCGGTTCACGCGCGCCCCGTTATGGAGGTGGAAGCCGGCCACGGGGTCGAGCGGCGCGCCGCCGGACTTCTCCCGCAACAGGTAACGCGCGCACAGGCGTTCGAGCGGGGCGTGCAGCGATTCCGAGAGGCGCGGATTATGGTGCCAATCGGGCTGCTCCAATGCGCTCGCGAGCAGGGTCTTCCCGGGGCCCGCGCCGAACGCTGCGGCGATTTTTGCCGACTCGCCCCTGGACAGCAGCTCCGGATCGACCGCTGCCAGCTTGTCGAGCCAGGCCCGGAAGCCCGGCAACGGCGACAGCGTGGCGAACGTCTTTAGCCGCGGCAGATCGCGCTGGAGGTCTTCGATGACGCGCTTGAGCAGCAGATTGCCGAAGCTGATTCCGCGCAAGCCCTGTTGCGCGCTCGAAATGGAGTAGAACACGGCCGTGTCCGCGGCGTGCGGGTCCTGCAACGGCGCCTGCTCGTCGAGCAGCCATTGCACGCTCTCCGGCATGCCTTGAGTGAGCGCGATCTCGACGAAAATCAGCGGCTCGCCGGGCAGGCGGGGATGGAAGAACGCGTAACACCTGCGGTCGGTATCGAGACGGTTGCGCAGGTCGGCCCAGGACGCGATGGGGTGGACCGCCTCGTAGGCCATCAGCTTCTCGAGCACCGCCGCCGGTGTCTGCCAGCTTATGCGCGCCAGCTCGATGAATCCCGGGTCGAACCAGCTCGTGAGCAGGTCGTCGAGCTCGACCTTCAATACCTCGAGTTGGGGCTCCTGCGGCATCACCTCCAGCAAGTCCGCCCGCAGCTCGACGAGAAATCTCACGCCATCGGGGAGCAGGTTGAATTGCTTGAGGAAATGCGCGCGCGGCGCGTCGAGCGCAAGCCGCAGCGCAGCTTCGGCGCGGCCGCGCTCTTTTTCAGTAGCCGCGCCCGCCATTGCGGCGAGCGCGTGATCGAGCTCAACACGGCCTGGCGCGAACGTCACGGTGATGGCCTTGAGCGTCTCCGTGCGTCCGGTGAGGTTGCTGTCCCGATAAAGCGCGGCAATGCGCGTCGCGCGCTCGCGCGCCGACATCTCGCCGCCCCACGCGGATTGCGAGTCCTGAAACAGCGCACGCAGCTGACTGCTGATGCGCGCGGTGCCGTCGGCGGCCGGTCGCGCGCCGGGCCATACCCAGCCGCCGACGCGTCGCCACCATTCGCGCAACTGCCCGACGAAACCGGGCATACTCGAATCACTTACCGCGCGCACCATGATATTTCACATGCAGGCTCCACATGGTGCGATTTAAGCGCAAGCATCGGAATATCGCAAGCGTGGAATGAAACGATACGATTGCCTGTTCTTGCCCGGCATCGCTTATGGCCGGCTGATTCAGGTTCCATACCATGTCATAGGTGGGTTATCGGGGAAAGCCTTAAACTGGAGGGCAGGGACAGGGGCGGCCCGGTGACCAAGCCGCCTTCCCGCCAGCCGATGGACATCGGGAAGTTATTAAGGTTCCTGACAGGATTACCCCGCTGATTACGACTGGAAGATCTCGCGCGTGGCCCTTGCCCGGCCCGGTTCACGCCCGTGCGCGTTGTTCGCGCGGAAAATTGTGCAGCTTGTAGACGCGGTCGAACTTGGGCTCCCCCCTCCGCGGCTTTCGGGCTCTCCGGCCCCCTGTTCTTCTGCCTCCTACCCCCGATAATAGCTATTGGAGCAATTAAACCAGCGCCCCGGGCCGCTTCAGGTAGTGGTCCTTGATTGCGTCAGCCGCCCAGCACGCGAGCGCTCCTATCGTGCCAGTCGGATTGTTGCCCGCGTTTTGCGGAAACGCGCTGCCGCCGATCACGAACACATTCGGAACATCCCACGATTGCAGATATTTGTTGACCGCACTCGTTGCCGGATTCACTCCCATCACCGCGCCGCCGGTATTGTGCGAACTCATGGATGTCATGACGTTGAACTTGCCGGCGGTCGAACTGACGGTCATTTTCGAGGGACCGATCGCCCTGGCGATCTCCGCCGCCTTCGCAGTGATAAAGGCCGACATCTTCCGCTCGCTCTCATGCCAGTCGAAGGTCATGCGCACGAGCGGCAGACCATAGGCGTCGCGGTAAGTCGGATCGAGGTCGAGATAGTGGGTGCGGTAGCTCTGGCAGGCCCCGCTCACCGTGATCAGGAATGAACGGTTGTAATATCGCGCCACGGCTTTCTTCCAGTCCAAGCCCCAACGCGGCGTGCCCGACGGCACCGGATGATTGCGAATAGGAGTTGCCCCGGGAGTGTTGGCGAACAAATGGGCGCCGCCGATGAAGCCGAGACCCGAGTGGTCGAAATTGTCGCCATTGAATTCATCGATCGTGGTGCCGATCCCGCCGCCGCCCATAAACGGGTTGAACACCTTGTCCTCGAAGAATAACCTTACGTGGCCCCAGGTCTGATCCGCATAATTCCTGCCTATCACGCCCTGCTGGCTTACCGGATCGTAAGGCTTGCCGATCCCTGAGAGCAGCATGAGACGCGTGTTGTTGAACGTGTAGGAGGTCAGTATCACCAGCTCGGCGGGCTGCTCTACTTCACGTCCCCGTGCGTCCACATAGATGACGCCTACCGCACGCTTCTTCTCGGAATCGAGGTTTACCTTAATAACATTCGATAGCGTGCGCAGCTCGAAATTCTTGTGCTTGAGAAGCGCCGGCAGCACGGTCGTCAGCGGGGTCGCTTTGGCGCCCATTGCGCAGCCGTAACCCCTGCAAAAACCACCGCGCACGCATTGGCCCAGCATCAGCCGGTAGGGATTGATATAGGCGCGCGTCATGGTTGCCGTAGGCCGTGGAAACGGCTTGTAGCCGAACGACTCGGCGGCTCTTGCAAACAGCGATGATTCAAAGGTGGGGTCGGTCGGCCGGTTCGGATACTCACGCGAGCGCGGACCTTCGAACGGATTGCCGCCGGGCCGGATCTCACCATTGAGATTGCCGGCCTTGCCGCCGACGCCATACAGGTATTCAAATTGGTCGTAGTACGGCTCCAGTTCGTCGTAGGTAATGCCCCAGTCCTGACTGGTGCAGTCCTCCGCAATGTGGTCCTTGCCATAGCGTGCAAGCGTACGACTGCGAGGCTCAAAATCCCATGGCAGGAAACGCAACGTGATGCCGCTCCAGTGCGCGCCCGCGCCGCCCACGCATTCTCCGGGCTTGAACGAACCGATCTCGCGCATCGGCAGCGCAGTTTCGTTCACGGCGTTGCGGAATGTAATCGTCTCGCGCGACAAATTTTGCAACAAGTCGCTGCGATAGTTGTATTTGAGTTCGTCATGCGCGTATGGCATCGCGAACTCGTGATCGGGATCCAGCATGCGCCCTCGTTCGAGCCCGACCACCCGGAGCCCGGCCTGGGCCAGCTCCTTGCAGAGGATCGTGCCGACAACCCCGGCACCGATTACGACGGCGTCGACAGGTTTAAGTTTAGTAGCCGCCATTGCCCCCTCTTTGTCTTCCCCGTCGCTGCGCCCGCATGTGCCCCCCGGAACCCGAGGGCTGCCGGTCGATAAAATGAATATTTTAGCCGACCGGGACTCGCCTCACAATGCAGCGGCAGCCGAGACCATCCCGGATAGTACTCCGGACAATTCATCTGCTCGCCAAGGCGCACTTCATCCAAACATCGGCGACGTGAAATGCTATGAGTGTTCCTTAACGAGCTATACTCTCATCATCACACCGTCGCATTTCACAGTTGAACCCGCTGTAGCTTTGCGAAGAAAAGCTCATGAATGATAAGTCCTATGATGTCATTGTCGTTGGCGCCGGTAACGCGGCGCTGTGCGCCGCTCTGGCTGCCCGAGAGCAAGGCGCAAGCGCGCTCGTGCTCGAGCGCGCGCCGCAGGCGGAGCGCGGCGGCAATACGACTTATGCCGGCGGCGGCCTTCTGATGGTCCACCATGGGCTCGAAGACATCAGGAAATTCGTGCCGGACCTTACGCAAGAGGAAATCGCAAACACCGATTTCGGCGAATATACGACGGAGCAGTATCTCGACCTTATCGGCCGCATGACCGAGTACCGTATCGATCCTGATCTCGCAGAGACCCTCGTGCGCCGCAGCACCGATACTGTCGAATGGATACGACGGAAGGGGATACGCTTTGTGCCAATGTATGGGATCAATTCCTTCAAGCAGCAGGGCCGCACAAAATTTTTCGGCGGCCTTGTCATCAGTGTCAGTGGCGGTGGCCAAGGGTTGATCGCGGGGCAGATCAAAGCGGCCGAGAAACTGGGGGTGGCGATTCGCTACAACGCCCGCGCAACTTCGCTCCTACACGGGCAAAGGGGCGTCGAGGGAATAGGCATGACCGTGGATCGTATCGAGCAGGAAATTCGCGCACCCGCCGTGGTGCTCGCCTGCGGCGGTTTTGAGGCGAACCGCGAATGGCGCGCGCGCTACCTGGGTCCGGGCTGGGATCTCGCAAAAGTCCGCGGCACCCGTTACAACACCGGAGATGGCCTCAGAATGGCGCTCGCAATCGGGGCCCAACCGTATGGCCATTGGTCGGGGGTGCAGGCGACCCCTTGGGACCTTAATGCCCCGGAGTCCGCCGGAGATCTCGTTGTTGGCGATGGTTACCATCGGCGCAGCTATCCCCTCGGCATCATGCTCAACAAAAACGGCGTTCGTTTTCTCGACGAAGGGGCGGACTTCGCAAATTATAATTTTGGAAAGTACGGTCGTATTATTTTGGAGCAGCCCGGGCATGCGGCGTGGCAGATCTTCGATTCGAAGGTGCTGCACCTGCTAAATAAGGCGTACCGCATCAGGCAGGCTGCCAAGGTAACCGCCGATAGCCTTGAAGAGCTCGTTGGCAAAATCGACGGCGTGAACAAGCAACAACCGCTCAAGACCGTCAAGGAATACAACGCTGCCGTCAAGCGGGACGTGCCATTCGATCCAACTCGAAAAGACGGGCGCGGCACCGAAAGTTTGGCTATTCCCAAGTCGAATTGGGCGAGCACGATCGACACGCCGCCCTTCGAAGCGTACGGCGTGACTTGCGGCATCACGTTCACGTTTGGAGGGCTCAAGATTACACCGCAAGCAGAGGTCGTCGATATCGAGGAAAAGCCGATTCCCGGCCTGTATGCCGCAGGTGAGATGGTAGGCGGTATTTTCTATTTTAATTTTCACGGCGTCGGCGCTGGTCTCACCTGCGGCGCAGTGATGGGACGAGTGGCGGGCGAGAATGCCGCACATTACGCGGCGCGGCGGCAGAGCCAGTAAATGTCGTCAATGTCATGGAGTGCAAGTGCCGCCAATTTTCTGGGTAGAGAGTTAACGTGGACAGTTGGAGGGTGCTTCAAGTCATCACCTGCGTGAACAGGAAAAGGCTTTGACTTTCCGCGTCAGATGGCCTAACCTACCTTAGATCCTGCTGGCTTGCCGCGCAGTTTCGTAATAATCAGCAAGAGAAGCTAACCGCGTCAGTTCGTTTAAGCGGAAAGCCGGGCCCATAATCAACAAAAGGAGATGTGCCAAATGGCGAACGTCAGTGAGAAAAAAGGGAAAGAACTTCTCGAACGCGTAGAGAGGGAACGCGGCTTTGCGCGAGTGTGGCCGAAGATACTCGCCGCGCGCGATCCGGAGCTCCTGGAGTGTCTGCATAACGAAGTGACCCACGTCTTGGATCGCAGGAACAGCCTGCCTCGCAAGACGAAGGAGATCATTATGCTGTGCCTCAACGCTTTTTCGTTTTACGAATTCGGATTCAGGATCCATACGCGCAGCGCCCTGAAAGCAGGAGCCACGGAGGACGAGATACTGGAGGCGTTGGAAGTCGTTGGCCTCTCGAACCTGCACGGGATGACTTCGATGCTGCCTGTGCTGGTCGAAGAGGTCCAAAACTATCAGAAGTCAGGCGGCACGCCGGAAGGGAAAAAATAGGATACCCGCCGGCGCCGGGCCAAGATGGATTTCCAGCTCAGTAAAGAACAGAACATGTTTCGTGACGCGGTGCACGGCTTCGCCCAGAAGCACCTCGCACCGGGCGCACTCGAGCGCGCCCATCGTGAAGAGCACCCGTGGGATATCTCAAAATTGATCGCCGAACAGGGGCTCATGGGCATCACGATGAAGGAGGAAGACGGCGGGCAGGGCGGCACGCTCATGGATGCCATCATCGCGATCGAGACCGTGGCGCAGGCGTGCCCGCGCAGCGCCGACGTGATCCATGCCGGCAACTTCGGCCCGGCGCGGGTGCTCGCCGAGTACGGCACCAAAGATCAAAAAGAGCGTTACCTCGGAAAAATCCTGCGCGGCGAATCCGTGATCAACGTCGGCATGACCGAGCCCGACGCGGGCAGCGCGGTTACCGATCTACGCACCACCGCAGCGCCCGATGGCGACGGATACCGCATCAACGGCATCAAAGTTTTTCAGACGCACGCGCCGTACGCCGAAATGATGTTGACTTACGTTCGCTTCGGTCCGGGTGTGGGCGGCATCGGCTCGGTGTTGATCCCACGCAGCGCGCCGGGATTCAAGCAAGGCAAGCCCTCGAAGTTCTTCAACGGCGAGGAATGGGTGCAGACCTATCTCGACAACGTCTACGTCGGCCCCGAGAACGTGCTGCTCAAGGAAGGCGGTTTCAAGAAACAGATTGCCGGCTTGAATGTCGAGCGCATCGGCAATACGGTGCGTTCGCTTGCGCTCGGCCGCTATGCCTATGAGCAGGCGCGGCGATGGGCGATGCAGCGCAAGCAGTTTGGGCGCCTGCTGTGCGAATTCCAGGGCTTGCAATGGAAATTCGCCGACATGAAAATAAAGCTCGATGCGGGTCAGCTGCTGATTTACCGCGCCGTCGCCAACGCCGTCGGCGGCATCCCCTCCGCCGACGATACCGCGATCGCGAAAGCGTTCTGCAACCAGGCGGGTTTTGATATCTGCAATGAAGCGATGCAGATCATGGGAGGCATGGGCTATACGGAGGATACGCTGGTCGAGTACTGCTTGCGCAAATGCCGCGGCTGGATGATCGCCGGCGGGTCGATCGAAATTCTCAAGAACCGCATCGCCGAGGGCGTGTTCGAACGCACGTTCTCGCAACGTCCGTCCAAAACCTGAATCCCATCGGCTCAGTCTCTATGTTCTTCGCGGCAAAAGGTCAGTGCTTCTGATATGTCAAGCAAAAAACTGTATGCGGCGCTATTCGCGCCGCGAGCCATCGCGCTGGTCGGCGCTTCCGGCGATCCGAAGAAAAACACCTCGCGCCCCCAGCGTTTCCTGCGCAAGCATGGTTACCGCGGAAAAATCATCCCCATCAATCGTGGGCGCGACGAAATCTTCGGTGAGAAGGCCTATCCCAGCCTGCAGGCAGTGCCTGATGCCATCGATCAGGCTTTCATCATGGTGCCGGCCGACGCGGTTGCCGAAGCGGTCGAGCAATGCGCCGCCAAGAAAGTCACCGTTGCAACGATCTACAGCGACGGGTTCGCGGAAATCGGGCCCGAAGGCCGCCGCAAACAGGACGCGGTGCTTGCGATTGCCCGCGCCGGCGGCGTGCGGCTGATTGGTCCCAATTGCAGCGGCATCTTCAGCAGCAACCCTTCCTATGCGCTGTCGGTAAACGCGGTCCTTGAACGATTGGAGATCAAGCCCGGACCGCTCGCGATCATATCGCAGTCCGGCAGCATGACGGGCGGGCTGCTGTCTCGCGGCCTCGGGCGCGGCGTCGGTTTCTCCAAGGCGGTTTCGATCGGCAATGAATGCGATCTGGGGGTCGGCGAGATTACCGACTGTATCATCGACGACCCTGATACCGGCGCGATCCTGCTGTTCCTCGAAACCATCCGTGATGCCGATCAGCTTGCGCATGCGGCGCGGCGTGCGGTTGCCGCTGGCAAGCCGGTGATCGTCTACAAGCTGGGCCGCTCGGAAGTCGGACAAGCTCTCGCGGCGTCGCACACGGGCGCGATGGCGGGCGCCGACGAAGTTGCAGATGCATTTTTCCGTGCTCACGGCATGGTGCGTATAGATAGCCTCGAAAACCTGTTTGAGCTCCCCGCGCTACTCGCCGGCCACAAGCCGGCGCGGCGTCACCGGGTCGCGGTAATGACCACGACGGGCGGGGGTGCCGCCACCGTGGTCGATCGGCTGGGGACGTTGGGTGTCGATGTAGTGCCGCCGAGCGACAAGGTGATCGCCAACCTCGCGCGCAAGAACATCAATATTTCCAAGTCCCGGCTGACTGATTTGACGCTCGCCGGGGCGAAGCCGGAAGTCTATGGCGCCGTTATCAACGAACTATTCACCTCCGATCATTGCGACCTTGTGCTTGCGGTTGCCGGCAGCTCGGCACAGTTTCAGCCGGAAATCGCGATTGAACCGGTGATCAAGACCGATCGCCGCGGCAAACCGCTTGCGGTTTTCATCGCGCCCCACGCGGAGGCCTCGCTCAAGCTGCTCGCCGATGCCGGAATCGCCGGCTTCCGCACGCCTGAGTCGTGCGCCGACGCAATCCGCGCTTGGGCCCATTGGGCCATGCCCGCCACCCCACCTGCCGTCGATGCGGTCAAGCTGAAGGCCGCGGCGCAGACGCTCGAGACCATGCCTGGCAAGCAACTCAACGAATACGACGCGTGCCGCGTATTCGCCGCGCTCGGCATTGCGCAGGTGCAGACGGAGATCATTACCAAGCCGGAACAGAAAACCAATATCGGCTTCCCCGTCGTCGCGAAGATCCTGTCGCCCGACGTCTTGCACAAGACCGATGCCGGCGGCGTGGTGCTCGACATTGTGAATGCCGGGCAACTCGCGGATGCAGCAAAAGCGATCCTCAGTCGCGTCGACGCCAAGCACCCCACTGCGAAGATCAACGGCATCCTGGTGCAGCGCATGGAAAAAGGCTTGGCCGAAGTCATCGTCGGCTTCAGGCGCGATCCGCAGGTCGGCCCAATTGTCGTCCTCGGTGTCGGCGGTGTACTCGCCGAGATCTACAAGGACATTGCGATTCGGCTGGCGCCCGTCGGCATTGAAGACGCGCGCGCCATGATCGGGCAAGTACGCGGATTGGCTGTGATTCGCGGCTATCGCGGACTGCCGCGCGGAGATTGCGACGCGCTCGCACAAGCGATCGTGGCAATGTCGCAACTCGCCGCATTGAAGGAACACACGGTTGCCGAGGCCGAAATCAATCCGCTGATCGTCAAGCCTGAAGGCGAGGGCGTGGTCGCGGTCGACGGTCTCATCGTGCTCCGCAAGGATTAATCCGCGATATTCCACGAGGGCATCGCATCCCACGATGCGATGGGATTGCAGCAGCCATCCAGCGCCGTCATGCCGGTGCAAACCGGCATCCAGTAAGGATTTCTGGATTCCGGCGTACGCCGGAATAACGAATAGAAGTGCGTCGCATGACTTTCGCAGCAAGCTGCTAGAGGCCGCCCATGCACAGGTATTTGACCTCGAGATAATCCTCGATCCCGTACTTCGAGCCTTCACGACCCATCCCGGATTCCTTGATGCCGCCGAAAGGTACGGCCTCGTTGGCCATGAACGCGACATTGATGCCCACCATGCCGTACTCGAGCGCTTCGGCGACGCGCCAAATGCGCCCGATATCGCGGCTGTAGAAGTATGATGCAAGGCCATACTCGGTATCGTTGGCAGCCTTGATGAGTTCCTGCTCGGTCTTGAAACGGAAGAGCGGCGCCAATGGACCGAAGGTTTCCTCACGGGCCACTTTCATGCTGCTATTGACCTCGGCTAACACCGTAGGCTCGAAGAAAGAGCCGCCTTTGGCGTGGCGCTTGCCGCCGGCCAGAATGCGTGCGCCTTTTGCTACAGCATCGGCGATATGCTCCTCGACCTTTTCGACTGCCTTGATGTCCATCAGCGGCCCTTGCGTTACGCCCTCCTCCACGCCGTTGCCGACTTTCAAGGTCGAGACTTTTTCGGCGAGTTTCCGCGCGAATTGATCATAAATGCTTTCCTGGACATAAATCCGGTTGGCGCACACGCAGGTCTGACCCGTGTTGCGAAATTTCGATCCCAGCGCGCCTTCCACCGCGGCGTTGATGTCGGCATCATCGAATACGATAAAAGGCGCATTGCCGCCGAGCTCGAGAGATAGCTTCTTGATGGTACCAGAGCATTGCGCCATCAACTGCCTGCCGACTTCGGTCGAGCCGGTAAAAGTGAATTTGCGCACGATGGGATTGGTGGTGAGCTCCCTGCCGATTTCGCCCGAACCACCTGTTACGACATTGAGCACGCCTTTGGGAATGCCCGCGCGTTCCGCCAGTTCGCACAGCGCAAGCGCCGAATAGGGCGTATAGCTCGCGGGCCTGATGACCATGGTGCAGCCGGCGGCGAGCGCCGCGCCCGCTTTGCGCGTGATTATGGTATTGGGGAAATTCCACGGCGTAATCGCCGCGCAAACGCCGATCGGCTGCTTGATCACGATGATGCGCCTGTCGGCCTGAGGTTGCGGTATGGTATCGCCATACGTTCGCTTGGCTTCCTCGGCGAACCACTCGATGTAAGCTGCGCCGCTCACTATCTCGGCGCGTGACTCCCTGAGCGGCTTGCCCTGTTCGATCGTCATCAGCAACGCGAGGTCTTCCTGATTCGCGATAATCAGGTCAAACCATTTGCGCAGGATGACCGAGCGCTCCTTTCCGGTTTTGGCGCGCCATGATGGCCAAGCCGCGTTCGCGGCTTCGATTGCACGCCGTGTTTCCGCGGCACCCATCTTGGGCACCGTGCCGATCCGCAGGCGGTCCGCCGGGTTGTTTACCGCTATCGTGCTCTTATCGTCAGCGTCCAGCCATTGGCCATCGATATGGCATTGCTGACGAAACAGGCTCGCATCCTTGATCGGGAAAGGGGGTTTTACTTTGGTGAGCATGAGATGAAGTCCTTACGAAAAACGCGTGTAATGGAAATGACGGCCATCGCTGCTTTGCTCCAGAATTGCCGCGCGCACAGGCAAGGAGCTATCGACGTGGCATTAAAGTCCGCCAACCATCGCGGGTAGCCCCGGTCACAGTCACTTGCGACTGATGCCGCCTCACACAGCCTATTTGGCCGGAGCGGCATTTCCTCCAGGCAACGGTCCCGGCGCCCATGTTTCATGGAAATTGGCCGGATAGGGGTACCAGACCGAACGGTAGCCTTTGATATCGAGCGACACCTCGACGTCGATGAGTGTGGGAGCGCGGTTATCCAGAGCGCGCCGTAACGCGGGAGCATAGTCCTCGGCACGCCCGACATGGATCCCTTGAGCTCCCATCGCTTCGGCCCATTTGGAAAAATCGGGATTCCACAACTCTTTGTGACCCACCTTGCGGTAATCGCAGAACGATTCGCGTCCATAGAGGCGGAACATCAATTCACGCTCAATCTGCAGCGACCGATTGTCAAAAACGACCCAGACTATTGGCAGGTTCTGCTCGACCGCTGTCGCAACCGCGGCGCCACCCATCATGAACGCACCGTCGCCGAGCAAGGCCAGCACCGGGCAGTTACCTTGCGCAATGCTCGCGCCGATGACGGCCGAGGCGCTCCAGCCCATGCGATGCATGAATCCGCTGTGAACGATATTGCGCGACGAGGCCTTGAGAAAGGGCGGGGCGAAGCTCAGCAGGTGTCCGGTATCAAAAAAGACCGGCATCTGCGGATTCTTTTCGGCCACTACCTCCGCGGTATCGTGGCAAATGCGGGCATAGTGCAGCGGCGCGATATCGGAGCGTCGCTGATCGGCCACCGACTGTTCCCAAGACTGACGCTCCTGTGCAATCTCCTTCAGCCAATCCGCGCGTTTACTGACACCCGCCGCCCGAACCGCTTGCGTCAAGGCGCTCAGCCCCAGCCTGGCATCGCATGTCAATGCAACGGCGCCAGGATAGGCACGGCCCAATTCGGTTGAATCAATGTCGAGATGGTTGAGCCGTGTGCTGTTGGGAATATCGAACAGCGTCCAGCCGCCGGTGTCGATATCCGTAAAGTGAGTTCCTATACCGACGACGACATCGCAGCGCCGAGCCGCCGCGTTACCATGGCCGGTGCCGGCGCGGCCGATGCAGCCTACCGAAAGTGAATGTTTTTCCGGGAAGGCGGCTTTGCCGGTAGAGGTCGTGGCGACCGGAATGCCGGTCGCCTCGGCGAACGCCAGCAACTCGTCCCAGGCGCGCGCGTTATGGATACCGCTGCCCACCACGACCAGCGGCCGCATCGCTGCCGCCAGGATCGCAGCCGCCTCCTTGACGCCCTCTGGATCGGGCGCAGGCGGGTGCCATTGCATCCACGGCGTGGGGTCGGGCAGGTTATCGGGTATCAGCGTGTTCTGGATATCGAACGGGATCTGAATGACCACGGGGCCTGGACGCCCCGAGATAGCCGTTTGGTAGGCGCGCAGAAACATGCCCACAGCAGTGTCCGGCCGCGTCACCAGGAAAGACCTTTTGGTGATCGGCTTGAGCACGGCCACCCAATCCTCGGGGCCGTTGCGATAAGCTTCCTCTATTCCACCCCGGTCAAACCAGTGGGTCGCGCCCGCCCCCGCGAGTACCATGAGACCAATCGATTCATAAAAAGCGGTGGCAATCGCGGGAACGATGTTCATGTTGCCCGGACCCACGCTGGTTGTCACGACAGCCAAGGGCGCGCGTCGCCGCATGCGCCAATATCCGTCCGCCATTTGCACCGCCTGGTCCTCGACCCGCGCCGGCACGCCGCGGATCTTGGTCTCATGCACCAATGCATCAAGCAAAGCCCAGTTGCCGTGGCCGTTCACGCCAAACACGACTTCCGTCCCCATCTTCTCCAGTAACTTGGCTAAAGCGAGCGCTACAGTGATTTGTCCCATATTTGGCTCCTTCAAAGTCAGATGTCTCTTACTAGCCCACCAAGAGGTATAGATCAGATCCCGCTCGACGGGTCTCCCGCGCAACGTGCCGCAGGAAACAGCTTCAGGACGTCGGCCGCACCGCCATCACGGCTACGCACCTGGCGTGGTTGCTCAATGGCTGCCGACGGCGGCCGAGACTCACGTGGTAAAGATCGTCTCGCAGGTTGGCAGCTCCCGAACGGACGGCAACGCATCGATAGCCTGCAACATCTTGAACAGCCGCCTTGCCTCTGGCTCCGCGTGAGTGCGCGCCGTGCATTCGGCGAACTTCGCCCACAGCTCTTCGGCGCTCATAGGGTCGTTGGCGTGGCCGCGGATAACCGCGACCGGACCAGTGTCGAGAACCTCACCGTTTTTGAGCCTGATAACGACTCTTTCCGTTGGCGAGTGCACCGGATCCCGCGCGTCATATTCATCCACTGCCTTGAGCTTCACTTTCGGGAAGAACGCCTGGATATCAGCGCGCTGCACGACATCATCGGCAAACTCGGGAACACTCATGCGGCCGAGTATGACGGCGGCAGCCATCGCGAATTGTCCGCTGAACTTGGCCTCAAGCCCGGTCTGCGGCCGCTCGTTGACCAGGACAGTGGTTTGCCCTCTGCCCATGGTGACCTCGGTTTCGGCGATGTCATCAGGCCCAAGCCGACGCCCGGCCAGCATCTTGACCGTGGATTCGAAGGAGCGATGCATGAAGTAGCAGGCCGGATACCTCTTGATCAGGAGACTGTGCTTGAGGAGGTACCATTCCGTGCCGACGCGCACCGGTGAGTCGCGATCAGGGGTGCCGCCGGGGGACATCGCGGTCAGGAAGCCTTGCGGGTTTTCCAGGGCATCGCGCCCCGCCGTCATCCCTGCGGCCGCCAGCCGGGTGGCCACCAATCCATCGCGGGCGGCCATTCCAGCATGGTAGGGCTTGGTCATGGTTCCAAAGTTTGCGCCCAAACCGCTGGCATGGCTCGCTGCAATCGCGAGCGCCGCGGCGGCGCGCTCCGCGGAAAGACGATGCAACACCGCAGTAGCAGCAGCGGCAGCTATCACCCCGAAAATCGAGGTCGGATGCCACCCCTTGCGATGGTAATTCAAATCGCGCCTCCACAGTTCGGACCAGACCTCGTAGCCCGCCACATAGGCCGTGACAAGATCGTGGCCGCTCGACCCCAGCGTTTCACCTTCGGCCAGAATGGCCGGAACCAGGACCGAGCTCGGATGCCCCGAGAGAGATTGGTCGTCGAAATCGAGAGTATGCGCTGCGGTCCCACCCAGCAGCGCCGCATCAGGGGCGGACACGTAGAGCGAGGAAAGACAGGCGCGCGCTTCGTGCCTGGATGGCGGTTCGACCAAGGTCCGACGCACAATATCGACGATGGGTTCGGTTATGCCGACCATAATCACGGCGATAGTGTCGGTGAACCCATTCCTGACAAGGGGTAATGCGCCTGCGGGTAATTGCTCGAATTTGATATTGGCGAGGAACTGGCCCAAGTCGGCCGTCAATCCAGTCATGATTAAAGTCCTTGGAGTTTGGCTGCGATCAAGCCGCCTTCTTCGGAGGCGTTTGTTCTGATCGCCCGGCTTCAGGCCGACAATTCGCCGGCTTGCAGCCGGCGAATGCAACCGGTGATAGTTCAGATGTTATTTTTTACGACGTATACCACGCCAGTCGTTATCTGGCAAGGGTTGATACAACTACGGGGTTGATGCACTACACGTATTCGCAGCTGCATTTGACAGACTTATGAGCCTAGCAGCCTGTCGGACTTAACAGTCCGTACAGGCTGCTAACGGTCGAATTTGGGGAAAAGCGCCGCCAAATTCGCATATGTGTTATCCTCTTCTGCAATTCTACTGGCGTCGGTTTTGCATTAGGAGTTTGTCGGGGCTAAGTCCGACAAACTCCTAGGTATACCGTGTTCACGATATTAAGATCGCGCTTCTGAGGCGGCGAATGATTTCCCTGAGGAAACAAACCATGCGTAACGCTTTGTTGTTCATAGTGACGTTGTTCGGAGCCACGCTGTGCTTTGGCGCGGAAGTTTATCCCAACAAGCCGGTGCGCGTGGTCGTGGGCTTCTCCCCGGGCGGCTTCGCCGATCTGGTCGCTCGGCTGATTTCGCCACAACTCGGGGAACAACTCGGCGAACCGTTCGTTGTCGACAATCGCACAGGCGCCGCCGGCACCATCGCCACCGCAATCGTCGCCAAATCAGCGCCCGATGGATACACGCTTTTGTTGGCCGAACCGGGTCTTACGATCAATGCTGCCTTGCACAAGTCGCTTTCGTATGATGTCGCCAAGGATTTCACCCGGATTGTCCAGATCGCACGCGTCACAGATGTGCTCGTCGTGCCGCCCTCGCTTAAAGTCAATACTATCAAGGAATTCATTGCGCTCGCGCAGGCGAATCCCGGAAAACTTAACTACGGCTCTGGCGGCACGGGCAGCACTCTCCATTTGTACGCTGAACTTTTTAACAGGGCAGCCAAAGTCAACACCACACACGTTCCGTATAAAGGAGCTGCCGGTACAGTCACCGCGTTGCTCGGCGGCCAAATTCAAATGAGTTTCGCCGCGATTCCGAGCGTACTCCAGCATGTCAACAGCGGCAGGTTGCGCGCTTTGGCGGTGACCACTGACGGCACGCGTTCGCCGCTGATGCCGGACGTGCCATCGATGAGTGAAGCGGGTATCGCCGGCATGACGATTTATGGCTGGGAAGGCTTCATTGGCCCGGCGGGATTGCCGAAGGGGGTCGTCAATAAGCTGCATTCCGAAGTGCTTAAAGCAATGGCGGTACCCTCCGTGAAGGAGCGTTTATCGCAGTTGGCGCCGAACTGGTGGGCGGCAGCCCGGAAGAATTTTCAGCCTACATACGCAGCCAACTTCAGCGCTGGCCCCCGGTCGTCAAGGCGGCGGGTATTACGCTCGAATAAGCATTTCGTCGCCAGCCACCAGGAGGCGAAAAATCGTGCGTCATGCTTTGATTTTTGTACACCCGATTAAGAACGCATGAAGCCCGGGGGCGGCATTTGTTAACATGCATTCCGAGCTGAGCGCAAGACAGGTAAAATCCTTCTCAAGATATTTTTGATAACGTTGTTAAAGGAGACAGCAATGGAAGAATCCGCCGCGGCGCACGCGTATGGCTATTTAATACAGCCTGAAGTCCGCTTCCTCGACGCAGCCGTTGCGCGCCTGATTCCTGCGGATGAATTGGGACCGGGCGCGAAAGAAGCCGACGTCACCTATTTCATTGACCGGCAGCTTGTCAGTTCCTGGGGAACGCACGGGCGCAACTACCGCATGGGGCCATGGCCGGAAGGCACGCCACAGCAGGGGTTTCAATCGCCACTTACGCCGCAGGAGATCTATCGGGCCGCGATCCGCGAGACCAATATTTATTGCAATAAGCAGTATGGCAAGAGGTTCGACCTGCTCGCCCCTGAGCAGCAGGACGAAGTTCTGCACGGTCTGGAGGACGGCAAGATCGAACTTGAATCGGTGTCCTCAAAGCTGTTTTTTGGCTTACTGCTGAGAAATACGGAGGAAGGGTTTTTCTCGGATCCGATGTATGGCGGCAACCGCGACAAGATCGGCTGGAGACTGATCGGTTTTCCGGGGGTTGCCGCTTCCGACTACGCCCAGCATATGGAAGAGTACAACGTACCCTATCGGGTCGAGCCGGTGAGCATACTCGATATCGAGCAAAAGCGGGTGCAGGTGGACGCACAGGGATATCCTAAGCACGTCAAGTTGAAAGATTAAGACAGGATGGCGGGCACCAAACTCAAACCGGTGGACATCGTGGGGGTCGGTGCCGGGGTCGCCGGTATCATCGTTTGCAAGGAGCTCGCTCAGTTCGAGCATATTTATGGCGTGGGCGGCAAAGCCGGCAACCTCAATGGCGAATTTCAGCCTGGCGGCAACCCGTTCGAAGGGCGACGCTCGCGCGAGTATCCGAACCCGTCCACCACGCCGTCGTACGCCGGCTCTTTGTTCGCGGAGGCCACGAAGTCTTTGGGCTACAAGCCGTTTTCGTCACCTACGTCGGCCCAGACGCGCGCCTATAAGAATCCCTATGGGTTGACGCTCGGTCAATGCGTGCGCGGAGGTTATTGTTCAGGCTTCATCGGCGGCGGTTATGTGAGCGTCAACGCCGTCGGTGTATCGCCGCTCCGATATCATCCTGTACCGTCGGGCACGCCGCGCTGGGGCTCGGGCTGGAAGAAGGCCGTAGCGCAGTATTACAACCGCACATTCAACGTCCTTTCTCACGGCGGCGGGCAAAGCTTCCGCGCCAACTATTTGCAATCCTGGGATGTGCCGAACGTGTTCGTGATCGGCGCCAGCGCATTTCCACAGAATAGCGCCAATAAACCGGTTGGTACGGTGGGAGCGCTTGCGTGCTGGACGGCGGATTCGATCAAGGACCTCTACCTCAAGCAGCCGCGGGCACTCGTGTAGGAGCATCAACTGCCCAAGACATTGGGCGGCCGATACTCATGCGCGGCGGCATATGGCTGAAGGGCGCCATCAGGTGCAGGAATCCCCATTGCGGTGCGCACGCGCGTGGCGTTCGTGCGCGTCTTGACCTCAGACTGCCAGTCGGTAGACCCGCGCCGCGGTGTCGCGGTACAGCGCGCCCTTTTCCGCGTCCGAGCAACCCTGCGTGATCCGCTTGAAGGCGTTCCACAGCACCCCATAGCCGCACGATTGCTTGTCGACCGGAAAGTTGCTTTCCATCATGCAACGGCTGGGGCCGAACGCCTCGATACAAGTTTCGACATACGGCCGCCAGGCAGCGGCGAGATCTTCCGACGGCGGCGGCACGGTGCGCAGGTGAAAATCCCAGCCGCACCGTATCATTCCCAATCCGCCGATCTTGATGCTCAGGTTGGGGAACTGCGCGAGCACACGGATATGACCGCGCCAGATCGCGAATACCTCATCGCGCCTGCCGTCGTGCGGTGGAATGCCGAGCAGTCCTCCGGAATGGGTGAGAACCACGTTCGTGCTGGGGAAGGCGCTCAGCAGGTCCACGAGCTCGGGCAATTGCGGATAGAACAGCCAAGCATCAAACGAGAGCTCCAGCGGCTGGAGGCGGGCGAAGCCCTGGCGGAAGGCAGGACTGAGTATCTGGTGGGGCAATGACTGGTGACGCGGTATCTGATGCTTCGCGGCGTCTCCCGTATCCCAGGTTGCCGTGTGGCGAATGCCGCGAAACCGCCCGTTGCCCGCCGCAATCAGTGCTTCGAGCACCGGCTGCACCCGATCGCCGAGCGTGAGATCGGCATGGCCGATGATGCCCGCGCAGAGGCGCGACTTCCCATAGCGGCCGCTCGCGCTCATCGCAGCGACCCCGTTGGCGAACTCGACTTCTCCCACCGGCTTCATGGCGGTCGGCCCCTCGGCGCGGTACATCGTTTCGGCTTCGATGAATATCGAGGCGATGATGTTGTGGCCGGTATCAATATCCTCCAGCAGCTCGTGGATTAGATAGCGGCCCCGTCGGTCGCTCCATACGTGATGGTGCGAATCGATGATAGGCAGCTCAGGCTCGAGCGCTGCCTCGTGACGTTTCTTTGTCCAGGCGTTCACCTCGTCGAGCTTGCGCGTGTTGCCGCTGGGTGCTTGTGGCCGGGCCATCGCCGCGCCTATTCAACCTTGATGCCGCGATCGCTGATGACCTTGCCCAACGTGGTCATTTCGGCCCTTATTGCCGCCGCAAACCGTTCAGGCGAACTGGCGATGACCTCTGCTCCCGCGTTGAACAGCTTCTTTTTCGCTTCCGGCGTATTAAGCACTCGCACGATTTCCTGATTGAGTCGATTGATAATCGCTTCAGGCGTTTTGGCCGGCGCAAACATGCCGTACATGGATACCGATTCATAACCGGGCAGGCCGGAGGCGGCTATAGTAGGCAAACCCGGAAGCAGCGCCGAAGGCTGCGCACTGGCAACGGCCAAGACCTTCAACCTGCCCGACTTGAGATACGCCCCTACCGTGGACACCGCAGGAAACATCAACTGTACTTCACCGCTGATCAGAGCGTTGAGAGCCGGTGTGCCCCCTTTGTAGGGAATGCGCACGATATTGACGGCTGCCATCGCCTTGAACAATTCCGCTGCAAGATGAATTGGAGACCCCGTTGAACCCGAAGCATAAGTGAACAACCACCGGCTATAAGCCGGTGGCTTCATAAATTGTCGATTGGAAATCGACTATCATCATGCACCGGCTCGCCCTCTTGCTCATCGATGTACTGTTGAATCATCTCGTCGGTGAGATTTCCCGACGACACAGCCAGATATCCTCTCGCTCAAAAATGCCTACCCCAAAACTGCTTGCACAAATGCGGGAACTCCTGCAGCAGCACTCGCGAGCTGATCCCTTTCAACCACTGTATTATCGTGCTCAGGTCCTGATTCTGTCGATACGACAAAAATACATGAATGTGATCGCGGGCTACCTTCCCCGAGATGATCTGAAGCTCATGTTCCATCGCAATCTGTCGGATCAGGTCGCGCACACGAATCGCAACTTCACCCGTCATCACCTTCTTACGGTACTTGGGTATTCAGACCACATGTACCTTGAGGTCAAATTTCGTGTGCGCGCCCAGCCGATATTTACGCATCCCGAAATATTACCACCCTCTTTCAATGTGCTTCGCCTGAAGGCGAGGGGTTTCCACCATCCCCGGAAGCGACACTAATCGCGATTGTATACTTGAGGCAAGGTGCGCTATGCTAGTTAAATGCGCCTCTTGTTCGGAGCTATTGGCTGTCTGCTGCTCGCCTTTTTGGCGTGGATTGGGCAAGTAACGCCCAAACGAGCTATGTCGTCCTATGCGGAATGGTATGTGTTTCTAACCGGAGCTTCCTTGCCGGAATGGATTAATTCTCCACAAGTAGATATTTGGGGACAACGAGTTTTTATATTGTTGGTCGTTCTTTCTTTTATATGGATTATTTGGCCTTGGCTGTTCCGTAAAGAGAAAATTGCAACCGGAAACCCAAATATAACCTACTTTCCGCACATCGAGATCAGGATTTCTTTGATTTTCGCAGCAGCCGTTCCGTGATGCGCATGGAGATGGATTCTATCTGCGCCACGATCTTATTGAGTTGACGGCCGTTGGAGATCCACTGCCTGAGGAGATCCGC
>JACQOI010000016.1 GCA_016202615.1 Betaproteobacteria bacterium
GAACAGCAATAACGTCCGCGATCTTTCCTGCTTCAAGCGTACCAAGCTCGGCACCCAAGCCTAAAGCCTGAGCGGCATTTCGCGTGGCCGTCTCGACCGCCTCCATCGGCGTCATCCCGTGCATGACGTAGAGCTCCAATTCCTTCGCAGCGCATCCCATCTCAGGGACGTTATGGATGTCCGTGCCCATAGCGATGCGAACGCCGCTTTCTCTCATGCTGCGAAACGTGCGGAAGCAATCGGGCTGGATACTTCTCTGCGTCGCAATCAGCGATGGCGGCAACCCGAGCCGGACGTTCTTTTCGATGACGTAATCCGACCGGTTGAGCAGCGTCGGTATTACCCAGGTGCCCGCATCACGCACCCGCTTGATCGAGTCCGCATCGCTGTAAACCATGTGCTCAATCGTGTCCACGCCCGCGTTTACGCACATGTGCAAGCCCTCGGGGTTGAAGCAGTGCACCGCCACCGGCTTGCGAAACGCATGCGCTTCATCGACGATGGCGTCGAGCTCCTCCTGGGTCATGTTTCGGACGTCCGGGCTCGTGCCGAGCGCCACGCCACCGGAGACGCTCGTCTTGATTCCATCCGCGCCGCTGCGGATCAACTCACGGACCTTGCGCCGCAATGCCCACGGCCCGTCGGCGGTGAAATTCTCGGGCCTCGGCATGGCGCGGGGGAGCGTCAGCAGCTCGAGGTGGCCTCCGGTGATCACGGTTTCCGCCAGGATCAGCAGGCGCGGCCCAGCCACGATACCTGCATTGATCGCGTCGCGAACGGCGCACATTTCCTCCGCGAAATCGCCGCGGGGCGTGCCGCGACCCGCATCGCGCAGCGTCGTGAAACCCATTTCAAGACAAAGCTGTGCGTGAAACAGCGCGTAGAAGGACTGCAGCTGCGGAGTGACCTCAAACCGCGCGGTGCGCGCGCTGCCGAAGCTCGTACAGTTGAACGCTCCGAGATGAACATGCGTGTCGATGAGACCGGGCATCAGCGTGCATCCGCGCGCGTCGATTCTCTCGGCATTTGGCGGCACTTCGATGCTTGCGGCGCTGCCTGCCGCACGAATCCGGCCCTCCTCGATGACGAGTACCGCGTCCCGTTCGACCTTGCCGTTACCGGCGATAAGCGCCGCGGCGGTGACTGCACGAATAGAGCTCATCGTCTTCCTCTGCTGCAACAGGTCATATCGTCCTCCCGGCCGGCGTCATTTGGCGGCCAGCTCCGGCCAGCGTTCGACCCACGGGTTTGCCTCCTCGTACTCCGCGGCTAGGGCCATCACACTGACGTCATCGCCAAAGCGGCCAACGAGCTGAAGCCCGATCGGCAAGCCATTCGACGCCGGTGCGCCCGGGATGCTGATGGCTGGCAGCCCGGCCGCGTTTACGAATGTGGCGAATACCGCCGCACCCCGGGGACCGACATCCCGGCCGTCAATAGCTGTCGGGTACGGACGGTCTATCGACCAGGGCAGCGCAGCAGACGTCGGGGTGAGCAATACGTCCACTGTCTCGAACAATTCCGCAAACTCCAGGCGCAGGGCTGCCACGTCGTCCAGTGTGCTTATATATTGCCGAGCGTCGATAGCCGCGCCGCGCTCGGCAGTTGCCTTTGATGCAGGATGCACCGATCCTTCCCAATCCTTATGTCTTTCGAGCACCCGCGCGAGGCCCGCTGAGCTGAGCGTCGCCCAAATGCGATCGATTCGATCAGGCGCATAGGGCGCAGGGCCGCTATCGACCGAATGACCCAGCATGCTCAATGTCCTGGCGGCGAGTTCCACGCTCGCTCTGACCTGCGGATCGATTGGCGCATCCCCGGCGGTCAGAACACATCTGACGCGAAGACGACGAAGCCGCGCTCCACTTAGGTTCTGCGGCAACGCGGAAAATGCATTGGACAAGCAGTCCCTTGGGTCGGGCCCGGCCATGGTTCGAAACAGCAGATAAGCATCGTCGGTGCTGCGTGCTGCCGGAGCTATGGCCTGAAAATCATGGGCAAGCGCCGGAAAGCCATAGGCCCTCGGTATACGGCCTGTCGAGGGGCGAAAGCCCACCACTCC